>PUNZ01000212.1 GCA_003551945.1 Halovenus sp. | reverse complement strand
TGTGTTCTAGCCCACGGCTCTCACGCTCGCGCTCGGCAAAGGCCGCTGACATCTGCGAGCGTCCCGCGTTCTGTACACAGACAAATCCAACCGTCATCGGTGACGAGCTGTCGTCGCCCATAGCCACTCTTCATTTCCTGCGTATATGCTCTTTTCGAAGGTTTGAGGGCTTCTCTGGTGTATTTTCTCGGTATTACGATGGAGAGGTGCATACCACACAATAGCTGTATATATTGCTCTACACGACTCCATCCGGCTACAGAATATTCTATATACTTACCTATCAAAGTATATAGCTATTATAAGCGCTCTTATACTTCTCTGCCAGATATGCAGGTGATGCCATCAGAAAACGGCACCAGACTGCGTACTGTAACACGACGACAGGCACTTGCAGCTATCGCCGCAGGCAGTTCCGTGGCTATTGCGGGTTGTGGTGCGCTGGGCAGTGATGGAGATACAACAATCGTTGCATCCGGCTCGAACACTGTTGCGCCGATTACGCAGGAGGCCGCAGAGAATTTCGAGAATGAATACGATGATGACGTGAGTATCGAAGTCGACCCACAAGGGACCGGTGCCGGGTTCGCCGAATTCTGTCAGGGTAACTCCGATATTCAGAGTGCAAGCCGTGCAATCCTCGATGACGAGCAAGACACCTGTGATGCAAACGATATCGAGGCGGTCGATTTCAGTATCGGACAGGACACGCTCGCTGTGGGTGTTCACGCCGACAATGACTGGTGTGACGAGATTACCCTCGACGAACTCAACCAAATCTGGGATTTCGAATCCGATGTCGAGCAGTGGAGTGACGTTCGGGATGACTGGCCGGATGAAGACATCTTCTTGCACGCCCGAGACGATGCATCCGGGACGTTCGATTATTTCACGGAAGCAATCAACGGCGAGGTTGCCCGCATTCGAGATAACTACTCGGCGACGAGCCAGACCGACGAAATCTGGGACGCCGTCTCGGATAACGAGTACGCCATGGGCTGGGGAGGTGTTGGTCACATGAACGAACAGATGGCCGACGGTGCCGACCTGAAACCCGTTGAGGTGGAAAGTGATAATCCGGAGTACGAGGGCGAGTTCTTCCCACCCGAAGAAGAATACATTGAGGAAGGGCAGTACTCACCGCTTGCTCGACCGCTATTTTTCTTCGTCAACACTGCCTCGCTCGAGGAGCGACCAAAGCTCCTGGGTGACTTTGCACGGTACTACATCAACAACCAGCTTGAGTTTGCACCTGCGGTTGGCTTTTTCGAGTCACCACCTGAGTGGATTAGTGAGAATCACGACGTCCTTGATGCCATCCTTGACGAACTCGGGGTTGCTGATGAACTAACCATTGAACGAGAGGACCCATAGCGCGGCTGGTGTCGAAATTTTATGAACCCAATTTCTTGGTGACTGAGTATGAGTACAGAAATACAAGAGCCAGACCTCTCCGGTGATGAGCTTCGTGGCGACCGCGCCACAGATAGACGAGTCAAGCGAGTCCTATTTGGCTGTGCCTCAATTACCGTTTTGACGACAATTGCACTGTTCGTTGTTCTTTTCGACAACGCAGCAGGATACTTCTATGGAGCACGAATCTGGGAGGTTCTCATCGGCCAAGAGAGCTTCCGGCAGACGGTGTCGCTCTCGGAGTTCTTCTCCGGGACACGGTGGGCACCAGTACGGTCCCCACCTGCCCACGGCGCACTCCCGATTATTTGGGGCACGCTCGTCATCACTATCGGCGCAGCCTTTGTCTCCATCCCAATCGGAACGGCAACGGCGCTGTATCTCTCCGAGTATGCAAAGCCAACAACGCGTAACCGACTGAAGCCGATTCTGGAAGTCCTTGCCGGCATTCCAACGATCGTCTACGGCTTTTTCGCGGTCTCGTTTATTACGCCGATTGTTGTCGGTGCACTCGGGTCTTTGTTCGGCATCTCCGTTGGCCGTTACAGCATGATGGCTGGATGGATTGTCGTCGGAACGATGACGATTCCGATGGTCTCATCCATCAGTGAAGATGCGATGCAGGCGGTGCCAGACGACCTCAGAAATGGTGCCTACGCGCTTGGAGCGACAAAATACGAAGTTTCGCTGCGTATTGTTCTCCCCGCGGCGCTTTCGGGTATTCTCGCCTCGTATATCCTTGCGATCTCTCGTGCAATCGGTGAGACGATGGCGGTCTCGCTTGCTGCCGGGTTCCAGCCGCAGTTGACGGCCAATCCATTTTCCGAGATTATGACGATGACGGCCTACATGGTCTCGCTTGCACGCGGGACAACGGCCGTCGGGTCGGTTGAGTATCAGTCACTGTTTGCGGTTGGGTTAATCCTCTTTATTATGACGCTCACAGCCAACCTGATTAATGATTATCTGAAACGGCGATTCCAGGAGGTGTACCGATGAGTACCGACACTGAGCGCGGCAGCGAAGCGATTGGTCAGAGTATTACCGATGTTGACCTCTCCTCCGAGAAGTTCAAAAACCGGGTCTTTTACGCCACGCTTGTCGCCGCGTCATCGTTCGGTGTTATCATGCTGGTCTTTCTCTTTGCGGATATCTTCTACGAGGGCATTATTGGTCAGCAACGATTCGGTATCGAAATCAGCCGATTCCTCGGCAATACCGGCTCACAGACGCCAGGGAACGCCGGATTCTACTCCGCTATTGTCGCCTCTATCTGGCTGATGTTGCTCACGACCGCATTTATCCTCTTTCTCGGTATCAGCACGGCGCTTTATCTCGTTGAGTATGCGCCTGATAACCGGACAACGCGGCTCATCGAAGCGAACCTTGCAAACCTTGCAGGGGTGCCGTCGGTTGTCTACGGAATTCTCATTCTCGCGCTCATCGTCAACGGCGCGGGACTGGGAAGCGTCATCCTTGCGGGGGCAATTGCGCTGTCAGCGCTTGTCGTTCCCATTGTAATCGTTGCCTCCATTGAGGCAATCCGAGCGGTTCCAGACGGGATGCGTGACGGTTCGGCAGCGGCAGGCGCAACTCAGTGGCAGACGATTCGTCGGGTCGTCCTTCCACAGGCGATTCCGGGCATCATGACCGGAACCATCCTTGCACTTGCTCGGGCGGTGGGCGAGACAGCACCGCTGTTGATGGTTGGTGCGCTCTTTACCGACACATCCGTTCCAAGTGGCCCGTTCGATTCGTTCAGCAGCATGCCGGTCCAGATTTACAACTGGACCTACCTCCCACAACGGGAGTTTTTGGCACTTGCCGCAATGGGGATTATCGTCCTGTTGCTTGTACTGCTGGCGATGCAGGCCGTTGCGGTCTATATCCGGCGGAAATACGAGCGTGATGTCTCACTCACAGGTGTCTAACCATGTCAACACAAGATGATACACACAAACTGATTTCGACGGAGGTACAGGTCGACGAACAAACGCATGAGGACACTGCTGAGACAGTCGTCTCTGCCGAGAAGTTGAACGTCTACTACGGCGAGGAGAAGGCACTGTCTGACGTCTCTGCCGAGATTCCGGAACGCAGAGTCACGGCAATTATCGGGCCTTCAGGCTGTGGCAAATCGACCTTCCTTCGGTCGATTAACCGAATGAACGACCGAATCAGCATGTGTCAGGTTGAGGGAACACTCCGCTTCAACGGCAAAAATGTCTATGATGACGATGTCGACCCTGTTGCACTCCGGCGGCGAATCGGACAGGTGTTTCAGAGCCCGAACCCGTTCCCAAAGAGCATCTACGACAACGTCGCCTACGGACTCAGAGTCCAGGGGAAAGCTGACAAGGTCGACCTCGATAAGCAGGTTGAGCGTGCACTCAAGCAGGCGGCCCTGTGGGATGAAGTGAAAGATCAGCTTGATTCCTCGGGACTTGACCTCTCGGGAGGCCAACAACAGCGTCTCTGTATCGCCCGTGCAATTGCACCGGACCCGGAGGTCATTCTGATGGACGAGCCGACATCGGCGCTGGACCCAGTCGCAGCAGCAAAAATTGAGGACCTCATTGAAGATCTCGCACAGAACTACACGGTCATCATCGTCACGCACAACATGCAACAGGCGGCACGCATCTCGGATAAGACAGCCGTCTTTCTGACGGGTGGCAAACTCGTCGAATTCGACGATACAGCAACGATCTTTGAGGACCCAGAGGACCAGCGCGTTGAGGATTACATCACGGGGAAATTCGGATAACATGGCCCGAAACAGCTACCAGAGCCAACTTGATGACCTCCGTGGGCAGGTTACTGCAATGGCGGAGACGACGCTGGAACGGTATGATATGGCCGCAGAGGTGCTTGAAACTGGCGACCAGCAACGAGCAATGCAGGTCATCGAAGGTGATGAAGATATCAACGACTGGTATCTGGATATTGAGAGCGATTGTATCCAACTGCTCGCGTTGCAACAGCCAGTCGCTGGCGACCTTCGATTTATCGCCTCGTCGTTCAAAATTATCACTGACCTTGAACGAATTGGAGACCTTGCGACGAATCTGGCCCGATATGGGAGCGAAGCAGATGGAACGCTGCTCGAAACGACTGATGTACTGCCACTCGTCGACCAGTCTCGGGCCCTTGTTTCCGACGCGATGGATGCATACGCCCGAGACGATGCTGGGGCTGCCCGCAATATTGCAGCCACGGATGACGAGCTCGATTTAGCGTCCAGACAAACAAGCGAACGTCTCGTCCGTGAGTTGCTGACCAGCACGCAACCTGCTGATGACCAGCTCGACACTACGCTGGAAGACATCTCACGAGCGCTGTTGACAATTCGTGACCTCGAACGTATCGGTGACCACGGCGTTAACATCTGCGCACGAACGCTCTATATGGTCGAAAACGACGACGAACTCATCTACTAATCTATGTCTGCTATTATCACACCTGTTCACCGCCCCACTGCAACAACCCAACCATGCTCAGCATACGAGATATGAACGACGATACTGAACCGGTCGAGCGGAAGGTACAGCTTACCGGCGGGTCAACCTATACCGTCTCGCTTCCGAAGACGTGGGCGATCGACCAGCATATCGAACCGGGTGCAACCGTCAACCTCTACGAGCAGGGCGACCAGCTTGTGATGACACGGGGCCCAAACGGGACAGGGAGCGAGCCACAGCGGGCGGAAATCACCGCTGGAAACCGTGACTCTCCATCGCTTTCCCTCTCGGTTGCCTCCGCATACATTGCCGGTTGTGACGAGATTCACGTTGCTGATTTGCGGACACGCGAGCAGCGACGGGCCGTGATCCAGGCCATTCGGAGATTTGTTGGACTTGAAGTGATGACGGAGACGGAATCGACGCTCACTGCTCGCACGATGCTCGCTGTTGGTGACCTTTCGCCCGAACAGACGCTCGCACAAATCGAACGCACCACACTCGAAATGCATCACGAGGCGATTGCGGCCGTGACGAGTTCGGATGGAGAGACTGGAAGCCACATTGCTCAGCAGGATGATGACGTTGACCGCCTGTTTGCACTCGTCTCCCGCGGGTTTCAGCAATCGCTTGTCGACCCGGCTGTGACAATGGGTGATGGCACGTTGTTACCCTTCGAGTATTATATGGCTGCTAGACAGCTCGAACGGGTTGCTGACCACGCCGAAAAAATCGCCAGCATTGCTGGCCGTCTCGACGGCCCTCCACCGGAGGAACTTTCAACTGAACTGACGGCGCTTGGGGAACGCACACAGGGAATTGTCCAGGATGCCCTCGCTGCCTTGCTCGAATCCCCAGATGATGCAGCATTCAGCGCTGTCGTCACCGAGGCAGAACAGCTCACTGACGAGCTGGCAGCGCTTGATGAACAGCTCTACGTCCGGGACCTCTCGGATGGCTACCTGCTCAGTCTGGTCGTCGACAGCCTCACACGAACGACACAGTACGGCGTAAACATCGCCGAAGCCGGGTTGCAGGCGAGACACCGTGAAGGGCCGGGAGTCGTTTGAAATATAGTCCCGGCACGAAAATAATTCATATTTCTGACGGCTTTTGAGCGGAGAAGCCAGCTATTAGGCGCTCCGCCCTGTGGCTGTAGGCATGAGATTCTTCGAATCGCCGACCAGATACCGCTGGCTTGGCTGGGGAGCGCTCGCGCTTGTTTTTTTACTTGTTAACGTTCATCGGCTCTCGACAGCAGTCCTCTCAGAGCAACTCACCGTCGATTTCGAAATTACGGCCTCCCAACTCGGAACGCTCCATGCCTCTTTTTTCGTCGTCTATGCACTGATTCAGATTCCGACAGGGGCGATGGCCGACCGCTGGGGACCACGCTACGTCGGTGCCTTCGGGGCAGTGTTGCTCAGCCTTTCTGCAATCGCATTTACTCTGAGTGGGGGCTTTCTGACGGCATTTCTCTCACGCGCACTCCTTGGATTGGGAAGCGGCGTCATTTTCATCTCTATTCTCAAATTTGCCGCAAACTGGTACCGAGCAAACGAATTTGCGACGATGACTGGTCTGACCACGGGAGTCGCAGGGCTGGGGGCAATCATCGCCACGACACCGCTGGCACTCGCCGTTGATGCCGTTGGCTGGCAGGTGAGCATTCAGGGACTTGCCCTGTTCGGACTGGCTGTTGCTGTCTTTGTCTTTGTTATCGTTCGTAACTCGCCGGATACTGCTGGTTTCGACCCCATCGAAAACGTTCCAAATCAACCAAGCGTCTCGCTTGCGGAAACGGGCGGGCATCTCAAATCATTGCTTCGTGACCGAATTCAGTGGCTTCTGTCGCTCATGTTCTTTGCGGCGATGGGCACCATTCTCACAATTATTGGCTTGTGGGGCATTCCGTATCTCGTCGTCGTCCACGAACTGGATGTCACGACCGCTTCGTATTACACCTTACTGGGCTCTATCGGTATGCTCATCGGTGCGCCGATGGTCGGCTGGGTCTCTGACCGCCTCGACCAGCGGAAGGTTCCATTGGTCTTCGGGCTTGGCTTGTTCACCCTTGCGCTGTCTGTCATCCCGGTAGTTGGCACGCCTCCGCTTTCTGTGGTTGCTGGTGTCTACTTTATCGTCGGCTTTTGTGTCGGCTTTACGGTGCTGATTCTGGCTATCATCAAAGAGCGATATCCACCAGCAGCGAGCGGTGTCGCCACCGCAACGGTCAACGGTGCGGGGTTTTTCGGTGCGACGGTCCTGCCGACGGCGATGGGAGTTGCACTCGATAGCTATCGGACCGGGGATGTCATCGCGGGAACTGTCGTCTACACCGAAACGGGCTATCGTGTTGCGTTTTCACTGACTGCAATTGCAGTCGCCTGTGCGTTTCTCTGTGCGCTCTGGCTTGTGCTGTCCGATGACCAACAGTCGTGGTTTGAATAACATCGACTCTCGTGCTGGACGTATCGAGAGCTGCCGGCTATCACCGATACTCGTGGATGAAAAACTCCATTGCGTTGACAACGTAGTGGGCGATAATGACAAGAAGCAGGCTCCCTGTGACGATATATCCCGCTGCAAGGACGAACCCGAGCAGTCCGGTCACGATGATGCCAACTCGGCCCTGTGCGCCGTGACCGAGGGCAAAGGCAGCAGATGAACCAACTGCAAGCAGCCATGGAGAGAGATCAAATCCGGCGGCCGGAACGCCAATTAGCGCCGCCCGGAACAGCAACTCTTCGGAGACTGCAATGAGTGGTAACACGACGCCAAACAAAAGCGCCCATCCAACCCCGCTTTCGGGTGCAAGCAGTTCTCGGACGCGTTCATCATACGAGGCATCCAGTGCGTCGGCCACTCGGGTCGCTCCTTCGTTACAGAGCCACAGCACAAGCCCAAATGTAATCCCACCCACAACGGCAGGCAAGCCGGTACTCATCGGTTCGGCAACAATCCCAAACGCTGCTGCAGGGATGTTGAAATACCACGCTGCAGCAATAACGAGCAGGGCGACAATTCCCTGCGTCACTGCAACGTTTGCCTGCATCAGTAGGGGGCTGAAAACAAGCTCTTGTTCGGCCCGTGGTTGACGGCTCGCTGGCGGGATGAACTCCTCATCGTGTGACGGCGCTCCATTTCTCTTCTCCTTTCGGCCCGTGGTTGACGGCTCAACTGATGGGATTTCGGTGGCAACCTCGTCTCCTGCTGGTTGCTCCGGTGTTGGGTCACCGGTCGGTTGGTTGCCCGTTGGATACTCCTCAATAATCGCCTGCGACTGCCTTGCCAGTACGAGGACAACAACAAGAATGAAAACGATGACAACCAGAAACGACGCCCACTGCGTCACGGATTACTGTGGGCTTGGTTTCCCACTACTTGGGGTTACGTCGGATTCCAGTGCGCTCCCGGTGATGGATTTGAGCCGGTCGACCAGCGAATCCTTCTCCGGTTCGGCAGCGAGCGCAATTTCGAGCACTTCAGAGATATGCGTCACTGGAATAATTTCGACCATCTCCTTGTACTCGTCTTCAATCATGACGTCCTGTTCGTTCGCCTTCGGGATGATGACGGTGTCGATGCCTGCTTTTGCGGCGGCTTCGATTTTGTAGGTGACACCACCGACTGGGAGGACATCACCGCGAACCGACAGCGAACCGGTCATCGCAACGTTCTGCTGGATTGGAATATTCTCAAGCGCGGAGATGACCGCGGTTGCGACGGTAATCGATGCCGAGTCGCCGTCGACACCCTGTTGACCGGTCTGGACGAACTGGATGTGGACATCCTTCCCAACAAGTGATTTCGTTGGGTACGAGTGGTCGGCATACCGTTCTTCGTTCCAGCCCGGCACTTCGGTTTCAATTTCTTCTTCGGAGAACTTCTTGATAATCGCACTCACGTTCTCGACAGCCTCTCGGGCCATTTCTTTGAGCTTTCCAGTGGCAATGACCTGCCCAGGACCGTGTGCGGGGGTGACCTCTGCCATCACTGGGAGCATGATACCGGAGTCTTCACCCATCACGGCAAGGCCGTTTACGCGACCGACAACACCGCCTTCGGAGACGGTCATATCGTAGGCTTTGCGGCGCTCGATGTATTCATCAGCGAGCTGTTGCTCGATGGATTTCGAGCGCTGTTTGGCCTCGAGGACATCCTCACGTTCGGTGTATTCTTTGTTCTGTGCGCGGGCGATATCGCCAGCCACGCGGACGAGTCCACCGAGGTTACGCAGTTCGAGCGTGAGGTGGTCTTTTCGACCGGCACGGCGCTGTGCCTCCAGAATGACCTCCGCAATTGCGTCGCGGGTGAAATGTGGGAGGCGACCATCTTTTTCGACCTCTTGTGCAACGAAACGCGCGTATTTTCGGCGCATTTCGGGCGTGTCGTCGATGGTATCATCCATGTAGACTTCGTATCCGTATCCTTTGATACGTGAACGAAGCGCGGGGTGCATGTTCTGCATCGCGTCCATGTTCCCTGCGGCGACCATGACGAAATCACACGGGACGGGTTCGGTCTGCACCATTGCACCGGACGAGCGCTCGCTCTGTCCGGTAATTGCAAACTCTCCCTCCTGAATGGCCGTCATGAGCTTTTGCTGCGTGCGAATATCGAGGGTGTTAATCTCGTCGACGTAGAGCACACCCTTGTTTGCCTTGTGGATGCCACCAGGCTCGACACGGTCATGGCTCGGTGTTTCCATTCCACCGGACTGGAACGGGTCGTGGCGAACATCGCCGAGCAGTGCACCGGCGTGTGCGCCCGTTGCATCCTCGAACGGGGCGGTCTGCTGTTCGGCGGTGTTCACAATCATATTCGGCACCATCGCATCGCTGCCCCGGGACATATAGCGGAAGGCAAGATAGATGATACCCGCTGCGAGAATGCCCAGCAGAATCTGCTGGACGATAATGAGCGCATACCCCAGAATGAGGATGATGAGAATCCACATGATGAACGTCCGCATCTGGTTGCGCTTTCTGGCTTCTTCCTTGTGGGCTTCGACGATTTGGTCGCCTTTCCCTGACGGAACCGTGCGGACCTTTGGCTGGTTGCCATCCTCAGGATTGTGATAGACCAGCACATCTTGGAGGTCTTCTTTTGGCAGCAACTGGCTCATCGCTTTGGCCAGCATGGATTTCCCGGTCCCGGGCGACCCAATCATCATCACGTGCCGGCGTTGTTTCGCCGCCTTCAAAACGATATCTCGGGCGTGGTCCTGTCCGATAACCTGGTCGACAAGCCGTTCGGGTACTTTGATATCTTTGGACGATTCGACTTTGAGTCCGCCAAGTGGGTCATCCTCGGCAATCTCTTCGTCAATGTCCATATCCTCGTCGACGTTGCTTCCCAGAGCTTCATCGATGGCGCTTTCCTCGTCTTCAGTCTCTTCCGGTCGCTCATCAGGTGGCTGGATTTCTTGACCCGACCCAGCCCCAGCGCCATTATGACGAGCGGGTCCCACCGGTTCTTGACGGTCAGGTTCCTCGACGGAATCCTCCGAAGCGTCGCCCGCTGGGCGTTCTTCTATGGGCTCCGTCGCCCCCTCACCATCGGGTTCCCGGTCGGTATCCGGAGCGTCGTTATCCTTGCTCATACAAACGTTTCTCTAGCCGTATTTCAAGGACTGTCGATTGATATACTTTCTCCTACCCGTTGGGTCTCTCGCTCTGCTCTATCCCGGTGCAGTCCGGTGGATTCTGGGTACTTTCAGCCTCCCGTCCCGCTAAGTCCGGGTACTTATATTTCACCCGGTATCAATGTGCAGGTATGCCTACGCGAGGGATTCTTATCGGCCGATTCCAGCCATTTCACGGCGGCCACGAGCGTGTGGTCCGGGAGATTATCGATGATGTCGACGAACTCATTTTGGGGATAGGCAGCGCTGATGCGTCACACTCGCCTCGAAACCCGTTTACTGCAGGTGAACGGATGATGATGATACGAAAATCTCTCGAGCCGCTTGAGACAACACACTATGCCGTTCCCATTGAAGACCTTGACCGGAATGCTGTCTGGGTAAGCCACGTCCAGAGCATGTCCCCGTGGTTTGATGTTGCTTACTCGAACAACCCACTCGTTGTCCGACTGTTTCGTGAGGCCGGTGTCGACGTCCAACAGACTGAGATGTTTGACCGTAGTAATCTGAAAGGCAGCGAAATCCGCCGCGCAATGCTCCGAGGCTCTGACTGGGAGCAGTTCGTTCCTGACCCGGTCATAGAAGTTATCGAAGAGATTGATGGTATTCAACGGATTCGTTCCGTTCAATAACAGCCAACGATCAGTCGCTTACGTGGATTAGCCGCCGCCAAACGTCTTTTTAATCTGCTCTTGCCACTCTTTCAGGTCTGAGATGGACTCTGCAACCTCCTCGACGCGCTCTTTCACATCTTCGTCGGTTACCTTCCCTTCGAGTGTTTCGACTTGTTCTTCCAGTTCCGAAAGCGTCTCCTCGGTCGAGTTGAGGTCTTCTGTGACGGCGCCAAGCTCTTCATCGACGGTCTGTATTTCCTCGCTCATGGCAGAAAGCTCGGTTTCGACGCGCCCCACGTCCTCCGTGACTGTCGTTAGCTCTGCTTCGACCGTATCAGTCACCGAATCTAGCTCGGACTCAACATCTGTCACTCGACCGGCTACCGTTTCAACTCGCTCGTCCAACTCTGTAATCAACTCCGCGCCGGTACCGTTCTCGTCCAGAAACTCCTCGAGTGCTGCGGTGTATGCCCGGAGGTCGGTAATATCTCGCTGTAGCTGGTCGAGTCGAGCAACGGCACTCCCACGCTCGTTGCCGACTCCCAGAGCTTCCCGAAGCGCTGCCAACTCCTCCTCGCTCACCTGTCCGTGTTGGATTTCGGTTGTGAGCGCACTCACAAGGCTCTCGTCCTCTGGTACTGGTGCGGCTTCCGTCTCGTCCTCGACGAGTGCGACATCACCATCTTCTGCCTCAAGCGCTGGCTCTTCAAGTTCCAGCGTCGCGATATCCTCTGCCTCGTCGCTCTCCGGCACGTCCCCTTCTTCGAGCGATAGTTCGCCCTCTGATGCGAGCGCATCTTTTACGGTGTCGTCGTCGCTTTCTCCGTCGGCTGATTCCGGAAGTGGTGGGTCGACGCTCTCAATTTCGGGTTCGTTTAGAAACTGTTCGATGTTATCGCTCCCAGTTGCTCGGATGCCGTATACGGTGGTATACTCGGCACCGGGCGTAAGGGACCGCTCGAACGTAATCTGGTCTTCATCCATCGTCCAGTATTCGCTCCCATACTCCGGATGAAACCCGAGGTCCTCAACGGCGATGGAATCCGGCACCGCGTCGGACAGTCGGATTGTCACCTCCTCTTCGCGGGTGGACTCGAACTCGAATGCGATTGCTGGAACCGGAAACTCATCTTCTTCGAACCGTTTTGTTACGGTTACTCCCTCTGAAGATAGTGTTTGCTCCTCGAATGCCTGTTCGCTCATTTGTGTTTAGTGTGCGTTCTGGCAGACTATTAAAGCTGACTACGGTTGACACGCAATTCGCCGGCAAAAAGCCGGTCTCAAAATCTCTGCTTGGAACACTGCGTTCCTAGCTTTCGTGGCGATAGCTGTCACTCGCTCGTCTCAGAGGTCGATCCGGTCGCCAATCTCGACGATTTCGAGTTGTGTTGGATACTCAAAACTACGGGCGTGATTATGCAGCCCTTTCGGGTCGCTCGTGAGCCCTTTCCACATATCCCAGTGTGTTGGAATCAGCCGGTCAAGTTGTAGTTCGGCAGCAGCTTCGATGACCATGTTTTCGTCGTTGTACCAGGTGGTTTGCTTCGGAATCCGCGTTTCTTTGTCCGGAATCATCCCTGTTGACCCAAACGCGAGCGCGCCCAGGTCGATATCGTACTCCTTACCAAGGTCGGCAAACTCGCCTGGGCGGGCGTCGCCACCGTGGACGAACGTCCCGGACTCGTGTTCGATAACGTAGGCCACCGGTTCGTCGGCATCGGGGTCATTTGCAGGACCGACTGTGATTGTGAGGTCGCCGAGTTCGAACGTTTCTCCCTCGACGACCGTTTCGAACTGGTCCGTTTCGAGGTTCCACTGTTCTTGCCAGCCCTCCTCCTCGGTAACTGCCATGCTGGCGGCGGGTGCGTAGAATGTTGCCCCTGTTTCGCCAAGGATGGGAGCCTGTGACGGGCCGTGGACGTGGTCGGTGTGTTCGTGCGTCGCCAGGACCGCGTCAGCTTCTTCTACGTCGGTTGGGTCAAACGGAACCGGTATCATCCGAACCGTCCGTGGTGGGTCGCCTAGCCCCAGGTACGGGTCGATAAAGAGCGTAATTCCGCCAGCACTTTTGAGTGCGAAGCCGTTACAGCCCAGATACCAAAGCGAGACTGTCTCCGGTTTCGTCTCTGCAATCTCTTGGACAAGCCAGTCATTCCAGTCGCTGTGTACAGTGGTCATACGATGGTATTTTGCCGAGAGGTGGCTAAGCGTTTCGGCTCCCGACTCTTTACGCAGAATGAAAGCAGAGTTTCGGCAAACCGAAATAATGTTGTCCGTTCGGACCCAAATACTGTCAATGGCAACTTCAGAGTCCGACATCATCGATGTCGAGTCGATTCGCGCTGATTTTCCGATACTTGAGCGGGAGTTCGGCGGGGAGCAGTTGGTCTATCTCGATAACGCTGCGACCACGCAGACCCCAGAACCGGTCATTGAAACAATCGCCGACTATTACCGCCATACAAACGCCAACATCCACCGCGGACTCCACCAGTTGAGTCAGGAGGCAAGCGTCGCCTACGAAGAGGCACACGACCGCCTTGCGGAGTTTATCGGGGCAAGCGGCGGCCGAAAGGAGATGATTTTCACCCGGAATACGACGGAATCAGAGAACCTGATTGCCTACTCATGGGGGCTTGAGGAACTTGGTCCCGGCGACGAAATCGTCACGACGGAGATGGAACACCACTCCTCGCTCGTCACGTGGCAACAGATTGCGAAACGAACCGGCGCGGATATTCGGTATATCCGAGTAACTGAGGACGGCCAGCTTGATATGGACCATGCGGCAGAACTCATCACGGATGATACCGAACTCGTCAGCGTTGTTCACGTTTCAAACACGCTGGGGACTATCAACCCTGTGCGCGAACTCGCCGACCTCGCACACGACCACGACGCCTACATCTTCGTCGACGGGGCGCAGGCCGTCCCGACGATGCCGGTCGATGTCGAGGCCATCGATGCGGATTTCTATGCCTTCTCCGGACACAAGATGGCTGGCCCGACCGGAATTGGGGGCCTCTATGGCAAACAACACCTGCTTGAGGAGATGGAGCCATTCCTCTATGGTGGGGAGATGATTCGCCGCGTCACCTACGAGGATGCGACGTGGAACGAACTCCCGTGGAAATACGAGGCCGGGACGCCCGCTATCTGTCAGGGGATTGCGCTCGCTGAGGCGGCCGATTATCTGGATGATATTGGGCTTGAAGCGATTGAGCGCCACGAAAACGAACTTGCGCAGTATACGCTTGAACGGTTTGCTGAGTTCGACGACATTCATGTCCTCGGTCCCGGGAAAGGCGAACAGCGCGGGGGACTCGTTGCCTTCGAAGTCGAGGATGTCCACGCACACGACCTTTCGGAGATTCTCAACGATTATGCAGTTGCGATTCGCGCCGGTCACCACTGTACACAGCCACTTCACGAGAAACTCGGCATAACCGCCACTGCGCGGGCGTCGTTTTATGTCTACAATACAAAAGCGGAAATCGACGTGATGGTCGAGGCACTTGACGACGCCCGGCAACTCTTTGCATAACTTTTCTACCCTTCCCGTCCGTGGAGTCCGGTATGGACCTGACACTTGATACTGTCTCACTGGGTCGAACCGGGCTCGAAGTCAGCGAAATTTCCTTTGGAACGTGGCGATTTGGCCGTGAAACCGATGCCGGAAATCTCGAAATCGACCGCGAGCAGGCCCACACCTTACTCGACACCTACGAGGCTGCCGGCGGGCAGTTTATTGACACCGCTGATATGTACGGACAGGGTGACAGCGAGCGCTGGATTGGGGAGTGGCTTGCAGACCGCGACCGCGAGGATTTCGTCATCGCATCGAAAATCTACTGGCCGACTAGAGAGGATGACCCGAACGCAAGCGGGCTCAACCGAAAACATCTGCGCCGTCAGATTGACCTGATTCTTGACCGGCTCGACACCGATTATCTCGACTTGCTGTATATTCACCGCTGGGACGACGAAACGCCGGCGCGGGAGTTCATGCGCACGCTCGATGGATTCGTCCAGGATGGCAAAGTAAATTATCTCGGTGCCTCAACCTTCCGGCCGAACGCCTGGAAACTCGTCAAAGCGAACGAGTTGGCCCGCCAGTACGGCTGGGAGCCCTTTACCGTGACACAGCCCCGATATAACCTCGTCAATCGGGAGATTGAGGGCGAGTATCTGGAGATGTGCCGGGAATACGGCCTGGGTATCTGTCCGTGGAGTCCGCTCGGACAAGGATTCCTGACCGGGAAATACGAACGTGATGGCGACCTTCCCACGGATTCAACAGCGTCGGACAGCGAGGGATGGGCAGACCGGTATCTCACTGATGAAAACTTTGATGTACTTGATGTCGTTACCGAAGTTGGCGAGGAAGTCGGTGCATCACCGGCACAGGTCGCAATTGCCTACCAGACCCATCATCCAGACCTGACAGCACCAATTATCGGGGCGCGGACGGTTGACCAACTGGAGGAAAATCTCAGGGCAGCGACGGTCTCACTCTCGGATGACCAGTTTGAACGGCTCGAAGAATCGAAACCAGGAGTTGTTGAATCTATCCTGTAACGATGACTGCTGACTCACCAATCGCCTCGGTCGATTTTGAACGGGTCGAACTCCCGCTTGCTCGTGAGTTCACTATCGCCAGGGGCACTACCTCGACAGCCACGAACCACCTTGTAACGGTCACTGACGAGACGGGACGAACCGGTGTCGGAGCAGCGGCACCCGCAGCATATTACGACGAAACACCAGACAGCGTCGAGTCGGTTCTTCCCGAACTGTGTGCGGTTGCTGAAGCGATTGAGAGTCCGTTTGCACAACAGCGGCTGGAACGTGAACTGCTTGAAGCCGCCCCGGGTGAGGCCGCTGCACGTGCTGCTGTCTCCGTTGCTGTCCACGACCTTGCGGCGAAACAGCGTGCAGAACCGCTCTATCAGCAGTGGGGGCTTGACCCGACGCTCGCCCCGGCAACCTCCTATACGGTCGGCATCGACAGTCCCGAGGAGATGGCCGCTCAGGCAGCCGAGATTGCCGAGCACGGCTATCCTATCCTGAAGGTCAAGCTCGGTACCGATAACGACCAAGAGCGACTTGAAGCAGTTCGTGAGGCTGCCCCCGAGGTACGCATCCGAGTCGATGCAAACTGTGCGTGGAGTCCTGACGAAGCAATCGAAAACGCTGCGTGGCTACATTCGTGTGACATCGAGTTCCTCGAACAGCCCGTTATCGCAGATGATACTGAGGGGTTGCAACGAGTCACGCAGGAGACACCATTCCCTGTTGCTGCGGATGAGTCGTGTGTGACCGCTGCAGATGTCGGTACGGTTGCGGACGCGGTCGATATTGTGGTCGTCAAACTCATGAAATGCGGCGGAATCAGGCCAGCACTTCGTCAGATTGAGGCGGCGCATGCTCACGGTTTGTCCGTGATGCTCGGCTGTATGGTCGAGAGCAACGCTGCAATCGCCGGTGCGGCACAGCTCTCACCGCTTGTCTCGTATGCAGACTTGGATGGCTCATTATTGCTAGCGGAGGATCCGTGCAGCGGCTTCGAGTTCGAGACAGCGACGCTCAAACTTGCGAATGTCACACACGGCACTGGTGCTGTGCGCTAAGGTCACATATGCGTACCGGCTATTATTGCTGATAACCGGACAAAACACTTAAGCGTACGATGGTATAGGTTTCGCTATACCATAGTTATGAAACTCGCGATGATTGGCTTCGGCCAGGCGGGCGGGAAAATCGTCGATAAGTTCCTAGAGTACGACGAACGTACCGGGAGCGGCATCGTTCGATCCGCTATCGCCGTCAACAGTGCACGAGCAGATTTGCTCGGTCTGGAGCGGATTCCGGAGGAACACCGGGTCCTCATCGGCCAGGCACGAGTAAAAGGACACGGCGTCGGTGCCGACAACGAACTTGGCGCGGAAATCGCCGAAGAAGATATTGATGAGGTGCAGGGTGCGGTCGATAATATTCCGGTTCACGAGATTGATGCCTTTTTGATTGTTGCTGGTCTCGGCGGCGGGACCGGTTCCGGTGGGTCGCCAGTGCTGGCGAAACATCTCAAACGGATTTACACCGAACCAGTCTACGGACTGGGCGTCCTTCCTGGCGGAGACGAAGGTGGTATCTACACGCTCAACGCGGCGCGGTCGTTCCAGACGTTCGTCCGCGAAGTCGACAACCTCCTCGTGTTCGATAACGATGCCTGGCGAAAAACCGGCGAATCGGTCGAAGGCGGCTACGACAAAATCAACGACGAAATTGTCCGTCGGTTTGGCGTGCTCTTTGGCGCTGGCGAAGTCAGCGCAGGCGACAACGTCGCAGAGAGCGTTGTGGACTCCTCTGAGATTATCAACACTCTTTCCGGTGGCGGTGTTTCCACCGTTGGCTACGATGCCGAATCCGTTCAGCCACAGAACTCCGGGGGCCTCCTGTCACGGTTCAAAGGTGGCAACAACACCGAGGTAGACAGCGCCAGTACGACGAGTCGAATTACCTCGCTCGTGCGTAAGGCTGCCCTTGGCCGGTTGACGCTTCCCTGTGAGATTGATGGCGTTGAGCGCGCGTTGCTCGTCGTTTCCGGACCACCACAGCATCTCAACCGCAAAGGAATCGAGCGCGGACGCAAATGGCTCGAAGAGCAGACCGGCAGCATGGAGGTTCGTGGCGGAGATTATCCGCTCAACGAGCCAAACGTCGCTGCGGCAGTCCTCCTCTCAGGTGTCCACAATGTGCCACGGATTAAAGAACTCCAGCAGGTTGCTATCGAGGCACAGGAGAACATTGACACCATCCAATCCGAGAGCGAAGAGAATTTAGAGACCTTGGTCGAAGATGAAGAAGATGAGTTGGATCCGCTCTTCTAGAGTCGTGGTGCTGGCGGTATTGCTCGCCCTTGCGTTGGGCGTGGCGGGAACAGCAATGGCTATTGATTTCAACGAGGACAATGTTCCGGAAGAAGCCGAGGTTGGAACGACGGAGACCGTAACTGTCTCCTATGATGTCGACCAGAACTCTCCGTCGACAGTCGAAGCCGAGTCCGACCTCGATGACGCTGTCGTTTCGATAACGGCGAGCGGGCCAGGCGCTGAGGAGTCTGATTCAGGTGAGACCGCGGAAGTCGAGGTTGACCCTGACCAACACAGCGAAGTTGAAATTGAAGCCAACGGGGATATTCCTGAAATAACTGAATTCGATTACGAAAATCCTGATACGGAACACGTGATGGCGCTCTCCGTCAGAGAGGACGGGGCTAGCGTCGGTACGTGGGAGATTCACCGATACACCGAAGATAGTCAGGAAGCACGACAGGCACTTGATGACGCTCGCGAGGCTGTCGAAGGTTCAAGCAGCGATGGTGCACAATCGAACTTCGACCGTGCAGTGACGCTTTACAACAGCGGTGAGTTCGAGAGCGCAATCGAGACCGCACAGGATGCACAGGATGAGGCCGAAAGCGAAGGACAGATGTTGCAGCTGCTGTTGACTGGTGGTGCTGTCCTTGGTGTTGTTGCACTGATTGGCGGTGGTGTCTATTACTGGCGGTCCCGCCAGCAGGATACTTACAAACTGCAGTAAGCGTGAGTCCCTTTTACTGATGCGGATACTCGTTCCGTTTGATACAGCGAACCCAAATACGCGGCTGTCGTCAGTACTGTCATCTGCTGAGCGAAGCGAGTTTGCCGCTGCGATGTGTCACGACGTTTGTGCGGCAATTAGGGCTGCTGGTCACACACCGGAGTTGCTTGCGACGGCTGACGTTGCGGTGGATGTCCCGGTCACTGTTGATGACCGACCGCTGTCAACCGCTGTCAACGCTGCACTTTCAGACCGGTCGCTTCCGCTTGCCGTTGTGATGTCGGACCTCCCACTCGTGACTGCAGAAAGCATACAGCGTCTTTGCGCATCCGCTGTCGACGTTGTGCTTGCGCCAGGTCTTGGTGGGGGGACGAACGCATTTGTCACCCAGGCTCCGGAGTTCTTCGTTGATTACCATGATGGCTCCTATCGGAAACATCTGACAATCGCTGACGAACAGGGGCTCTCAGTTGAGACGGTGGACTCATTTCGCCTTGCTGTCGATATCGACGACCCAGGGGACTTGGCTGAAGTCTTGTTACACAGTGAGGGTCGCGCGGCGACGTGGCTCCACAACGCTGGATTTGCGCTTGTCCACCGAGATGGGAGAGCGACTGCTGTGAGAAAGTAATAGTTCGTACTTATATCTGCTGGACACTTGTCCACTTAGTTGTACCTGACGCGTTTCGTATACGGCCGCTATATCGTGGTTTGAGCGTCTTTCTCGGCTGAATCGAATCTCCACTGTCTGTCTGGCAAAACTTTTGCTCTGTGGGGTTGTACCCTTTAGTGCACGGACCGACCCGTGCATGGGTACGTCATCTCGCGCCGCGCACCCACACAGATGTGCCACCACTTCACCGGTTTTGGCACGCTGGTGTTTGGCCCACAACCCACGGCTGAACACCCTTGCGAGACCGTGACTGCTTTACTCTTTCCGCCTAGATAGTGTTGCAGATGGACCTGTGGACTGACAGCCTACCGCCACACTACGT
>PUNZ01000068.1 GCA_003551945.1 Halovenus sp. | reverse complement strand
CCTCCATGGCGCGTTCGACGGCGTCCCTGTCGCGAACGTCCCCCTCCACGAGCGTGAACTGTTCATCCTCAATGGCCTGCTCGAGGTTTCCGTGAGAACCAGTCGTGAGGGTATCTAGGCCCAGAACTCGATAGCCACGGTCGAGCAGCCCATCGACCAGGTGCGACCCGATAAATCCCGCTGCGCCAGTAACCAGTGCACTCGGCATGTTACCTTCGATGACTGGATTTTGCTTGAATGTGTTGATACTGGTGGTCAGCTTGAAGGCTCACTCGTCGGCATAGCGGCCACAGTCGGTGGCTGGTGACATTTAAAATAGGGTGGGCCTTCCGAAATCACAGCAACTCTAAGATACTATTGAAATCAACGTGAGCGACTAGCGCCCGGGATACAGCACCGAACCGAAAACAGGCTTCACCAGTCATATACATACCCAAATTTAACACAGGTAGCCAATATCCCGAGTATCACTAGCGACTGGCCTTTCCAAATCCAGGCTTTCGAGCCAGTCCAGCAAGTCGTCGAAAAGCAGACGTGTGATACGAAGAGTTGGTCAGTTTGGAGTTCCAGGTTTTGCTTGCTGTCAATCGTGGCCGATTTTTTATAGTGTGGAGCCCTATCTCTACGTAGAATGCCAATCACAGCTGACGATGACGTGTTGAGTGGGCAACCCCGGATTGCCGACACTCGCGTCGGCGTCGTTCACGTCTACGAGACGGTCGTCATCGGAGATAAATCACCTGCGGAAGCTGCTGCAATGTACGATATTTCACTCGGCAAGGTGCACGAGGCATTGGCATATTATTACAACAATCCCGAGGAGATGGCTCGCCACCGCACGCGCCAGGATCAAGCACTCGACGAACTGCACAATCGGGTGAGGAAACCACCAGTAGCGACCGACGGCTCGAAATGAGTGACAAACGTGTTCTAGCCGACGAGCACGTTCCGAACACGGTTGTCAGTGTTTTCGACTCGCTCGGCTACGACATCGCTCGCTCGAAGACTGTTCTTCCCGAGGGGGCTGAAGACAGGCAACTACTCAAATTCGCCAGAGAAGATAAACGAGTCGTTATCACTGCCGACAGACGATTCACAGTCATCAACGGTGCCGTGGTAACTAACCACGTTGGCATCGTATACGTGGACCAATCAGCTCTCCAGACGCGTCCTGTTGACGTTGCTGAGGGAGTCACTCGAATTTTCGAAACAATCCCGGCAGAGGAGCGTATCGGTACTGAGTTTTATCTTAGCCACTGGGTTTAACATCTTAAACCACTCCCTGGTCAGCACAACTCACCGAAAAGCAAACTTTACCAGCCCATAGACATACCCGAATCCAACACAAGCCGTTAACGCCACCAACATCACAAGTTGCTTTACCTTTTCCAGTGCTGGTTTGCGTACCAATCCAACAAGCCGACGGGGCACAGACGAAAACGCAAGATGTGCAAGAAAGTCTGCCTCCTCGCTTGGTGGTCCGTCGACCGGTAACTCCTCGACAGCACGCTTGGAATATCCTTGCCAGAATGCCCGTCGGAGCAGCCACGCTGGTTCCGTCCGATAGTCGAAGACCTTGTGGGCAACGACGGCATCCGGATTGTACAACATCCCTTTTCCAAACCGATCGTACATGCGCATCGCGAGTTCCGTCTCCTCGGCCTGTATCTGATTGTCACCGGTCAATCCGACCTGTTCGTCGAACCCACCGACTTCTTCGAATACCTCCCGGCGAAAAGACATGTTTGACCCGAGCGTGTTTCTGACCTCACTCCAATCCTCAAGACGCGGTTCGTAGTTCGCTCCAATCAGCCAGTAGAATTCTTCTGGAAGAAATTCCGGTCGCCCGGCAACCCATTCCGGAACCATCCGCCCACCGACGGCAATGGCATCGGTTTTGTCATATCCTTTCACAAGTTCGGTAATCCAGTTCTGCGCTGCGATTGCATCATCGTCCAAAAACGCAATGACATCACCTGATGCAAGTTCGACACCTTTTGTCCTGCTGTAGGACAGGCCGCTGTTCTCTTCGTTACAGTGTATCACCACATCCGACCGCTCACCGAACTCTTCGCTCACACGTTCAAACACCGACCGATTCCCATCAATCACAAGCACCACCTCAACCGACTCATAGCTCTGGCCGAGAACACTCTCCACCGCCTCACAGAAATCTGGAAAGCGCTCATCCGCATACGTACAAACAACGACAGAGACCTTCATTATCGACGGCTTCGGTAGGTCAACCAATAACGCTGGCGGTCAACAGTGCTCAGACTACTGAATAATCTCACCACCAGGAGGAAGCAAGTATGATAGCAAAGTTCCGTCCGGCAGTCTCACAACCAATCTTCTTCGTCGATACCACTGTTCTCACCAAGCGCAGTCCGACCGAGCAACCGACCACCAATCAACGCCGGACTCAATACCTTGTCAGCCCCTGCCCGTCGAAGCTTGGCCAAATTGCGGCGAGCAGTTGCCGCCGCAACAATCCGTGCATCCGGATTTAACTCACGCGCGGTCAAAATCGCAAAGGCATCTTCAGCATCGCTTTCAGTGGCAGCAATGACGGCGGATGCATGTTCAATTCCAGCCGTTGTGAGGGGTTCCTCCTCACTAGGGTCGCCAACAACAACGTTGATATCTCGGGCCCGACACCAGCTTATTGCCTCTTTGTTTTGAGAGACAACAACAGTCTCTCGGTCGCCAAGTTCTTCCAGAAGCGGTTCCGTCAGGTCGCCAAAGCCGAGGATGATTACGTGGTCCTCGAGCAGGTCATACTCTGTATCTGTCATGGTTCCAAGCGCACGGGCAAACCGTGCTTCAATGGCCGGGCCGAGCACCGACCCAAGTGCAACTGCAAAGCTTGCAGTTCCTAACACAACCACCGACAACGAAAAGACGCGCGCCTCTTGGGTCATCGGGGTCAGGTCCCCATAGCCGACGGTACTGGCGGTGACAATCGTATAATAAAAGGCATCGAGCAGGGACTCAACTTCGGTAAAATCCTCTCGCAATGCGTAGGTTCCCGCAGTACCATAGGCAAGGGTTCCGGTCAAAGCAATCAGCGCAGCAACCTGTGTATTGGATAGCGCTACGTCTCTGTCAAATCGCCGTCGGTTAGCCGCAAGTGTGGGTATCGAAAGCAGCGACAACACAACCAGCGGCATCGAATAGACGCTGGCCTGAATGAGTCCCTGGGCAGCCGTAAACGGTAACAACACCATCGTTGCGTACCAGCCCACACGGAGGCGACGGCGAAGGGCCCAGGTACTCAACAACATAACAAAACCAGTGAGGGTGCCAGTGAACCCTGCCGCCTGCTGTATAATATCAGGGACATACGGCGCGAGCGGCCCGTCAAGCGTCACACCAATAGTGATGTTAGCCAGCCCCGTGGCCAGCGATAAAAATGCGACCAGCGAGGAGGCAAGCACGGCTGCCCGCATACTGAGTACTTGACTTTGCGACCGCTCAGACGACATATGCTGATGGACTTAGCCAGCACTGAAAACGATGTCGGCTTTCGGTTCGTCTCGTCGTCCTTCTTTGCTATGACCGACGAAACCGCTCCAGTCGGCGACGTGAGGCAGCAACATCGTCCACATCCGGTGGTTCGTATCCGACATCCGCTGACGCCGCAGCCTCGACACGCCGGAGCGTGGCCGGATGCCCTAGGACGGAAAGCTCATCTCCAACAGTAAGTTCTCGCTTGTGATCTGGAATCGTCTCGGTATCACCACCAGCATCCGTGACAGCGACAACTGGAATGCCCAGTGACGAAATTGTCATGCCGTCAAGTGTCGACCCCTCTTGGACAGTAACCGTGCTCATCGTTTCAACGGCCCGGCGAAGCATCCCTGCAAAGAGGCGGTCGACACGTTCCTCGGCGGGTAACGTCATCAACCGATACTCGATATCGGGTGAGAGTTCGCTGATGAGTGACTCTTGGCCAGCAACGGTCACTGTCTCCCCGGTGGTCGCACGCAGCTCTGCAATCCCAACTTTGCGGTCACCATGCCATATCTGGACGGTGTCCCCGGGACTTGCGCTGAACGCCGGGTCGGCAATAATTGCGGTTGCGGTTGACTCTGGTGGGAGCGTTGGACCAATCCCCGTTGCTCGACCACCAACCGCGAGAAACGCAATTTCTCCATCGACGCTCACCTCAATATCAACGTGAGCAACGTCATACTCCGTCCGAATGCGAGTTTCGAGTTCGCCAGCCAGTGCATCGACAGTCATCCGCCGAGAAAAGGTGAAACTCTCGCCAGCCATGGCTTCTTTTGTCTCGGCTGGGACTGGTTCATAGCCGTCGATATCCTCGATTCGTGATGGCAAGGTTACGCTACTCGTTCGGCCAGTTGCTTTGACAAGCGGGCTCAGACTCGGTTGGAGTGAAGGGTGAAACCGCTCAGACTGGCCAAATCGGTCGCCAACTTGCCAGCCTGCTGCAGCGGCGACGGTGCTTATCGCGAAGATAAGCAAATTTGTCGCAACTGCGGTCGTCGTCAAGACTTCCCCTTCGGCACCCAAAAACTGTATCAAGACGATGTTCGTGTTCAGATACAGCGTGACTGCGCCCAGGCCGAGCAAGAGGGCAGGCCCTTCAGGGAGTTGTGAGTGGGTACGCCAACGGAAGAAAAACGAGATGCTCCCGGAGACGAAAGCTGCAAGCAACGAAAGGCCGATTAATCGGTAGATGACGGTGACAATCGGGAACTCCATCCCGTTGGCCAACAGCGTGGTCAAACTCATCGGACCACCTCCCGGAACTGCCGAACTGCTGTTGGCTTTCCGGCTACAACGAGTTCATCACCGGCATGAAGCGCCGTCGAATCGGGTGGCGCAATAATACGCTGTGTTTTTCGCCGTATTGCAAGGAGACCAACCGGCCGGTCTGTCTCGCTGAGTACCGTGCCAACAGTGCTTCCATCAAGTGTGCTATCCATACCGATAGTCACTAACTGGAGGTACGCATTGCCCGCTCGGAGGACAGAGAGGGTT
>PUNZ01000091.1 GCA_003551945.1 Halovenus sp. | reverse complement strand
TTATACATCGCCTGCACCCACGGCATTGCGGCCGGATCAAACGTCTCGAAGATTCCCGCTGCCTGTGACTGCTGTAAGCTCCCGTCCATGGGAGCCTATTCACCGAACCAGGTGAACAATCTTGCGCCTCGTATCTTCGGAGCGAGAAACTGACGACAGCCGATAGCGGGAGTCATGATTTTTGTACCAGGGTTGTGTAGCACGGGATATGGAGATAGACCTCGTGGTCACGGAGCTACAGGGAGAGGACCCAGGAACAGTTGCAAAAGACGTTGAAGCGCTCGGCTACAACGGTATCTGGTTAACCGAGCTATGGGGGGAAAGCTCGTTCGTCCAGCTAACAGAGATGGCTGCCGCTACCGACGAGTTGTTGCTCGGGACAGCCATTGTGAACGTCTATGGTCGAACACCCGCAACGCTCGCGATGAACGCAACCGCACTCGACCGCGTGTCCGACGGTCGATTCATCCTCGGCACCGGCGTCAGCACGAAGAAAGTTATCGAAGACCTCCATGGAATGTCCTTCGACCGACCGGTTCGTCGCGCACACGAAACCGTAGAGCTGTTCTCGAAATTTACCTCGGGCGAAGGGCGGGTTAACTACGACGGTGAGCTCATCTCGGTTGCGGATTTCCCCGCACAGGATGCCAATGTGCCGGTCTATCATGCCGGTCTCGGCCCAGCAAACCGTCGCGTCGTCGGTCGTCTTGCCGACGGCTGGCTACCACACAACATCCCCATTTCGGAGCTTGATGACTCCTTTGAGATGGTCAAAAAGGCCGCAGAGGAACGCGAGAGAGACCCCAGCGAGATAACCGTCGCACCGTATCTCCCAACAGCAGCAAGCGAAGACCGGGAAAACGCACGGAATACCCTCCGTCGACATATCGCCTATTACGTCTCAAGCGGTGAAGGCTACCGGAAGGCTGCCTCGATGCGCTTTGAAGAAGAGGTCAGTCGGGTAAACGAACAGTGGAACCAGGGTAACCGCGACGAGGCCGCAAAAGAGGTAACGGAAGCGATGATAGATGACCTCGGCATCGCTGGAACGCCAGAGGAAGTTCGCGGCCGCCTCCGTGCACTCACCGAAGAAACCGTTACTGACCGGCCAATTGTCGTCATTCCCGACCCAGCGTCGGATGACCTTCGCGAGGAAACGATCGAATCGGTTGCTCCAGAGCAGTTCTAACGAGATGGCGCTGCCTCCACCACCGACGTATCAATCGACAGAAAGAACCAGCGTGTTTTCCTGACAGCGCTCGCCGCCGATTGTAATATCCTCCGTGTCACTCAGTTCGAACCCAAATGACTGATAGAATCCGTTTCCAACGTCATTTTCGGCGAGGACCATCGCTCGGAGTTGTGCAACGCCGACGGCAGTCAGTTCATCCCGGACCGCTTCAAACAGTCGTCGCCCGACTCCCTCCCCGCGATGGTCTGGGTGGACGTACAGACGGAGAATATCACCGGTCGTCGATTCGCGGTCAAACACTGCGTGGACAAATCCAATAACAGCGTCATCGCGTTCGGCGACAAGGATGACTGTGTGTGCCCACGCCAGCGAATCACGGAGTTGGTCGGGTGAATACCACTCATCGACGCCCTCATGGATAGTCTCTCGACTGAGGATATCCGGGTAATCACCGTCCCAGGAGGTCTCTGCCACCTGTCGAATGTCGTTGATGTCGTCCGTTGTTGCGTCGCGGATGTTCATATGTATCCTTTCTCACGGATGGGTATTGTTACTCTGTGTTTGCGGGCTGTGCCGGGTTACGGATTGCCGCAAGCAGTTCGTCTGTGACCGTGTATGGGTCTGACTCTTTCGCCATCACTTCCTCAACTTTGGCATCAAGTCCGCCAGCAGCTTTGAGGTCGCGCTCAACCAGTTTGGCGACATCTTCGCGGATGAGTCGCTGGATTTCAGCAGCATACCGCTGTCGTGCCTGGCGTGTTCCTTCACCCGACTCAGCCAGCCAGTCGACATGCTGTTGAATTGTTTCGAGGAACTCGTCTATCCCCTCGCCCTTTTTCGCAACGGTCTCGACGATTGGTGTCTCCCAATCGCTGTCAGTGTCTCCGGGAAAGTCAACCTCTGTGTCGACGAGTGCATCCGCACCGTGATGGCCACTTGCCGGTGATGGCCCACTGTTGCGCATGTGTATCATCTCCCTGAGTTCCTTGACGGTCATATCTGCCCCATCAAGGTCGGCTTTGTTGACGACGAAGATGTCTGCAATCTCGAGGATGCCTGCTTTGAGCATCTGGATATCGTCACCCGACGCCGGTGGAACGAGCACCGCAACAGTATCTGCAGTTTTGACGATATCAACTTCGTTTTGGCCTGCACCGACCGTTTCGACGATGATTTTATCCTTTCCAAAGGCATCGAGCGCTTTCACCGCGTCAGTCGTTGCCGTTGAGAGCCCACCAAGGGTACCACGGGCTGACATCGACCGGAAGAACACGTCCATATCACCGACTGTCGAGGCCATCCGAATGCGGTCACCAAGCACTGCTCCACCGGAAAACGGCGAGGATGGGTCGATCGCAATAACACCGACCGTTTCACCACGGTCCCGGTATACGTTGGCCATTTTGTCCACCAGGGTTGATTTACCGGCACCTGGTGAGCCAGTGATGCCAATCACGTCAGCGTTGCCCGTATGCTGATGTAACTCGGAGACGAGTTTGCGGTAACCGGGCCGGTTGTTCTCGATGTACGTGATTGCCTTCGCGAGCGCGCGGTGCTTTCCATCAAGGAGTTCTGAAACGAGTTCCTCGATTTCACTCATCTCGTTTGACATTTTCTTCGATGAAGGTGATTGTTTCCTCAAGCGGCGTTCCGGGGCCGAAGATACCGTCGACACCGTTCTCGTAGAGGAACTCCTCGTCTTCCTCTGGGATGATGCCGCCGACAACGATGAGGGTGTCCTCGTACGCATCGTACTCTTTGATTCCCTCGATGATATCCGGAACAAGTTCGTTGTGTGCCCCTGAGAGGATTGAGATGCCAAGCACGTCAACATCCTCCTGGACGGTTGCCTGAACAATCTCTTCCGGCGCGTTATGCAGACCGGAGTAAATGACTTCGAACCCCGCATCGCGGAATGCGCGGGCAATAACGTGTGCACCTCTATCATGGCCGTCGAGGCCGACCTTTGCGACAAGGCAGCGAATTTTCATCTGTTGGTCTTCGACGCTCATACGTTAGGATAACAACCGGCCGAGGTATGACTTTAACGGATATCTCGGCGGAATTAAGCAAAGTTGTATAATAACAACAGCGGTTGGAAAACAGTCCGCCTCTCGCTACATCGAGGCGAGCTGTTCGTTGTACGAGCCGTAGTGGTCTTCGAAGACCGCCATGATTTCACCCATCGTTGCGTAGGCTTTCACCGCATCGATAATGACGGGCATCACGTTTTCGTCGGACTCAATCGTCTCTGAGAGCGAAGCGAGTGCCTCTTCAACGGCCGCATCATCGCGCTCTTCTTTGACGGATTCAAGCCGGTTAATCTGGCGGTCACGAACCGACTCGTCGACTTTGAGAATTTCCGTATCAGTGTCCTTATCCGTGACGTATTTGTTTACGCCGACGACCGTCTCATCGCCGCTGTCGACGCGTTTTTGGTACTCGTAGGCCGCGTCTTGAATCTCACGATGGAAATACCCCTGTTCGATACCGCGGAGGATACCGTCACGAACCGAACCGTCGCCCATCTCTTTGATTTCTTCGATGTACGCCATGATTTCTGCTTCGACCTCGTCGGTGAGCGACTCAACGGCGTAGCTGCCACCAAGTGGGTCGACGATATCCGCAGCACCGGATTCCTCCGCAAGAATCTGTTGGGTTCGGAGTGCAACACGCACTGCCTGTTCGCTCGGGAGCGCAAGCGCCTCGTCGTAGCTGTTCGTATGCAACGACTGCGTGCCACCGAGCACCGCAGCGAGGGCCTGAACGGTTACACGGACGATGTTGTTCAACGGTTGCTGGGCAGTCAGCGACTGCCCGGCGGTCTGTGTGTGGAACTTCAGCCGTTTGGACTCTGGTTTCTCTGCATCATACCACTCTTCCATCACGCGGGCGTAAATACGCCGTGAGGCGCGGAACTTTGCGACCTCCTCGAACAGCGAATTGTGTGAGTTGAAGAAAAACGACAGCAGTGGGGCAAACTCATCGACATCAAGCCCGCGGTCGAGACAGTCCTCGACATATCCGAATCCATCAGCGAGTGTAAAGGCTGCCTCCTGAATGGCGGTTGAACCGGCTTCGCGGATGTGATACCCCGAAATAGAGACCGGGTGGAACCGTGGTGTCTCGTCAACAGCAAACTCAATGGTGTCAGTGACCACTTTCAGCGATGGCTCCGGTGGAATGACCCACTCTTTCTGTGCGATGAACTCTTTGAACATATCGTTCTGGAGCGTTCCCCGAACTTCCTCGCGGGGGACACCCTGTTGGTCAGCAAGCGCGATATACATTGCATAAATAACCGCCGCGGACGGGTTGATAGTAAACGACGTCGAGATATCCCCGATGTCGATACCGTCGAACAGAATCTCCATATCACGGAGCGTATCGACGGCAACACCTTCCTTACCGACCTCGCCTTTGCTCATCTTATGATCGGAGTCGATACCCATCAGTGACGGCATATCGAACGCGGTCGAGAGTCCCGTCTGTCCGTTATCGATGAGATAATGGAACCGCTCGTTCGTCTCCTCAGCCGTTCCGAAACCGGCGAACTGGCGCATTGTCCACGTTCGGCCGCGATACATCGTTGGATACGGTCCACGCGTGTATGGTGGCTCGCCCGGAACACCAATATCTTCCGTGTAGTCGATATCTTCGGTGTCCTCTGGCGTATACATCCGGTCGACTTCCATATTGGAGACGGTTGCGAACCGGTCTTTGCGCTCGCCGTGCGCGTCAAGGAAATCTTGGAGCAAGCCCTCCTCCCATTGTTCATGTAGCTCGCGAATGTCTTCAGACGGGTCTTTCTCAGCCATGAATGATGTATTGGAGCGGACAAGCCTAAAGTTTTGTTATCGTGCAACACTTCCGACTGGAATTTGG
>PUNZ01000128.1 GCA_003551945.1 Halovenus sp. | reverse complement strand
GAGGAAGATGATGGCTTCGTCGTCGAAGGCACCGAAGACAAACTCGGCGACAAAGGCTGCCCCACCGCCGAACTCCGCTTTGATTCCATGCGCATTCCAGAAGACCGCCGCCTCGGTGACGAAGGCGACGGCCTCGTTCAAGCGCTGAAAACCCTGAATGGCGGTCGCATCACCATCGCCGCACGCTCTATCGGTATCGCTCAAGCCGCCCTCGATGAAGCCCTTGCCTACTCCCAGGACCGCGAACAATTCGACCAACCCATCTCCAACTTCCAAGCAATCCAACACAAACTTGCGGATATGGATACCAAAACCAACGCCGCCCGCATGCTCATGCACCGCGCCGCGGATTTGAAAATGCGCAACGAATCCTACATCAAAGAAGCCGCACAAGCCAAACTCTATGCCTCCGAAGTCTCACGCGAAGTCGCCAACGAAGGCATCCAAATCCACGGCGGCTACGGCTACGTCAAAGACTTCCCCGCCGAACGATTCCTCCGCGACGCCAAAATCAACGAAATCTACGAAGGCACCTCCGAAATCCTCCGTAACACCATCGCTGACCAACTACTCGATTAAGACCGTTCGGAATGAACTAGCGGTTCGGCGCGAACGCTTTTGTCACTGTACGATGTTTGTGGGCATATGGCACGCGGCGACCTGTATGAAGCGACAGCCGACGGAACAGTCTCCTATGTCGATATCGGCCTCTATGACTCTCCAGAGTACGGTTCAGTCTACATTATCGATGCAGAGAAGCCAGCAGTTATCGACACCGGCCTCGGGACGCACGTTGATGTAATTCTAGATGCGCTGGAGCGGGTAGGGATCACCCGTGACGACCTTCGAGCAATTATCCCTACACACGTGCATCTCGACCACGCAGGTGGGGCTGGCTATCTGGTCGAAGAGTGTCCCAATGCCGATGTGTATTGCTACGAATCGGGGGCACGGTTTTTACGCAACCCCGAACCACTCTGGGAGGGAACAAAAGCAGTGATTGGGCCACGGCTCCCGCATTACGTAGAGCCAAAGCCAGTGCCGGAAGACCGGTTACGACCGGTGGCAAATGGGGAAAAGATATCCCTCGGCGACCACTACCTCGTGACTCATCACGCGCCCGGTCATGCATTCCATCAAGCGGTCTTTGAGCATCCAGCAAGTGATGGGGTTTTTGTTGCGGACGCAGCAGGAATCAATACGCCACGAATCGATGGCGTCCGGTACTGTAGTCCGCCTTCGGATTTCGACTTAGCGCAGTGTCTCGACGATATCGAGTTGCTTCGGTCACTCAACCCGGAGCGACTGTATTATGGCCATTTCGGCGCGGTAGAAACGGACGGGCTACTGGATGAGTATGCCGACCAACAGAGAACGTGGGTAAAACACGTGAAAGAAAAGCGGGCGGAGTTAGCGACCGACAAAGCAGTAATCGAGTACTTTACCGAACGGGCGGATACCGTTGGTATTTGGGATGAGCGCCATGCACGCGGTGAAGAGCAGCTAAATGTCAAAGGAGTACTGGAGTATCTCGATGCACAATCAGAGAAATAACCGCTACCGCGGTCGGTAATCCATCTGAATCTGGATCACATTAGCTGTTTCTCTCACCAAATCGCTGATTTCTTCGCGGCGCTGAGCGTGGAATCGGTTCCGGGGTCCAGCAACACACACAGCAGCACGGAGCCTGTCGCTGCGGTCAAGAACCGGCGCAGCGACAAGAACCATCCCTGCAATTCGCTCACCATCATCGACAGCATATCCCTGGTCGCGAATTTCTTGAAGTTGGCTGTGTAGGCGCTCCGGGTCGGTAACGGTATTGTTGGTGATTGCCGGAAGTCCGTTCCGTTCAACAATCTCATCGACGCGTCTTTCCGGGAGATGAGCAAGGATAGCCTTCCCCGGAGCAGTTGCGTGCAACGGCATCCTAGCACCGGGATAGGCAAGAAAATCAACTGCTTGTTCCCCCTCCTGGACATCGAGCAGGACGCCTTCGCCATTTTCTTCAACCATCAACGTCACATGTTCAGCCGTCTGTGTCGCCAACTCGACAAGTTCAGCTCGTGCGGCACGATAGATGTTTGACCGGTGTAATTGCTGGTAGCCAACCTCTAGAAACTTCATAGTCGGTTTATACTGCTTGTCAGTTTTCGTAATATAGCCCATTTCAGTGAGTGACTGCAGATAATCATAGACCGTGCTGACAGGCATATCAAGCTGTGAAGAGAGTTCAGAGACGCCCATTTCACCGTGTTCTGCAAGGTGCTCGACCACGAGAAAGGCCCGTTCAACCGATTGGGTGACTGCGTTTGACATTAGCTAATACGAGCTATATAGTGTATAATACAAAAGTATTCCGGCAGTGTCGGAAAAGGGATGCGGAGGAGTCCATCGAAATCGACGCGGGGTTGCGAAAGCGTCTCCGAAAAGAACGCAATACAGAAGTAATTTAAATAATTTGGTATGGTATGACTGCCCAAACAAGGCGGTGACATTCTCCGTTAAGCGGAAAAGTGATACGGTAATGCCGGAAAATCTGCGCCAAATTGGACCAGGAGTGACACAGATAGAAGAGAGCTGTCTATTAACGGTATGGAATACCATCAATCTGTGAAGCAAACCATTAGAACTTAAAGGCATATAAGAAAATATGTATAATATCCCTTTTCTGAACAACACTTTTCGGTACAGTCGGAAATGAAACCCAGCTATGACAAACTCAATTTAGATTTGTGCGGTATACCGTTATTGCATAACAGGCATAATATTGTTACTGAAATCAACGGTATTCCTCGCGCATCAGGCGTTTCCTACCCAGAGCAGGCAATGACTAGGAAGGAAATAATAACAGTTGTCGCTAGATGTCCGTAATCCGATTGTACTCCTCCGGAAGTGCTGCTGCATCCTCCGGAAGCAGTGCAACCACAAGGTACGAGGCAAAGTCCGAGAGATACTCCACCAGCGAAGCAATCCGCTCCGCGTCAATTGATTCAACTGAGTCAAGTAAGACAAACGGGACGCTCTCATAGGCGTTATGTGCGAAATATCCAGAGAGCGCAAAGATAAGCCCTGTCACCTCCCGTTCGCTCTGGCTCAGATTGTCGATAGTGTCTTCGTACGTGGTGCCGCTGTCAGTCTGGCGGATGATATGCAGGTCGAAAACACTTTTTGTGACCTTTTGTCGGCCTTCCCTGACAGTCGTCTCTTTCCGCTCAAGCCAGATACGGGCGATATTATCGTAGCCGAGCAACTGCAACACCGTATCCATATGCTCGTTGAACTTTTCCGTTGCCTCCTGTTCAATCCGCTCAATCCGCGTTCTGAGCGAGGCAATCTCCTCGCTGAGGTCTTCGCGAGTATTTTTCAGCGACTGCTCTTCGTCCAGTTGCTCCTCAATGGTACTAATGTTCTCTTCAACCCGTTCAAGATCTGACTCCAGCGCGCCAAGGTCATATTCGAGTTGATTCGCAGACCGGTGGAGCTCCATTAACTCATCATATGCATCGTTTTCGAGCTCTTGAACATCTGTCTCGATCTCTTCAATCTCCTCACGAAGAGCATCCCGCTTCGAAGCAAGGTCCTCCAGTGTCGACTCAGTCCGCTCAATTTCGCTGGTCAGTTCACGCTGTCGACGTTCAAGCTGTTCTCGACGACGTTGTTTTTCTTTCTGGTCCTCTCGCTCACTCGTGAGTTCAGTCAGTTCCTGCTCGATATCATTAATGTCCGCAACCGTCTCCGTACTAAGGGCTCTAAGCTTTTCTACGGTCGTCTCAATCTGCTCGCTTTCAACGGTGCTACCACACGTCCAACAGGTTACATTCTCATCAGGAAGGAGTTCGTCAGTGACTGACTCGCTATCCTCAGTAAAAACATCAAAGACCGTCTCACCAGTGTCCTCAAGCAGTTCCTGATTAAATCTGATGATATTCTGTATTTCCGTCAACTCCGATTCGAACTGTTGCTTTTTGTTTCGAAGCGAATCTATCTGTGAGTCGAGTTCGGAGAGGTGTTCCGTTGCGTTTGTTGGTAACTCCTCATACTCGGCTTCCGCTTCGGTTTGCTCTGAACGGAGGGACTGAAGGCTCTGTTGTTCCGTTTCAAGTTCGTAGCGAACGTCCTCCAGCTCGGAGCGCTTCTCGCTAAGAAGGTCAAGTTTCTCCTCAAGTTCTTCCTCTTCTGCTTTGCCCTGTTGAATGTCGCCGTCACGGGCTTCAATTTCTTCTTCGATCTCCGACAACTCAGCTTTTGTTTCTTCGATCTCCTCTTGGAGTTCAGTCCGCTGCGTTTCGAGCGTTGGAAGGCGACGTTTGAGGTCTTCGAGACCGTCAATCTGGTCTGTAACCTCGCGGCGCTGTTCGAGCAACCGCTCGATTTCCGCCTGAATTTCGTCGGTGTCGATTGGCCGCATAATCACATCCCGAAGGTTTTCATCCGACATCGCGGCCTGTCGTGCTTCGTTCGACTCCAACAGAAATGCGAACAGGTCAGCAGCCGTTGCATCCGAGAGAACGGCCTCTCCCGATGCGCTCACACTGCCGTTTGTCCGCGTGAGTGTTCGTGTATACGTTTCATCGCCAAGGGAGAGCGCAACGCTCCCTTCGTCAGCATCTCCCTTGATAGAAACGTCCGTGCTTCCAACGCCAGCCATCACCGCCTGGAGTAGCGACGTTCGGTTCGTCGCGTTCCGTCCCGAAAGCACAGTGACACCCGGTTCAAACTGGACAGTCGTTTCCTCAATACCGCCGATATTCTCGACCGAGAGTTCGGCCAGTTGCTCTTCACCAGTAACAGCCATACCATCTCTTTTTGCGACAGAACTATGAATGCTATGATATGTTCTGCGTGAACGTCCATGAACGACTCAGCAGCCAAAACAGGGAGAGAGATTCACTCAGGCGGTACAGTCACAACCACCGCGTTCAAGCAGAGCAACAACGTCGTACTGGGTGTTGCAGTCCTCACAGACAACCTGGATATCGACGATTGTGCGGAACTCCCCCAAGTCTAACGCATCACTATCGACGAGTTGGCGGAGCTTCCCCTCCGTGACGGAGACGGTCCGACCGCGAAGTTGCTGGAGGTTGTTTGTCTCCCGTTCAAGCGGGTCCGTCG
>PUNZ01000231.1 GCA_003551945.1 Halovenus sp. | reverse complement strand
GAAAGCGTACTGACGATAGCATGGACGCCTACAAAATCGTGGCGGCCCTGCCGCGCAACGACGGTATAGGTGAGCGTGTGTTCGGAACCCGGCCGGAGTGGTGTCGCCATCCGTGGTGAGCCGTCTGTAACACGAAGGGCCGATGGGACGCGGTCTAACAGCCGACAATCGGTGACAACCTCATCCCCTGTATTGCGGATTGTTGTCTCGATAGTCACCTCCTCACCGACTTCTGGGTGCTGGGTCGAAAACGAGCGTGAGATAGCCAATGTCGGTGCGACCGGCTCGTTTGCTCGGCCAAGGATGACCCCGCCGACACAGATGACTGCAACGAGCAACAGCGCCGGTTGCGTGAACAACAGTCCAACACCGGTGCTTGCAAATGCGCCTGCACCAGCCAACCGCCAGTGATTCCGTTTATGTCTGTCAACTGCTGCTGGAGCAACTCCACTTGCCTCCTCGCTGTGGTCGGTTTGCTTTGCATCGGAATCAGTCACTGTCTCCGTTTTGAGAGAGTCCACCCCGACACTGGTATCGCTCTCACAGTCGACGGTCTTGAATGTCTCACTCATTTTTGTCCTCGCTGTCGGTTTGCGTTTCTCCCGCATCGAGCCGCGCTAACAATGTTGCCCGCGACGGAGCAGTATCGCTCCCTGGCGTATCGAGATTTGCAATCGACTCAATTGCCTGCGTCGCCTGCACTGAGAGGTCTGAGGACTGAATCCGGACAGCCAACTTGAGCCGCGTTCGAAGCGGCGTGCCATCGGGATACCTGGCGAAAAACGCCTGTGCATGTGGGTCAGTCGTCCAGGCACCCGTCTCGATGGCCCGCTTTGCCTGCGTCTCGCTGACGTTATACTGGTCCTGAATCCGCTGTTCAGCCAGATGGCGCAATCGCGCTCGGAGGGTTGAGCCAACAGTGCCTTGTACACGATTTGCTGCCGGTGAACCGGGGTCTCTCCCAAGGGGTTCGAGTGCTGCATCGACGTCAGCCCCAGGAAAGGGAAAGAACGCTTGCTCTTCAGGGCGCGGCGGTTTCGGTCGTGTGTCCGGCTGGTCCTTCGTTGCCAGTATGAGGCCAACCGCAAGCAACCCGACTCCGAAGAGCGTAACGAATGGGTCGCTCACTGGAACGCTGGCCGCTGTTGAAGGCACTGCAACCAACGTCACCGCAAGCACAAACACGCCAACGGCAATCAGAGTTCGAATTCGCATTAGCGTTCCTCGCTCGTGGGTTCAGGTGAGTCTGTATCGTAGGTCTGCTCTATTCGCCGCAATGTCTCGATAGCGCGGTCTTCCCGTTCCGGCGTCGGGTTGGCGGCGCCGTATCGGACAGATTCGAACAACTCCGTCAACTCCGTTACGTCTGCTTGGGCAAGCCCCGTTTTCTGTGCCGCTTCGGCGAACTCTCGCGGTGTACTCGTTTCGGGTGATTCCACGTCAAGAATGTCCGTCATTTCTTTCCACGCTTCGTAAATCGCGTTCTCGAAATCCGCTTTCTCTTCGAGGGTATCCGCTGTTGCCCCAGCAACCGCACCAAGTTCTGCTGGCTCTGGAACGTTCTCGACAATCTCTGGGTCATCGGCCACTGTCTTTGCATCCCGGCGTTGAAGATACAGCGCAGTCAACAACAGTCCAACGACGAGACTTCCAAGCAATCCAGCCATCCCAAATCGAACTGAAATGGGCGCAGGCTCCTCACCATCGCCTCCGCCGTTCTCACCGTCTGATTCTCCGCCTAGCGGTGCCACTTCTTCGACTGTTTCCGTAATCAACTCCCCACCGGGTGCTGCACAGCCCATGAATGCAAACACCACAATCGAGGCAAACCAGAGGGGAACTGCGACCATCGGAAAGACCACAAGCGCCGGCATGAGCGTACCGTTTCGAATAAAGACGACGACCGAGGCCGCAAACGCGACCATCATAAGGAAGATGGTCAATTCGGTGATATCGTATCCTGCGATACAGGCCTCATCGTCGGCGCCGACGGGCACTAATTCTTCTTCGTCATCGTTAGCACTTGGTTCAGGTGATGGCTCTTGTCTGTCGTCATCTTCTCCGGGAGCACCGTCACCACCGCCAAATTCTGGTGAACCCGGTTCAGTCGTGGTAGTTAGCGTCGCCGCCCCAAGCCCCAAGGCGACGATACACAAGGCTGCGAGTATGACCGAGAGCGTGGTCTTTGAATTCATCGTGAACTCTCTCGGCGTGGTGGTTGTGACAACCACCTCACCTCCTGTGGCGGTTGTTTGTACAGAGGGGCTGTCTGTGCTTGTGGCGAGGACTTCTTTGCCATCATTCCCGTGTCACGCAGTGTGTTGACCGATATTATAAGTCACTAATCAAAATAGTATTGGTCTGTTGAGCAGTCTGTTACAGCCTTCTGCTTCCCACGACGGAGTAACAGTAATACGCGCTCGTCTCTGAGTATTGATAACATGGATGTGTCCGTTTGCGGCCCTGGTCCGGCCGCCCCGTTTCTGAGCGCGCAAGATATTTTCGAAACAGCATGTGATCTTACAAATCCAGTCACAGTCTCTGTGGTTGATGACCCAGATGAGCGAACGCGAGTTCGTCATACCGACAGTGAACACGAGATGATTATTTCACGACACGCCGCAACCAGTGCCATGGCTCGTGAGCTTGCATTGCATGAGTATGCCCATATGCACCACTACGAACACGACCACCCATCACATACACAATCAACCAAAGAAGCCATTTTCCTTGCGCTTGCTGGCCACTCGGTTGAACGGCGCAAACTCACCCACTGCTATCAGATTGCGAACCACTTGAAGGATATCTACGCAGACGACCTTTGGCTTGGACTCGGGCCGTCAGATAAGCTTGTTTCGTTCCTCGAATCCAGCCTTGCCACAACGTTGGCAACAACGCCACAACCGACGCCTCCGGTCGGTCAGCCACAGGCTGGCACAGCTCATCCAGAGGCATCCCTCTCACGCCGGACACCCACCCCTGACCCTGAAATTACGGCGGTCAACGCAGCCTTTGCACTTGGGCTGGTGGAACGTCATGACCTCATTGATGAAACCCATCGGCTGTATGACCTCGCACGTGCTGCTGCTGCAGATGCACCGGCTATTGACTTTGAGACGTTTAATCACACGTTTCGGTCCCTTTCTCCTGACCCTGACCAGAGCGAGTATCGTAAAATCCTTGTTGAGTTGACCGAACTGTACGCAGGTCGAACCGAGCATCGGGCTGCCGATTGAACCGCTTTCCTGCTCGTATTATTCGACATAGCTCCGAACTGAATCTATTGCATCCGAGTCCGTGCTGTCGTACTGACTTCTTGATGTTCGAACCGTTTTCGCTCCATGACAATACGAAATGCGCGCATCAGGTCAGTTCGCGTGACGATGCCGATGAGTGCACCTTCCTCGTCCAGTACGGGCAACCGACCAACATTGTTTGAACCGAGTTTCCGGAATGCATCCATCACTTCAGTCTGTGGCGTGACGGTTTCTAACTCATCAACTGGGGTCATCGCGCCAGCGACAACACCATCTGTCATCTCTGAGGATTGGATATCATCGAGCGTGATGAGGCCGACAAGCTGGCCTCTATCTAGCACGGGATATCCGATATGGCGGTCATCCATCATGATGTCGAGCATATCTGAGAGCGGAACATCAACCTCGACAGTGGTGAGCTTCTGTCTGGGCGTCATCACTTCTCCAATTTGTACCCCCTCAAAGGCTGCATCGAGCATCATCTGCCGGGTTTCGGAGGTTGCGGCGATATAGACAAACAGCGCAATTGCGATGAGAAAGAAATTGAGAGCAAAGAGTCCGAACAGTCCCATGAGGAATGCAAATCCCTTGCCGATTGAGGCCGCCTGACGGGTTGCCCGAACGTACGGCTGCTTTCGCGCCAACAACGCACGAAGCACCCGTCCACCATCAAGGGGGAACGCAGGCATCATGTTAAACACCACGAGAACGACGTTCAACAGCGCCAGATAGACAATCAAAAACATCACCACGTCGCTGGCTGGGTTCAGGAAAAACCCAATGGCACACACACCCAAAATCAGGACATTGACGAGCGGCCCAGCGATCGCAATCCAGAACTCCTGAACCCAGTCTCGCGGCATCTCTGCTGGTTTGGCAATTCCACCAAGCAGCCACAACGTAATCGACTCAACTTCAATGCCGTAGTACATCGCCGCCACCGAGTGACCCAGCTCGTGAAGGGTGACACAGGCAAAGAGTGCAACTGCTGCGATAAACCCGACAATCCACGGCCAGTAGCCGGTCGTGAGTGGTTCCGGGTCGATCGACGTTCCCACCAAGTCATTCAACAGTGGAACGACTTGCTCAATTTGCACCCCGATGATGTAGACAAAAAACGGAAGAATCAACAGGAATGTAATATCGAGCTTGAACGGTATCCCATAGATTTTCCCGACCTGATAGCTCTTGAACATGCGTTGTGCTATGCGACCCGAGGGCTTGATACTGACGTTATGTTGAGTAATTCCTCAGTCAGAGTTCGTGCTCGGCCGGAATGCCGTTGCGGACGATATCAACGAATTGGGTCGGGTGTTCGACATGCGGGAGCAGCTTTGTCTTATCGAATACTACAAGTCCGGCATCGACCTCTTCTGCGAGGGTGCGTCCTTCACTGAGTGGCGTCGTGTCCGCATTGCGCCCCCAAAGCAATGTCACCGGTACATCGACATCGGCTAGAACCGCTTCAAGCGGCTCTTCCGGGTCGAGAAAGCCGCTGATGAACGAGGCAACAGGATAGCGTGCGCCTGGCTGGTGCGTCGTTTTCCACTCGTATTCGAGCACATCGACTGTCAGGTTATCCATGTCGTAATACCCATGGTCTTCGTGGAAATGTCGCAATCCGCGCTTGCTCACGACGAGGTTAAAGAGTCCCTCGCCGAGCACTGGTGAGCGAACGAGCGAGCGAACCCAGGTTTGTCTGTTCCCCATCGTCGAGTCAGTTGGGCAGATGAGCATGAGCTCTTTCACCGCCACCTCGGTAGCAGCCGTTGCGGCATACGCACCGGACAGCGATGAGGCTACGACGATTGGTGGCTCATCGGAGAGGTCTTCGATGGCATCAGCGACGAACGTCGAATAGAGCGAGCTAGAGTACAACAGCGGTGGGCGGTCCGAGTGCCCATAGCCCGGCAGGTCGGGAGCGATAACATGGAACGTTTCACTCAAGGCATCAACAACGCGGTAGAACTCATGGCTTGAGGAGGCAGCACCGGTTCCATGGAAGAGCAACACATCCTGGTCTTCTGGGTCCCCCATTTCCGTGTAGCTGATATCAAATCCGCGCCAGCGGTAGCTTCCCTGTTCGCCATCCAAAAAAGGCTCAAAATCCGCAGCACGAGAGGTGAGCATTCTGTTTGCAACAGCAGTTGTCCCCACTGTTCCAGCGAGTCCTGCTATAGCAGTTCGGAGCTTCATACTATCCTTTTAGTCCGCTGATTGTTTATACATAGCGTCATTGCACGAGACCGTAGCACCTAACGCCACCCCAATCAGAGGGGGCATATGAACATTGATATTGGGAATGCAATGGCGGAAGCGGTGGGAACTGGACTCACCGAAGCAGAACTCCAGTCCCTTGATGAGCGTGTCTCAAAGGCTCATGACCGAATTCAGCAGGGCCGAGAGGACGACACCTTTGGCTACGTTGCATTGAATTTGCCGTCGGACACTGACGCCGCAGAAATCACCGAAACCGTCGAGCCATTCACCGATAGCACAGCGGTTCTCACTGTCGGTATCGGCGGGAGCGCTCTTGGTGCCGCAACACTCACTAGCGCGTTGGGCCCCTCTCCGGTTGACCATTACGTCCTCGATAACGTTGACCCGGAACGGACAACTGCCGTGCTTGAGTCACTCCCGCTTGAGAGCACAGTCGTCAACGTCGTCTCGAAATCCGGGACGACTGCCGAAACCCTCGCGACGTTTCTCGTTGTTCGGGAGGCGATGGAAGAGGCAGGAGTAGATTGGACCGAACGCACAATCGTTACGACCGGCTCGGAGGGTCCTCTTCGGACCCTTGCTGGTGAGCATGACTTACCCGCCCTGAATGTCCCGGAGGGCGTCCCCGGCCGCTTCTCCGCCCTCTCCGCGGTTGGACTGGTTCCTGCGGCACTGTGTGGACACGATATCGACGCGCTTCTTGCCGGCGGGCAGACAGCAAGCGAGTCGCTTGAGGGGTCGTTGTTTGAGTCACCTGCATATGCGTACGGGGCTGTTGCATATGCGCTTGACCAGCGCGGTATCGGAACGAACGTGATGATGCCTTACGCCGAGGGATTAGAGGTGTTTGCTGAGTGGTTCGCACAGTTGTGGGCCGAGAGTCTTGGAAAGGATGGGCAAGGACAGACGCCTGTGCGTGCCCTCGGTGCGACTGACCAACATTCACAATTACAGCTGTATCGTGCCGGCCCAACTGATAAACTTGTGACGCTTGTGCGACCGACCGAACGTGCAGACAGAGATATTCCAGAGACGGACATTCCTGAACTGTCATATCTTGGTGGGAACACGCTGGGGACGCTCCTTGATGCGGAGTTCGAAGCGACGGAAGCGAGCCTTGCTGCTGCCGACCAGCCAAACGTCCGGATTGAGTTGGACGCTCTCGATGCCCACGGAGTCGGTGAGTTACTCTATCTGATGGAGGCTGCTTGCATTCTGGCGGGCGAACTCTACGGAGTCGAAACGTTCACTCAACCAGCTGTCGAGTGGGGCAAGCGCGCTGCACGCGGCTTGCTTGGCGCTGGTGAGTTCGAAGAAGCGGCGGCTGTTTCGGCCAAGCATCGACTTCTCATCGACTGACTACTGCTGGTTTCACTTTGTTACCTGGTTTGTTTCGGAACTGATTTGTTTGGAGAGCAAGAACGGAGGGTATGGCATCGACACAGGAGCCCACAACTGATACTGTTGCAGAGAAAAATGAGGGTGCCTGCCCAGTCGTCGAGGCGGTCAATACAATTGGCTCGCAGTGGCGACTTATCGTCTTGCATGATTTGGCTGAGTCGGAAAAGCGCTTCAATCAGCTCAAACGCTCTACAGGGGCAAGTTCGCGGACACTGTCACGCGTCCTTGACGACCTCGAAGCGGCCGAGTTGGTCAACCGTCGCGTCGAGGACCGGCCGATTGCGACGTATTATAGTTTGACTGAAAAGGGAACCGCCCTGGAACCCGTATTTTCTGAGCTTGAAGAGTGGTCGACAAACTGGGAGTGACGCGACCTGTTTGTAACGCTCCGCATATGCTGACGGAACGCTTTTCCGATTCCCTCCGGAAAGGGTGAGTATGGCAGACAACGAAGAGAATACTGATTCGGAGGATGGAGAGGAGAAATCGTTCCGCGAGCGCGTCGAGGAAATCCGACAAAAACGTGCCGAGCAGGAAGGCGAAGAAGGCGAGGTTCGCTCACCTGCAGAGGAGATGATGGGCGGCGGCCCTGGCGGCATGGGTGGCGGCAATCCGTTCGCACAGATGATGGGTGGAATGATGGGCGGTGGCCCAAGCGGTATGGGCGGCGGTCCGATGGGCCGTGAAGGCGGCGATGGCGGCAACGAAGAGGTTGTCAGAGAACTGCGCAAGCTCCGTGATGAGATGCATGACCTCCGACGGTCTGTTGACCGCATCGCTGACGCGCTCGAAAAGTAGCGGTCGTACCGCGTCAGAATGTACGGAAACCTGTTATTCTTCGTACGCGAGAGTCATGACCCACTGTGAAAAAAGGTCACTCTGTGGGTTGACTTCTTCGTCACCAACGAACGGCGAAAGCATATCACCGGCCATCAACAGCGAGAAATCTAGGTCCTTTGCGGTCGGTGTGAGATAATATGTATTATGGCCGCTGTATACCGTTTCTTCGCGGTTAATCAGGTCTTCCTCGATCAGTGCATCGACGATTCTGCTCCCTTTTCGCGAGGAGACATCGAGTTCTTTCCAGAAGTCGCTTTGATGGATTCCACCAGTATCCCTGATGAGCTCGAGGCCTCGTCGCTCATCCTCATCGAGTGCTTGCTCGGCGGCTGTCATGCTCATGTACAAAACACGGAGGGTTTCATGCTTAAATCTGCCCTTCGATTCGTGCTTTTGCCACCTTCTTACTGGTTCGTTGCTCAAACCTCGGTATACGGTCCGAGCCGGGTCCCATCGAGCAAATACGCCTCCCCAGCAGCAAGCGCTTCCGGGAGAAATGGCGAGAGAAACGATTGCCCATCCACATTAACCCAGGTTCCACCAGAAAGGTCATTGAACGCGGGAAACACGATGAGAGCGTCCGGCAGAGACGCTACAGTTTCTTGACTAGTCCCCTCAAGCTGATTTCTGAACGGTGCGGGATTACAGTCCCCGCGCAGCCAGACGCGCTCCATCCTTGCCCCACCAACGCTATCTTCTAACCGAACCACTGGATGCTCGTGTCCGACGCACAAGACCTCACATGACAGAACCGTGTTGTCTGGCCACGTGTGTCCGTGGACAAAACCCACGTCACCAATTGTTGTCCCTGTCGATTTTGTGACAGTGATGTCGTGGTCAAACTCGCTGAGCGATGATTCGATTTCGCCATCGTGATTGCCCTTCACAAGCGTTACAGGGACGGATAGCTCATCGAACAGCGTTTGCAACTCGGTCCGCTCTGCCTCCCAGAGGTCACCAATCGCATGCACGAGGTCACCCAAAATCACGAGTTTGTCCGGTTTCGTCTCAGCGACGAGCGCAAGCAGCCGTTCTCGGCGCCCCTCGCCATCTCCAGCAAGTTCGACGCCGTCGCGTTGAAGGACAGTCTCTATCCCTGCATGATAATCCGCGATAACGAGTAGCCGCTCGCCATCAGTTTCGACGAGCGCAGCGGGTGTGTTCGGGAGCGGTTCGACGCTCATTCGCTCACTCTTATCCGTGTGCTCAGATAGGGGTGACGGTGCTGTCGTCGGGTTCGTAACATTGTCCCGCCATGAGCGCATCCTCGATTGCATCTTCAACGGTTCCCTCATCGAGCCCATATCGGTTGTTCATCTCGGCAAGCAGTTCGTCACGGTCTGCTCCTGTTCCCTCATCCAGTTCGCGCATCATGTCAACCACTGCCTCCTGTACGTCTTCGGGCTCTTCGCCTGTCGTTTCGTCCGTTTCAGTGGCCTCTGTCTCGCTTGTCGGTTCGGCTTCCGCCGGTGGATTGTCGGCCACTCCTGTTTCCACATCCTCCGCTGGCGGTTCTGGGGTGTCGATCTCTGCGGCCCCTGGTTCGTCGACTTCGGTTCCGGTCTGGAACTCGGTCCCGAACTCCTCTTTTACTTGCTCTCGCTCTTCTTCTGGGATATCGAACTCCGCGGGGTCAAAATCCCCGATGTCGTCTTCGCCTTCGGTCGCGGTCTCTGTTCCCGACGCGGAGGGGCGTTCTTCTGACTCTACTTTCGGTTTCTCAGCTGGCTCTGTCTCTGTTGTGCTCAGGTCTGCTGACACGTCCGCTGTCGTGCCCTGATTCTCCGTTTCGATTGTGTTGGACTCAGAGGCCGCCGGTTCAGATTCAGCGGGTGCCGGCTCGGATTCCTTACCGGCTGCTTCCGGCGTCGATTCCTGGTGGCCCGCTGTCTGCGCCGGTTCGTCCACAGTTGTTTCTGCTTGCGCGGTCTCGGATGAGCCCGTCATGAGTTCGGTCGTGTCCTGTTCGCGTTCGACCGGCTCAGCGGCGAGAGCACTCTCGGACATCACTGACTCAAGCGACGCTCGTACTGCATCCGCGGTTACCGTCCCTTGTTCGTCCGGACGTGCTGAAAGGCCATCTACTTCATCTGTCTGTCCGGCAACGACTCCTGCCGCGTCTAGTGCAACGTCTCGGAGTGCAGCGAGATAGGTCGGCGTGGTTCCGTAATAATCGACTGCTAGCGCGATTCCCTGTGCATCTCGCTCGGAGATTCCCTGCGAGCGAAGGTGGTGTTCCAACGCTTCACCTCGCTCTGATAACGAGCAAGCGGTTGCCATGTTCCCAATCCGCTCAAGCGTCCGTTCTGCTGCCTGGACAGTCCACCGGTCGCGTGTGTCCGCATCGACTTCGTTGATGCTCTCCGGTCGAATAGAGGTGAATACTTGGTCGCTGTCATCCGGTTCAAACGTTCTGGCTTTCCCGGTGACGGCAACGAATGTGGGTGGTGTGGCGGCTTCGAGAAATGCCTGCTCGTCAGGCTGATACTGTCCGGCGTACAGAACGAACGCACCGGTCGGGTCGACAACGCGGCCACGAAGGATGTCGTTTCCAACTTGTTCAACTTCGGTCAGGACACCAACGACAAAGACACGATTCGCTCGTGCCCCAGTCGGCGTAATGACGTAGTTCGGCGCGCGCTCTTCGTCGCTTTCTGAGTACGAGTACTCCGAATCGTTGTACTCCGCCGCAAACAAGCGATAGGCGACCTCTCGCCCACCCATTCCACCGGCGCTCATGGCTGGACCTCCGTCAACAGCGCTGCTGCCTGTTCGGCGGGGTCAGCCTCGTGTGGCCCGAATGCAGTCGCATCGAGGTTTGCGCCGTACTCATCGACGGAGAGTGAACCACGTACTCGGTATTCGTGGCCGACAATCGATTGCCGAATGTCGTCCGCAACGACCTCACGGTCCATCGCATCACGAGCATGTTCGCGCGCCTTGTCTAGACCACCACCGTATACCTCAGCGGTTAGTTCGTCGCCAAGGACTGCCGTGAGTGTCCCCGTTCCGTCATCGAGAATCGCCTTCACACGTAGGTCGTCTTCTCCGTCGACTTCGCCGTGTGCCCGACACTGTCCGTTTTGAATGACGCGTCCACACTCCGGACACCGCTCGATGAGGCCAGAGCCATCGCGGACTGCCACGATATTCCCGACAACCTCAACGTCAAACAGTCCGCCAGAGGTGACCGCGTCTCCAATCTGCTTTCGTGGTGCTGACTGTACCACTCCAATCGGGTCTGGAAGTTCCGTTACGGTCGAAAACTCTGAGATGTTGATCGATGGTGCACCGCGGAACTCCCGGACGAATGCATCTTCGATACGAATCGTATTGCCTTCGGTGACCGCGGCTCGTGGCTCCCAATCAGTGAATGGAAGGCGCGCTGTTTCGTCGCCAACAACCCCGCTCAAAATTTCTGTTTCACCATCGCGACCCTCGATTGTTTTCGACTCACACTCTAGCACTTGTACCTCGACAGTCACCCCTCGGTTACCTGGTTCAAGTGATTCAAGCGTGGATTCGCCCCCGATTTCGTAGGGGACTGCGAGTTCCGTTTCAACCCATTCGATGTCGGTCGATTCGCCAAGGTTGAGTTCCGGTTCCCCTTCCCATTCTCTGACCCCGGCGTTCCCGATAGCCAGTGTCTCTCCTGGTGAGAGGTCGAAATCTTCCCACGCGGTATAGGAGATTTTCCCGGTTTCGTCTGCTAGCTCGCCCTCGAAGATAACGTGGCGCTCGCCGTTATACTGGATTGACCGCTTTCCGACTGAGAGCACGCGCACGGTCGTGGAGACGTTTCCATCATCAGGAGTAATCTCACCGACTTGCTTCTCGCTGATGACGGCGCCCGCTGCGCCGCTATCGCCATATTCTCGCCGAACGCTTTGGACGGCTTCGTCCATTGGCACGTTGTACTCTGCAAGGGTTTCGAGCTTCGATTTGACCTCCTGTTTGTCTATACCGAGAGCGGAGGCGAGCTCCTCGGCTTGGTCGTCAAGACTCATACTCAGGGGTTATCTCCCACTGATTAAATAACCTGCTCACCGGCCAGCTACTCACTCAGGTGTGAACGTCTTGCTCAGGATGGGCTCACTTCCCTTCGGGTAGGTTAAATAAATCGAAGCCTATCACTCTGACATGAATCAGTCACTCGGCCGTGCTAGTCGTCGGGCGGTACTCGCCGGAATGGGGGCGGGTATGGTCGCACTCGCGGGCTGTCTTGGCGGGGATGACGGTGCGGATGAATCGCCCACGCTGGGCGACAATGACGCCGATATTACCTTGGAAGTGTATACGGACTTTGCGTGCCCAGGTTGTGCTGACTATGATGCTCAGTATTTCGATGACCTCGTTGCCAGGTATGTCGATACGGGGGATGTTCTCTATGAACACCGTGACCTCGTAATCCCAGTCGATGACCCGGGCTCGGAGCAATCGGCAAATGCCGCCCGCGAAGTGTTTCACGGGACTGGAAACGACGAGTTCTGGGAGTACAAGAGCCTCCTTCTCTCTCAACAGAGCGAGTTCGGTGGTGGGCCCTCATTTTTCGGCGAGCTAGCGGACGAGGTCGGTGCAGATGGCGAGAGCGTTGCCGCTGCCGCAGAGAACCTGGAACACAGCAGCGCAGTCGATGATGATTCGACCAGAGGGCAAGCGAACGGCGTCGGCGGGACTCCCGGCTTCATCGTCAACGGCACGGCTGTTGATGAAGGCGAAACCCTTGATGAGCGAATCACCGCTGTTGCGAACGAAATTGAAAACGAACTCAACGGAAGCTAAGACGAGAGCGATTTGATGGAACCCGAAATTACCGTTCTCCGTCTCGGTCACCGCCCTGGTCGAGACGAACGGATTACGACACACGTGGGATTGACTGCCCGCGCGCTTGGTGCTGACCGCGTCATTTTTGCCGGGGATGCTGCAAGCCGTGCGGATACCGTTCAAGATATCACTGACCGGTTTGGTGGCCCATTCGACGTCGAGACAACTGAGAGCCCGCTTGGCGTTGTCCGGAACTGGGACGGGAAGATCGCCCACCTCACGATGTATGGGTTACCTATTCAAGAGGCTGAAACGGAGATTCGTGCGGCCCTCGACACCGAGACACCACTGTTGGTCGTTGTCGGTGCTGAGAAAGTCCCGTTTGCGGTATACGAACGCGCAGACTGGAACGTTGCGGTGACCAACCAACCTCACTCCGAAATCGCTTCCCTCGCCGTCTTTCTCGACCGGTTGTTCGAGGGGACAGAGCTTACGAAGGAATTCGAGAACGCAGAACGCATTGTCGTGCCGAAAGAGACCGGAAAGCTAGTAAAAGAGCCAGAGAACTAGATACTAACTTGTCATTACTACCGGCCGTTCCGTGTACATAAATACCATGGCCCGTTCGGTATAAGCAGATTCGCCGATGAACTCGAACGACCGGTCGATTGCTAGCTTTACGATGCTCGGACACGGGCTTGTTCACTGGTTCGAGATGTCGATTCCTATCTTTCTGGTAGTGTGGCTTGATGAGTTTCCGGAATCCGTGGCGCTCGTCGGCCTCATCATCGCCCTGGGATATGCGCCGTTCGGATTGGGTGCCCTGCCAGCCGGTATTCTTGCCGACCGGTACGGTCCGAAACGACTGATTTTGCTTTGTTTTGCAGGCATGTCGCTCTCGTTTGTTGGCTTGGCATTTGCGACCTCAATCTATGCTGTCGGGGTCGCGCTCGTCATCTGGGGTATCGCAGCGAGCGTCTACCACCCGGCTGGGATGGCGCTTATCAGCACCGGCGCGGAAAAACGCGGAACGGTATTTGCCTACCATGGGATGGCTGGGAACTTTGGAATCGCGCTTGGCCCCTTTGCCGCCGCGACGTTGCTTATTTTCTTTGACTGGCAACTGGTGGCAATCTTGCTTGCAATTCCTGGGCTCATTGCGCTTCTCTACGGGCTGACAGTGAGTTTTGACACGACGGCAGCCGTTGCAGATGACGCGGATGCGGGTCCGGGAACCGAAATGACGCTTCCGACGTTTCTCTCAAACAGCAAGACGCTCTTTGCCAGTGCGTTTATTCTCGTGTTCATTCTGGTTACGTTTGAGGGGCTGTACTACCGTGGCATTCTCACCTTCCTCCCGGATATCCTGGGAGATATTTCCTCGTTACAAGAGCTTGCTGGTGCCGTGAGCCTCGAAGGAATCGAACCATCGGATTATCTCTTCGTTATGTTGCTTGTTGTGGGAATGGCTGGTCAGTACGCTGGCGGAAAGTTGACCGAACGAATGAACGTTGAGTACGGACTTGCCGGAACGTTCACCATCCTTGCGGTCCTTGCACTGGCCTTTGTTCCGCTTTCCGAACTCGGGGTCGGTGTGTTGGTCATCTACAGTGCTCTGCTTGGGTTTTTCCTCTTTGGTATCCAGCCGTTCTATCAAGTTGCTGTTGCTGTCTATACGCCACCAGATACCCGCGGTCTCTCATATGGCTATACCTACCTCGCAGAGTTTGGCTTCGGTGCGGCGAGCATCGCTATCGGTGGGTTCGTTATCGGTGCTCAGGGAGTCGCCGCGTTCTTCGGTGTCCTTGCTGGGTTTGCTGTTGCTGGTGCACTCCTTTCGATTGCACTCCTTTCGAGCGAGCGCATTCTTCCTTTCTCAGATGGGCGTGAGGTTGAACCATCGGAGACTGATTAATCCCTACTACCCTCCACAAATCTCGTTTCTCCCCAACGCTTATCGCCATCTGTCATCTACCGATGTGCAATGGCGTCCCCGGCAACTGACCCCGATGAGATTGCAGCTATCTATGATGAGCTTATCGATACCTACGAGGCTGAGTGGGAGAAACAGGGTCATCGGAGCCTCCATCTGGAGTATTACGACGACGACCACGAGGAGCCTGGTTCAGCAGCCATTAACACGATGCGACAACTCGCTGAGCGGGCCGCAATCTCTTCATCCGACCGCGTGCTCAACATCGGATGTGGTGTTGGCGAAGACTCCGTTTGGAACGCACGTGCCTACGGCGCAACGGTCATCGGCATCAACATAAGCGAACGACAGCTAGCACTCGCACGGGAGAACGCTGCGGGCCACGAGGTTGACGACAGAACGGATTTTCGCTACGATGACTTTCACAAACTGGAGACAGTTGATGATGATTCAGTTGACGTTGTTTGGGGGCTGGAAGCGGTTTCACACGCTCACGACCGCGAAATGGTGCTCGAACAGTGCAAGCGAGTGCTGGTCCCCGGTGGGCGTCTCGTGTTGAGTGACCTGTTTTTCCACGAAACGGGACAGATGGCTGCTCATCAAGCAGATATCGACCGCATCAACGATGGACTGGGGCTCGAACTCGGTGCGATTGATTCGTTTCGCGAGACGCTCGAAGCCGTTGGCTTTACCGACATTGAAATAACCGACGAAACGGAGCCAATTCGTCCATCGCTCGACCGCAGGCACAAATTTGCCAGAGTTGCTCACCCAGTCGGCCGAGTACTCTCTTTTGCGAATGTCTTTTCCGACACGCAACTTGGCGTTTTCAAAGGCAACTCGCTCATCCGAAACCTCGTGGAAGAAGGCGTGTTAGGCTACTATTTTGTTCTGGCTACACTCCAAACAGACGAGTGACGCCGAAAACCGACTCACTCACTGTTGGCTTAGCAAACGACCAACTTATTCCTCATGTGGTAAGCGACCAATATCAGCGAATACTGCACTGGCTGTTTCCGGACCGCCAGCACCGCGACCGGAGATATTGAGAACGCCGGCGTGTGTCGTCTCAATCTGGACAATGTTTCGGGTTCCCGTTACGGTGAGTGCGGTGTTTTCCTCGATAAGTCGCGGACCGACGCGCACGCCGTCGTCGCTCACCTCACCGATCAGTCGAATGGTTTTGCCATCTTCGGTGGCCAAATCTAACGCACTCGATGGGAGGTCTCGTATTCCTTCGACAACGGCATCCTCGAGCGTGAACTCCGTCCCCTCTGAGAGCACATTGGCAAGAATGACGCATTTCAACGCGGCGTCAGTGCCATCAACATCAAAGGACGGGTCAGTCTCGGCAACCCCGAGGTCCTGGGCTTCTGCAAGAACGTGCTCGTAGCCGAGCCCTTCTGCAGCCATTCGAGAGAGGATGAAGTTGGCAGTTCCGTTTAGCACGCCTCTGACTGCGGTGATTTTATCGGCATCAAAGTCGGCAATGGTCGAGAGCACTGGCATGGCCCCGCCAACGGTTGCCTCGAAGAGCACTGTTCCGTCACTTGCCTCCTCGGCTTTACGGACCTCACTATACCGCTCAGCAACTGGTCCTTTGTTTGCGAGCACGACATGCTTGTCCTGGGACAGGGCCTCAGTTACGTGGCTGAAACCGGGTTCCGCCTCACCAAGCGTCGTTGGCGTTGCTTCGACCAGCACATCGTAGGTTCCAGAAAGAGCCTCATCAGGTTCTGCATCACCAACGGTTCCTTCCGTCTGCTTTCGCTCAAGAGCAGTTGAGACGTCGATACCATCGGGGTCGACTACTGCGCTCTGTGAGTCTGCCAATGCTGTCACTGTATGGCCGTACTGGCTTGCGAGTTCGGCGACGGAAGCGCCAACCGCACCCGCACCGAGGACGGCGAGTTTCATCGACCCACCTCTCCGAGCGGTTCGATAACGCTCAGCTCTTTTTCGGCTGCAATCTCGCGGATTGCACCAAGTATTTCCTCACCTTTGCCTGCTTCCGTTGCCATTCGAAGACGTGCGCTTGATGCTGCATCTTCCCCTTCGGGTGCTGAGAGGGCAAAATCTTTGATTGATGCACCGGACGCTTCTTGAATCCGTGAGAGGGTGTGTGAGAGGTCTGTTTCGACCAGATGGCCGACGAGAACGACGACAATTTCCTCGCTGTATCGGTCGGACCCAGCCTCAATAACGGTAATATCTGCTGCTTTGAGTGCGTCGACGATTGCTTCAAACCGCTCCGGTGTTGCCTCAAGGTCGACCTCGACTGGGATATCGCCGCGCGGCGTGAGGTTGCCGCGCTCGTGGAAGATAGAGAGAAGGTTCCCGCCGGTTTCCGCGATTGGTTCCAGTGCACGCAAGAGTTCACCGGGCCGGTCGGTCAGTTCGAGTCGAACCGTGTAGGCGTGGACATCCTCTGACTCACTCATCAGTCCATCACCTCTGCACATCGCTGGTTTCGCATTGGAGAGGAATCAGGTGGCCGGCTATAAGAATCCCGCCGTTTGTCGGCGCGAAAGGCTCGTTTCAATCCTTGGTACTTTTATGTCGCTCTCTCAATATGATGAGTAATGTTGACGCCTTCCATTCCCCGCTCTTGGAAAATAGGGGCCGCCGTTGCCTATGGGTTTTTCGTTCTGTACACCGTCATCATCATGCAGCAAATTCTCATTGGCATTGCACTCCCTCTTTTTGTGCTTGCCGTGGGATATCTCTCGTGGCGTGTCTGGCGAGTATTCAGATTGTATGAAAAACGGCTTGAGCAGGAAACCACGACCGAATCCTCGAAAGAACAACCGGAAGAAGATGCCGTTGAGGCGCTCAAAACAGAGTATACGGCGGGGCGACTCTCAGAAGAGGAGTTTGAGGCAGAACTCGAGGGTGCGCTTGCTGGAGATGAATCAAACGCTGATTCGCTGTCGGAGAGCTCGGACGACATCGCAACTGAACAAAACAAGTGAATTTCTACCGTGCCCTTACTGAACGTGTTCGTTCAGAAACGTACACAGTACGAGGTTGAACTCCTCCGGATTATCTTGGTTTGCGTTATGCCCTGCTTCCTCAATGACGTGATAGGTCGCGTTTGGCTCACGGGCCGCCCAGGCTGGTGCATGCTTTGCGATTGTTCCGACGATATCTTCATCCCCATGTGTAAGCAAGAACGGACACGGAATCTGATACTCACGCTCCGGCCGAGGGTGGTCAGCAACGGCATGCCAAACCTGATAAAACTCGTCTTTTGACAGCTGGCTGGTGGCATCGTAGGCGTACTCCCTCACTTCCGGTCGTAGGGCGGTTGTTTGCGCGACGATTCGCCGACGGAGATCATTCGGCATCGCTCTGAACAGATAGGGCGAAAGCGAGAGGAGGAGGTCCTCTCGACGCGGGCCGTTAGCAGTCAAATCACTTGAGCCGATGACGACCAGCGCGCGGACCATTTCAGGTGACTGATAGAGGAACTCCTGTGAGACGAAGCCGCCAAACGAATGTCCCACCAGCGTAACCTCCTCGACACCCACTGCATAGAGAACCGCTCGGAGGTCATCTGTCGCCGCCGCGACCGAGAATTCGGTTCCCATCGGTTTCGAGAGACCGTGGCCACGCATATCCCATACCAGTACCCTGTACCCGGCATCAACAAGCGCTTCTCGCTGTGGGGTAAACATGCGATGGTCCATAGATGCACCATGCGTACACACTACAAGAGGCGCGTCCGCTGGTCCATCAATCCAGTAGTGCAGTTGGGAATCCTCACGTTCGACTATCTCCGGTTCACCCCAGAAGTCCCCCGCTATGGTGTCTGCCATATCCGTACTCAGTAAGGGACCTGTAAGTAAGTGATGAGTACTCAACCGACCGTTTGGGCTGTTTGTACGCCTGGTTTCTTTAACTCCCGTCAGAGCACGGTCCTCCCCAACAAACGATACGAAACGTTGAAAGTGTATGAGTGAGAGTGAGTAAGTGAACCATGGAAGTAGACGACATTGAGACTATTACCGTCCTTGGCGCAGGGACAATGGGGCACGGCATTGCGGAAGTAGCCGCGCTTGCAGGGTATGACGTGAACCTGCGGGACATCAACGAGGAGCTTGTTGAAGAAGGCTACGAGCAAATCGAATGGAGCCTGAACAAACTCGCCGAGAACGACCGTATCAGCGAGGATGTCGCTGCGGATTCAATCGACCGGATTACCCCGGTTGTTGACCTTGAAGAATCAGTCGAGGATACCGATGTTGTCATTGAGGCGATTGTCGAGCGGATGGATATCAAACAGCAGGTCTACGAGGAACTTGATGAACTTGCGCCGGAGCACACTATCTTTGCATCGAACACCTCCAGCCTTTCCATTACAGACATTGCGAATGTGACGGACCGGCCGGAACAGGTCTGCGGGATGCACTTTTTCAACCCACCAGTCCGAATGGAGCTGGTCGAGGTTATCAGCGGTGCGGAGACAAGCGACGAGACGATGGATGTCATCGTCGACCTGTCCGAAGCGTTCGACAAAACGCCAGTTCGCGTCCGTAAAGACGAACCTGGTTTCATCGTCAACAGCATTCTCGTTCCACTGATGAACGAAGCATGCTGGATTGTTGAAGAGGATGTTGCAACCATCCGCGAAGTCGACTCAACAACGAAATACGACATCGGCTTGCCGATGGGTGCCTTCGAACTCGGCGACCAAGTTGGAAACGATGTCTCGCTGCACGTGCTCAACTACATGCACGAAGTGCTCGGTGACGCCTATGAACCATCGCCACTGCTTGTGCGGACTGTCGAGAACGAGAAACTCGGCAAGAAGACTGGCGAAGGATTCTACGATTACAACGACGGCGGCGCTGATGTGCCAGCAGACGCCCAGAGCGACGAAGTCAAAGCACGATTGATGGCCGCACTGGCAAACGAGACGGGCAAACTCATCGAGAAGGAAGTTGCCCCGCCAGCTGATATCGACAAAGCTGTGAAACTCGGCGCTGCCTTCCCGAAAGGCCCAGCCAAAGCCTGTGACGAGTTTGGTCTTGATGCGCTTGTCGAGAAGCTTGATGAGCTTTACGAGGAAACTGGTGCCGCCCGATACGAAGTTTCGGACGGACTTCGTGATGCCGCTGAAGAAGGTGGATTCTACGGTGCATCCGAAGCGGAAGACGATGGTGTCGAGTTCGAGGCCATTCAGGTTGAGTACCCAACTGAGATGGTTGGTCACATCATCCTCGACCGTCCACACCAACTCAACACCGTCAACCCGGAGATGCTCGACGATGTGGAGACAGCCCTTGACATGTTCGAGGAAGATGATGCGGTTCGCGCCGTGTTGATTACGGGTGCTGGCGACCGCGCGTTCTCCGCAGGTGCAGATGCGATGGGAATGGCTGGTTCGGCCAATCCAATCGATGCTGTTGAGCTCTCTCGCCGCGGACAGGAGGTCTGGGGTAAACTCGAAGCAGTGTCGATGCCGGTCGTCGCTGGTGTCGATGGCTTCTGTCTCGGCGGTGGGATGGAACTTGCGATGTGTGCTGACATGCGAATCGCCTCCGAGCGCTCCGAGTTCGGGCAGCCGGAGTTCAACCTCGGTCTGCTCCCCGGTTGGGGCGGTACGCAGCGACTTTCAAACATCGTCGGCGAGGGTATTGCCAAAGAGATTATCTTCACGGCAGAGCGCTACCCTGCTGAGGATATGGAAGACTACGGCTTCGTGAACGAAGTCGTCGATAACGACGAACTCGAAGAGGCAGCAATCGAGCTCGCAGACGACCTGGCTCGCGGTCCGCCAATCGCTATGGAGTACACGAAACGTGCGATGCTTGCTGGTCGCGATGACACGGACGCCGG
>PUNZ01000135.1 GCA_003551945.1 Halovenus sp. | reverse complement strand
TTTTTTGGCGAACGCAACGTTGGCAAAACGACAGTCGCGACCCTGGTTGCGGACCGACTTTCAAGACGGTCCCAGGTATCTGTGCTGGGAGAAGCTGCTGGGGTTGTCGGCAGTGAGTCGGCTCAACAGCCAAATGGTAACCACGGACTTGGGATAGAGTGGACTGTCGTAGACGCGAAAGCAGGTCAGCAACCGTTCGAGCGATGGGCTGATGCCCTCGACACTGCATTCGTCGTCGCTACCCCCGATACACTCGACACTGTGTCGACCTACGAACGGATCGCGGACCGGGTTGGTGTTGACCTCTTTCTTATAGTGACGCGCTTCACAGAAGCGGATCGGGAGCAGCTTCGTGCCTTCGACGGTCCCAAATTGGCCGAGTATTTTTACGAAGACGAGACGGTTTCAACCTCGATGGAGGTTGGTGAGATACCCGACCTCGAGGACTGGACTGTCGAAGCGATTCTCATAGAGTCGTTGCAACCCGAACGACTGGATCATGGCACTGCCATCGATGCGCTCGAAGCAGGACAGCGCTCGATTATCAACGTGGAAATATCAGACCGCCAGGAGGCAGATTCACTCATTGATACGTTCAAGAGCGCCGGGTATCGGGCGGCATATTATCGTTGTAATTGTCGAGGTCACGACGGCCACGTGATCGCTCGATTGGACAAAGAGGGGTGAAGAGAACTGCGAGAGTTCCACGGGTCACCCGACCCGTGATAGAGTTTTCGAGCGCATACCTGCGTCTTCAGGCGCAGGTCGAGCGGTAGGCCCAGCGCAACATCCGCCGTCGGTGGTCGGGCCGGATTTCGTTCGTAATCGTTTTGGTGTGGTCCGACGTAACAGAGAGTGCTACGGAATCGGTGAGATGCCGGCTCCGAACTACAAGGGGCGGTGGACCAACGGTGGTTCACGCGGCGATGACACGGAATCCGATGGGGCCTGTTTGACCGGGCCACAGCCCCATACAGGGGAGGAAACGAAAGTTCCCCCGGTATGCTGCCGGTTCCCCTTGAGTGCGGGTTGGAACCTCGAACGCCACACCCGGCGGAAATCCGATGGTCGGATTCCACGTCCTTCAGGGCGTGGAGGAGGTCAAACTTTGCCTACTTTGACCAACTACGGAAACACCGATTGATCTGCCGTCAGAATCGAATATTCGACAGTTGTGACACCGTCGACAGCACGAAGGCGAGAGACGTATGAACTAATGTCATCGACCGTACCCTCGACGACAAACAGCTCGAGACAGGTGCTCTTAGCGTGACTGTGAACGTTCGACGTAACGAGGTCCTGGTTCGCGTGGCGAACCTCCGAAAGCGCCACCTCCGCTCCAGAATTGTGATCGAACATGGTTGTGATGACGCAGATAACCTGTTTACCATCGAAATCCTGCTCATCAAACTCCGCTAGCAACCCGCGCGTACCTTCTCTGACCGCCTCACTTCGACCACTGTATCCGTGGTCCTGAATAAATTTGTCGAGCTCGTTTAACAGTGAATCCGGCATTGAGACGCTGACGACTGGCATGTTGTGTAGATTGGTTCCCAGCAGGATATATGTTATTATGACGGGTTACAGAGTTCGTAATAACTAACAATTTTGTACCTCCAGTTCGTAACAAGACTGATGACGCAGACCATCCCAGTAACCGTCCTCTCAGGAGCACTCGGCGCCGGCAAGACAACCACACTCAACCACGTCCTGACCGAAGATCACGGCCACGAAGTTGCCGTCCTCGTCAACGACATGGGTGAGGTGAACATCGACGTCGATCATGTCGAACAACAGTCCGAGCTGTCACAAGCCAATGAAGAGATAATTGAAATGTCTAACGGGTGCATCTGCTGTCGACTGCGCGGCGATATGCTCGAAGCCGTCGGTGCACTCGTCGAGAGCCGGGAGTTCGACTACCTGCTCGTAGAATCATCTGGAATTTCCGAGCCAATACCAGTTGCCCAGACGTTCGCGCTTGGCTTTGAGGATGCTGAGTACGATCCAACTGACGATTATCACCTCGACACGATGGTGTCAGTGGTTGATGCCCACGCAATGTACGAAGGATTCGACTCAGGGAAAACGCTCACTAGCGACGAATCAACCCCTGGAACCGATCGTATCCCCGAAGAGGTGTTGCTCGATCAGATTGAATTTTGTGACGTCCTTCTACTCAACAAGTGCGATCTCGTCCCCGACGACGAACTCGACGAAATCGAAGCTGTTCTCAAGGTACTCCAACCCCGTGCGAAAATCGTTCGAACTGAATTTGGGGGCGTTGATCCAGCAGCAATCCTCGAAACGAAGCGGTTCGACTTCGAGGAGGCACAAAACTCGGCTGGCTGGAAACACGAACTTCATCATGGCCACCACCACGACGCTGCCGCGGAAGAACACGGGGTGGAATCTTTCGTCTTCCGGGCAGACCGACCATTCCACCCGGAGCGATTTGCAGAGCTCCTCCGGCACCTTCCATCAGCGATTATCCGCGCAAAAGGCTTTTTCTGGTCAGCCGGTCGCGAAGACGTCGCGATGGGGCTGGATAAAGCGGGCCAGTCCGTACGTGCAGGTCCCAAGGGTCAGTGGATCGTGAATCTCCCGAAACAGCAACAACAGCGCTACTTTCAAGCAATGCCCGGTCTCGAAGACGAATGGGACGACCAGTGGGGCGACCGAGGTGTCGAACTCGTTTTCATCGGTCGTGACTTTGAAGCCGCTGAAATGAAGGCTTGGCTTGAGGACTGCCTGCTCAGCGATACCGAGATGGACGAAGACTGGAGCACGTATGCCGACCCCTTCGGCATAGACGACCAGCGAGAGCTAGCGCTCGCGGACGACTGACGACTATGGTACTCACCACTTCCCGACGAATACCCGAGATGCCACCCCTCGCTGACCGTTCAAGGGGCCACACCGAGGTGGAGCTATGACACTCTACGGCGTTGGTCTAGGACCGGGAGACCCAGGCCTCATTACACTGCGTGGCCGGGAGGTCCTGGAATCGGTGGATGTAGTGTACACGCCAGGTCGGCTTTCACAGGATGTCGCCTCAAAGTACGTCAATGACGAGCAGTTGAGCGACCTCGAGTTCCCGATGACGCGAGACGAGGCGCAGTTGCGCCGTGCCTGGAAGCAGGCCGCTGCAGAGGTCGCACCGGCGGCTCGCAAGGGGACGGCCGCCTTCGTCACACTAGGCGATCCAAACGTCTACTCGACGTTTGGTCACTTACGCCGAACGCTCGAGCGGTTCCATCCCGACGTGGAATTGGAAGTCGTCCCGGGCGTTTCGACAGTGACGGCCTTCACGACTGCCCTCGATGTCGAGATTCCGGCCGGGGCTGAATTAACGCTGCGTGAGGCGTCGGGTGGAACTGCACCGATCGGTCCCAATCGCCTCGTGTTGTTCAAGGTGACAGATGTACCCGCAACTGACGAGAAACTTCGGGACGCGGGATACGAGGTTACCTACGGTCGTCGGCTCTTCATGGACACACACGAGTCAATCATCACCGAGGACCCCGAGGATTTACTCGAGCGTGACTACTATACCGTCGCCTACGCAGAAAAACCCGAGGCAATCAATGGTCCGACCTCGCTTTTTGATTGCGAGTAGCCCGTCGTCGAGGGTCTGTACGATACGACCGGAGCACACCACCAAGCCATGATCAAGAATGGCGGCAGACCGAAGCCAGTCGTAGAACTGATATCTTCTTCTTTTACGCCGAATCAAGGAGAAAGCCTCGCACCTTTAGGGCGGGGATGAATCCGACAATACCCTACGAGCCACCGCTCGATGGCACGGCAGGATATTCCACGCGACACAATCCACATTTCAAGTAGGTTTGTCTACATAAGTTATGTATGGCGAAACAGGTCGTCAATCGCACCTACACTGCTTCCATCAGGAACCGGTCACGGGTGCAAGACGACCTTGATTCGCTCGGGTTTGCCGCCTCGAAACTCTGGAACATCGGACGGTGGACGTGTGGCCGCGTGTGGTCGGAGATCGGTCATATTCCCAGTCACGCAGAACTCACCGCCTACCTCAAGAACCACGAACGCTACGGTGACCTCCATTCTCAGTCAAGTTCGTTCGAAAATCAAAGATTTTCGTGATGCCAAAAATCTCCGATTTTTGAGCATAGCGAGTCCTACAAGAACTCGCTGAGGCGTTCGCCTGCTGGTACGGCAAACGACGCAACGGAGACACGCGAGCGAACCCGCCCGGTTACCGCAAGTACGGGGACGAACACCCACGAAGCACGGTCACGTTCAAAGCCGCTGGCTTCAAACTCGACACCCAGTACAACCGGGTTCGACTCTCAAAAGGCTCGAACCTCAAAGAGTACTGGTCGGACTTCATCCTCTGTGAGTACCAGACCCGACCCGACGTTGATCTCTCCACCGTGGAAAACGTCCAACAGGTGCGGGCCGTTTGGACGGGGGACGAGTGGGAACTGCACTTCCTGTGCAACGTCGAGATCGACGTGGCCGACACACCAGGTGAGAAGACCGTTGGTGTCGATCTCGGCATCAACAACTTTGCTGCACTCGCCTACGAGGACGGCCACAGCGAGTTGTACCCGCTGAACTGCCTGAAGCAGGACGACTACTACTTCAGCAAGCGGATTGCTCGCTGCAACGACTCCGACTCTGAGCAGGCCACCCGGCTGAACCAGAAAAAGTCTCGGCGGCGCACTCACTATTTCCACACACTTTCGAAACACATCGTTCAACGATGCGTCGAGGAAGGTGTTGGGACGATTGTGGTGGGAGGCCTGTCCGGTATCCGTGAAGATGAGGATGGTGAGGTGAAAGACTGGGGGAAACACGGCAACCTCGACCTCCACTCGTGGGCGTTCGACCGATTCACCGATCTCTTCGAGTATAAAGCTTGAGATGGAAGGGATCACAGTTGAGGAAGTGTGTGAGCGTGATACGTCGAAGTCATGTTCGAGCTGCGGTCGCACACGGGATGCGAACCGTGTTGAGTGCGGATTGTACGTCTGCGATGAATGCGGTACGGTAGCGAACGCAGACGTAAACGGTGCTGAGAACATTCGACAGAAAGTATCTCCGAGTCTCGCCTGTGATGGGGGAGATAGGAGTAACGGCTGGTTGGCACAGCCATCGACGTTCCTGTTTGACAAGGAAACTGGTGCGTTCGCAC
>PUNZ01000063.1 GCA_003551945.1 Halovenus sp. | reverse complement strand
TCGTGGTGTTGATTGGTGACCGCTATCTGGCGTTTGTCGGCTCGCTCGATAATTTCTTCCTCTCGATAACGATTCTCTGTTTTCTCTGCTTGTTGGTACTCGGGTTCACTGGCGTCATCGGGTTGCTCGTTCTCGGTGCCAGCACGCTCGTTGGGCTTGTCCCAGCACAGTTTGGCTCGCGTCGGATGACTTGTATGGGGGTGTTATTGATTCCGATTATGCTTTGAGACGGGGTCAGACTTGCGTGCTCAGAAAGCCACCAAGTGCGCCGAGCAAGCCAGGGTAAGCAACGCCGGCGAGGGCGATACTATCGAGCAAGACTGGGCTAATACTCGCACCGTTGTCGCTCACCGTAAAGAGGAACGCCCCGAGCAACACAACGACAACTGCGCCGAGGATGAGCGTTGCGCCGGCCACCGCACCCTGCACGCCGTCCGTTGCACCGACTCGCCGGGCAACGACAAAGCCCGCAACGAGAAACGCCACGACTGGTATCAGATGGTAGACGAGGGCTGGGACGGCGAGGTCCACCATCTCGGCAGTTGCACCGTCTCCTGTCACGAGGTTAAACTCGTGTTCGGCGAGTCCAGCGAAGAAATCTTCGAGTGCGCCGGCATCTTCATCCCGCTCGACGACGAGTTCGGCGTTGACAAACTGGGCGTTGTAATAGACCCAGCCCGCGGATGCGAGCAAGTCATCGAAGATGCTCTCTGATTCCGCAATTGCGACCATAACGAGCGTCACGAGATAGCCCGTTATCACGGAGAGTGCGCCAGCAACTGCGCCAGTGACGACGGGAACCTCGACCGGTCCGACCTGTTGTGGGCGTATTGACATCGTTGAACAGAGTGTGGCTGTGGGTAAGTGCTTGGTGGCTCACCGAGCAGCTCGGTAACTCGAAACACACATTCGTTCTGGCGCTAACTGGCGGGCATGAGCGGCGAGCTGCCATCGGAGCTGCCGGATGATATCCCCGAGAAATACCGGGAGCGAGCGCGAGAGCTACAGTACCAGATTCTCTTGCTCGAAGCACGGCTCGAATCGGCAAACTTCGAGGATAAGGAGGCCTACCGGCGAAAGCTCAACGAAAAACGTGGGGAGTTTGACCTGTTGCGGCGGTCGTAGTCACCAACGGCGTTTCACTAGCGGAGAAACACCACAAAATCACGCGATGGCGACCGAAATCCAGCCTCGTCTATCCATCGCTTGAGATAGTTATCAGCTGTCTGTTCTGTTATGTCACCAGCTTCCACGAACCGAACTAACAACCCAATTGACCCGGTCACATCCACTGCTCGCTGCGCTGCAATTGAACGTGCGTCTCCATCATCCGTGACGACCACCCCATCAGTCACCTCCGCTAGGGCGAGAGCCTGAGCTTCGCCTGGATCCAACGTTCCCAGAAACTCCCTTTCCAAGTGGGTTGCTGGTTCGGATAGGGGTACTACAGGGACTTTCCCTCCGAGGACTTTCACTGCCCGTTCGAGATAGTGGTGTGTCTCCGTCCCCTCGATGAGCTCTGCTTTGACTGCATCCACGGTAGCCACTCTGGGTAGGTCACAGAGCAGTTTAACATGGTCAACGTGAGCAAAATTCGAAAGGACAGTTGTATCGAGGACTGTCAGCGAGTCGCCCTTCCTAATCATTCGAGATTCCGGGCAGTTTCGATTTCATCTCGGACAGAAGCCATATCTTCGGGGCCAAACCGGAGCTTGACTTCTTCCTCGCGAAGGATATCCCGCATTTCAAATCGATTGACACCAGCGAGGCGGGCAGCAGGCCCAAGCGTAATATCACCATCTTCATACAGGGATACTGCTGCCGCGATTCGGGCATTCTCGTTTTCCTCGAAATACTCTCGCAACACACGTCTGATTGCATCGCTTTTGTTCTCAAACACGCCCGCTCTGATTGCTCCTTCCATGAGGTCGGTCAAATCGTCCGGAATGGTGGCAGTGGTTCGGGACATCTCGTTGGATGAAGTTGGACTTCATACATTATATGAATTATGCCGAATACGGCTCCCTGAGTTCACAAATTGTGATGGTGATACGCCCTGTCAATAGGTCGTAAGCGGTCGTTACCAGTCCCGCGAAACTGGCGTTTCGCTTGCTTCAATCGTCGAGAGCAGCCAGTCCGCAGCATCGCCAACCTCCTGTTTGTCAGTACCAACAATCTTCAGTCGGTTGTGACCGGCATCGCGGTCAGGATAGCAGCCCACGGTCACGTCGAATCGCTCCATCGTCTCTTCGAGCGTCCCGACGATGTTCGCTTCGGGCTCGGTGGTATAGAGAAACTGTGAGCGGCGCTCGCCCGAAAACTCCCCGGCTACCTGCTCGAACATTGCTTCGAGTTCCTCAGGGATACCCGGCAGGACGTAGACGTTTTCGAGCACACAGCCAGGGGTCAGTCCACGGTTGTTCAGGAGTGGGCGACTCTCTTCGGGGATGGCCGCTTCCGCTTCGGCGTCGATATCGATATCCAGTGACGGGCGGCGCTCTGCAAAGGCAGCTATCGTGTCGGTGACATCCGAGAGGGTAAGTTCCGTGGGTGCAAGCGCTCGGTCGAATGCGTCGGCGACGGCCTCCATGGTCATATCGTCGGGCGTGCCACCGATACCGCCGGTGACGATGACCGCATCAAACTGCTCGCTGTAGGCGCTGACGCGCTCGGTAATTATCTCGCGGTCATCAGGAAGTGAGAGAATCCTGTTGACTGTTGCACCGCGCTCGTTGAGCATCGCTGCAAGCCAGGTTGCGTTTGTATCCGTCGTGTCGCCGGCCAGCAACTCGTCTCCAACGGTTATGAGAGCGACGTTCATCGGTTTCCTTTCGGTCCCCCTGCAGGTCAGTGCTTCGACCTACGGGCCGGTCTACCGGTAACTGATAAGGACTTAGTAGCCGCGGGAATGAGTAGATGCCAATATGAACGTCGAAGATGTCATGACTGGCCGAGACGACCTTGTCACGGTCGAAATCCCCGGTACACGGAATGATGCACTCGAATATCTCCAGGACCGCGCCTTTTCGTCCGTTCCAGCGGTTAAACACACCGATGAGGGTGAAATATACCGCGGTATCATCTCGCGTAGCTCGCTCATCGAACGACCCGACGAGGACCAGCTAGCCCTGCTCGCGGAGGATGTTCCATCGACGAGCCGTGATACCCCGCTTAGCGAGGTTGCTGCGATGATGCTCTTGAAAGGAGCCCGCCGCATTCCTGTGGTCAATGGTAATTCCCTCGAAGGAATAATAACGGTCACTGATGTCGTCCGAGCCATTGCTCGCGGCGAGGTCGAAGAGGAGATTGCGGTTGGTGCCGTCGCGGGGAAGACGGTCAACAGTATGTACAGCGAGACGCCGTTGACCGTCGCCGAGCGACAGCTCGCCTATGCGGACCTTCCGTACGCAGTTGTGCTAGATGACGAGGCTGACCTTGTTGGGATGGTCACCGAAGTCGATATTCTCGACGTCGCACGCGTCGTCGAAGGCGAAGAGGATACGGGTGAATCCATTGCAAACCAGGACAACGAATGGGCGTGGGAAGGAATCAAAGCCGTCGGAAACCGGTATATGCCCACCCGAAACGTCGAAATACCGAACGGTCCGGTGAGCGCGTTCATGACTGAGGACTTGATTACAGTCAACCAATCGCGGTCCGTCGAGGAAGCCGCACAGCTGATGATTGAAAACGATATCGAGCAGATTCCGATGATGAGCGGCGACGAACTCGCCGGCATCGTTCAGGATATCCACTTGCTGGAGGCGGTTGCATGAGTGAGAGCGAACAGCTTACCGAACTGGCGAAACGGCGTGGTTTTTTCCTCCAGACGGCCGGTGTCTACGGCGGTGTTGCGGGGTTTTACACGTACGGTCCAGCGGGGGCCACGCTCAAGGATAACCTGGAGGCCGCCTGGCGCGACCGCTTCGTTACCCGCGAGGGGCATATGGAAATCGACGCACCGACAGTGATGCCTGAGCCGGTCTTCGAGGCATCGGGCCACCTTGATGGCTTCGACGACATGATTATCGAGTGTGTCGAGTGCGGTGCCAGCCACCGGGCCGACCATCTTGTTGAGGATTATCCGGAGCTTGACGTCGAGGATGCCGAAGCGCTCCCAACTGAGGAGGTTGCCGAGTTGATTGCCGAGCACGACATTGCCTGCCCCGCCTGTGGCGCATCGCTCGCTGGCGAACCCGTCGAGGAGTTTAACCTCATGTTCGCGACGAACATCGGCCCAGGGAGTTCCTCGCCGGGCTATCTCCGACCGGAGACTGCACAGGGCATCTTTGTCGAGTTTCCACAGCTTGCCGAGTACGCACGGAATCAGCTTCCGTTCGGGGTCGCCCAGATTGGCAAAGCCTACCGGAACGAAATCAGCCCACGGAAAGCGCTTATTCGCGTGCGGGAGTTCACACAGGCCGAACTCGAGCATTTCATCGACCCGGGGGAAGATGAGCCGCCACTTGAGCGGGTTTCGGATGTAACGCTGCCGCTGTATTCCGTTGAACAGCAGCAGGCTGACGACGGCGAGATACAGGAGGTAACCGTCACGGAGGCTATCGAAGACGGCATTATCGAAAGCGACTGGGTTGCCTTCTATCTTGGATTGGCGAAAGGCTGGTACGAGCGAATTGGCGTCGATATGGACCGATTCCGCTATCGTCAGCATCTCCCCGGCGAGTTGGCACACTATGCGGCGGACTGCTGGGATGCCGAGGCCGAACTTGCTGGCGACTGGGTTGAGGTGACCGGCTTTGCCACGCGGGGTTCGTATGACCTTGATAAACACGCCGAGCACTCTGGCGAGGAGTTTTCGGTGTTCAAACAGTACGACGAGCCGATTACGGTCGAGCGGCCGACGGTCGACCCGGAGATGAGCTATCTCGGACCTGAGTTCGGTGACGCGGCTGGTGAGATTGTCGCTGCACTCGAAACGCTGGCCGAGCGCGACCCCGATGCCTTCGACGGCGAAACGGTAACGGTCGAGGCCGGTGGCGAGGAGTACGAGATTCCTGTCGAGCAGACGGGTTTTGCTATCGAGGAGGTAACGGAATCGGGCGAGCACGTGACGCCGGAGGTTATCGAGCCCTCCTTTGGTGTTGGTCGATTGGTCTATACGGTTCTTGCCCACGCCTACGAAGAGGATGTCGTCGATGACGAGGAGCGAACCTATCTCTCACTGC
>PUNZ01000124.1 GCA_003551945.1 Halovenus sp. | reverse complement strand
TTCATCGGGACGACGTGGGTGAACACAAACCCGGTAGGATACCCTGAGAAACGGCGTGGTTCGAATTACAACGTTTTTAACCAAACACCCACATTCGAGAGGTAATGCTCCCCGTCGTCGTTGGCCTCGGTATCGTTCTTATGCTTCCGTCCCTCCTCTATCTCACCCTCTCCTGGAAACTCGAGCCATGGTCCTCGCCGGCTGCAAAGCCAGAGACCGACGGGCCCGGTCCCGAACCCGTGAGCATCGTCTTGCCGACGTACAACGAGGCTCAGATCGTTGAGCAGACCCTGGACCGGCTCTGTTCGCTTTCCTACCCTGCTTCGAAACTCGAGATCGTCGTGGTCGACTCGAGTAGCGACGGCACGGCTGACGTGGTGCGATCGTTCTTTGAGACACGCGATGTGGAGGGACCAGCACTCACACTGATCGAGGAAGACGACCGCGGTGGCGTCGCCCGTGCAGTCAATCTCGCCATCGAGGCGGCGAGCCACGACATCATCTTTCGGACTGATTGTGACTCACGGCTGGGTTCGGACGTGCTCGAGCACGCCGTTGCCAATCTACAGGATCCGACCATCGGTGCGGTAACGGGACGACAGACGGAAGTTCTCGGCCAAAGCAAGGTTGAGGAGAACTATCGTGATATCCAGGCCCGGAATCAGGCCCTCGAGTCACACCTCGATTCGACGTTCATCGTTCACGGCCCCTGTTTTGCGTTTCGTCGGGAGTACTTCCAGCCAATTTCCACGGATTCGCTGGCGGACGATACCGAAATCGCCGTCAACATCCGAAAGCAGGGAAAACGGGTCGTGATGGACCCCGAGATGCGTTTTGCCGAAGTGGGGGTGTCCGATATCAGGGGCCGCCGACAGCGGAAAGATCGACGGGCGATGGGTCTGTTACAGCTGCTCGGAAGACACCGCGACCTCTTGGGGCGCTACGGCTGGTACGGTCGCTTCGTGATCCCGTTTAACTGGTTCTTCCTCGTCATATCTCCGTGGCTGTTGACCGCGTTCCTGGCGACGGTGTTCCTCATGCTCTTTCTTGTGTTGGGCCCGGTCGGGATCGTAGGGCCGGTTGCACTCGGTATTTTCGTCGCACTGGGGAACTGGGATCTGCTCGGCCCTCTGCAACCGTTTTACGTCGTCTTCGACTCACAGATTTCGCTGGCGATCGCCTCCGTGCGACTGTTGTCTGGGGACGACGACGACGGAACCTGGGAGTTGGACGCGGGCTCGAGGGACGTCTTCGAACGCGAATCCTGACTTCGTTACCGATTTCGAATTCTGTCGGCGAGCACCGAGAGACACTCCCGACCGTAGCCGACACCTCGAGCCCCGGTCATCGAAAGGGCGATCGACCGGTAGACGAGCGGATGTAACGACCCATCGTACTGGTCGGTCCGAATCCCGCTCGGTCGGGGAGGGATGCCGACGCGACCGTAACGATCCGGGTAGTACCGCTGTAGCTGGCAGTGTCCGCGACCGATGCGGACGTTCCGCTTCCACAGCGATCGAAAGTCCGCTCGAGCTGGGTGGATCACCGTCGAATCGGGCGCGAACACGAGGTCGTACCCCGCGTCGTACACGCGGTTCCCGAACTCGAGGTCGCCGCCGGAAACCAGTCGCTCGTCGAAGTGACCGACGTCCTCGAGCAGTTCGCGGGTGACGAACAGACACGAGGTGGGCGCGTACTTGTGGTGCTCGAGGAAATCCTCTATTGGAAATCCTGAGACTTGGTTGTACTGAGCCGTTCTGGTCGGGTTTTCGGGTGCCTCGAGTTCGATATTCGGGGCGAGATAGTGGGCGTCTTTGGCATCGAGTTGAGCGAGGGCAGCCTCGAGCCAGCCATCGGTTACTCGTTGATCTGCGTCGAGAAAGCAGATTATGTCGCCGTCTGCATACTCGATGCCGGTGTTTCTGGCTGCGTAGGATGATTGGATATCGCGTTCGAAGATGAGTGTGAGGTGGTCTTGAACCCTTGCGTATTCTGCGACGATTGCAGGAGTTTCATCAATGGAATCGTTGTCGACGACGACGACTTGGGCGTCTTGATTTGTACTATTGAACAACGACTCGAGAGTTGTATTGACGCCCTGGGCATCGTTGTAGACCGGAATTATAATCGACGGCTTAAATGAACAGTGACGTGGCATCCCGTTGCTCTGTCCGTTTGAACGAGGTGATTAAAAACCGTTGGTTACCGATTGTCGAAAGATTCAATTTCTGGGTCGCTATGGTATGAGTATAAACGAACTCCGTGGAATAACAGCTCTGACATCAAGAAAATATTTGTGTGGTAGTGAACAATTTGGGCTAAATGCTAGAACGTTATAATATCTCTAATCTTAAAACTGCACTTAACCGTCCCAGTCTCTTCGTATGGGAAGGCCACAGAGTATTGAGTAAACCAGTTCATCTGGCTGGAAACTATTACTTTCAGAATAAATATAGAAAGGGTGTCGATGTGATATCTCGTGATTGGGATACACTTGTAATACTCGATGCCTGCCGATACGACTATTATATGAAACAACGTAATATCGAAGGATCCTTGGAGAGTGTAGTTTCGGGGGGGAGCAACAGCTGGCCATATATGCAGCACAACTTCAATGGTCGAACACTTCACGACAGTGTTTATGTGACTGCAAATCCACACGCAAGAAAGCTCAATGATGGCGTGTTTCATGCTATGCACACGGTACTCGACCGATGGGATGAAGAGATCGGAACAGTCCAACCGCAGGATGTCGTGAAAGCGGCGCTGGAGGCTAACGAGTCATACCCTAATAAGCGACTAATTGTTCACTTCATGCAACCACATAGACCATACATCGGACCAACCGCCGACCGCCTCCGCCAGAGAGTTGATCTTCAAGGGTACAACCGAAACCGAGGGACAGAAAGCCAAACTTACGAGCGGACTGGTATAAGTATGTGGGACGCTGTCAAGACGGGAAAAGTTGCTCGCTCCGAACTCCGGCAGGCGTATCAGGAAAGTTTAGATATCGTACTAGAACAAGTCTCGGACCTGATCAAACAAATTGACGGCAGAACAGTTATTACAGCAGACCATGGAGAAATGCTTGGCGACCGGGTATTTTGGTTCACAAACCGTCTCTACGGACATCCCGGTGATATCAAGTGCCCACAACTTCGAATTGTTCCTTGGCATATAGTCGAAGGTAGTGAACGCCGATTAATCACTACGGACGAACCAGTCGGAGATTATTGCCTCGATGAAGAATTGATCCAAGATCGACTTCAGGCACTCGGATATGTATAGGACGTCCTAATGTCACATATCGAATTTTTGGGGCCACCAGGCTCCGGTAAAACTACAATTTATACGGCATTGGCGGAGGAGGACTTAATCCAATGTCCTTTCAGCGAGTCTAAACGGTGCTATTTCTTTTCGCAGAGATCCAAGAGACGGTTTCACCAGAAGGGGTGGAACGTGTCTCGGTTTCTTTTTCGGAGACCAACTTATGCAAAGATGCTAGTTCAGGTGGGGATGAAAGCTACCTACGAACCACTGCATTTACTCGAGATGCTTTTAGGGACAGCAGGCGAGTACGAAAGTGCAGTCACGATGTTGTCACCGCGTACAACAGTCGTTCTGGATGAGGGTTTTTTACAACGAGCCTTGTCTATCCTCTTTCGGACAGAACAAAATTCGTTTAACCTCGGAGAGTATCTTGATGTCGTTCCGCTCCCATCGATTTTAGTTCACGTTGACGCACCAGCCCCAATCTGTGATAATCGCCAGCAAAACCGCAGTAAACAAGTTCTTTCCAAACCATGGATAGAAACCGATGACAAAGTAAGAGTCATCGATCAGATGCGTGGGGACTGTTCACGGATAATCAGTAAGGCTGAGGGGCTTGGGGTTACGATAATTCACGTCGAGAACATTGGATCGGTTGAGGAATCGACCAATCAAATCAAACGGGAGTTGAGAGTGCTATTGGAGGACGGCAACTAACGCTTACTACAAATGTTAAAGGTTGTTTTTAACGACTTCTTCAAGGACATTGGGGTTTACATAAATATCAGTGGCCCTAGGTTGACACTCGATGGATTTATACCGAATTCCAACCACTTCTGCAAGACGCTTGTAGGGATTTTTTATCATCGACCCAAAGAGTTCGACCACCGTTGCATCGTCACAATAGATCAGGTCAGTCAAACCAGCGCCGTGGGCACCAACTATTACATCCGCCTCGTTGAACAATTTGATGTTTTCTGAAACGCTCAAATTCTCGAGGTGATAGCGCTTGAAGCCATATTTAGATAGCGTTTCTACAACTTCCTTATCATTAATCACTCGGCGCTCTATTGCTTTTGACCGGGATATGTAAACATTATTTCCCGCGTCGATACGGTTTGTATCCAAATGAACGTTGTCGAGAACGGTTTCGATGATCCAGTCATAGTCCTGTCGGATTTGGAGAGGGAACGAAGGTAACACCAATTGATCAGCGTAATAAACAGGACTCGAGGCCCATTCGATTTTTTCATCTGGAATCTCGAGTAGTTCTAGCGTTTCCTCGAGCCACGAGGGGGCATCGCCCGGAACCAGGTAGATCACGTCTAGTCCAGTTTGTACCTCGAAGGCCCGGAGGTACCGGATGGTTGGAACCGTTTCGATCAACCAGTGATAGTAGTTATCGCTGTATCGGGGTATCAACGGGGCCAAAACCTCGAGTGATTTGGCTCGTGAATCCACTGTTGTCACGTCTTTTCGAACGAGTGCGGTAGTCAGGTCAGCCGACTCGAAAAACAGCTGCCAGATTAGTTTCGCGACGACGAACCGTCTGCCACGATCCTGTGGAAAGAGGGTCTCGTTCAGAATCGTCCCATCAGGTGTTGTGGCCAGACCAGTTTCGGTAAACACATATCCCGGTCCAGTGTTCGCGACGAACGGTGCTGCGAGTGCACCGTACGACATTGTTTCCTCCGTAACGCTGAGTAACGGATCAGCAATTGCGTGAAGGGTGGCTTGTGAAGCGATGTCGAACGTTCCGCGATCACATAATCGATCGACAACTGGTGAAAGAACTGTCTTTCGCGAGAGTAACTCAGCAGAAAACTTGATGCCGTTCCAGTGTCCCACGTGGTCAACTTTCCGTGCGAATTTTCGATACGAGAACTCCGTCGGCGACCACATTGCGTGTAGCTTCATTTCCAGCCCATTTAATTAACGCGGCCTGACTC
>PUNZ01000144.1 GCA_003551945.1 Halovenus sp. | reverse complement strand
TGCTCTTCGTAGAGGTCCTGTGCGTGCTCGATAGCGTCGAACGCCGCCTGTTTGTCCTCCCAGCCGAGCGTTTCGGTTTGTTTGCCTTCTTCGAGGTTTTTGTAGGTCTCGAAGAACTCCGCAATTTCGGCTTTTGTCTGGTCGGTGAGGTCATCTACGTCTTCGACGTGGTCATAGCGTGGGTCTTCCACGGGGACAGCGATGACCTTGTCATCTTTCTCGCCATCATCGTCCATCCGCATCAGGGCAACAGGGCGGGCTTCGATGACACAGCCGGGGAACGTCTGGTCCTCCACAAGCACAAGCACGTCGAATGGGTCCTCGTCGTCGTAATACGACTGCGGGATGAAGCCGTAATCCGAAGGATAGTGCACGTTGCTGTGCAGGACGCGGTCAAGGACGACGCCTGGAACGTCCTTGTCGTACTCGTATTTGTTCCGCTCGCCTTTCAGACACTCCACAACCGCATAGATTTCTTCCGGTGGGTTCGGTCCTGTTTCGAGGTCTTCCCAGAGGTTTACCATACAAGTACTCCGCAGATGAGCCAAAAACTACTTTCGGTCTGAGCCGCAACTATTCGTAGGCACACGGTCCGGAAGACGACACAACAGCACCGACTGGAAAGGGATATTGCCAGCATTCACTGGTAATATTCCAGAGAGATATCTGTGTATCGGACTTCCTTCTTGCTGTTTTTTCATGACATTCATTCGTGTTTTTACCAAGTGTTAAATACGTAGACACCTTCTTTCCAGCTATGTCAGAGGCACAAGCAGTTACTGACAACCCAGGTACCGCACGCGAACTCACCGCATTCCAGCAAAATATCCTCACCATTCTCGCCGAGGAACCACGCTACGGACTTGCGATCAAGCGCGAACTCGAAACGTACTACGACTCCGAAGTAAACCACGGTCGTCTGTACCCAAACCTCGATGAACTCGTTGAGCTCGGTCTCGTCGAAAAGAGCGAACTCGACAAACGGACAAACGAGTACGGACTCACTGATGAGGGCTACGAGACGGTCCTCGACCAGCTCAACTGGGAGTTCGCCAAGCTTGTCACCGACGAATCGCGCGCGGAAGACCTCGAAGAGCTCATCGACGCCGTCAGATAACGCCCAGATTTTGCACTGGGTCAGTCATTTTTCAGCGAGTTGCCGCTGTTAAGCGATAGTTTCAGTCAGCAGCACATCGCCAGAAGTTAGCCGTCGAATGCTCGTGGCAGGGCTGTCTCGGCCAGCTCAAAAACGAGCGCAATCGATTCGGTGAGAACGTGCTGTTGCTCCTCGCTTGGCCACGCATTGCGGGGGAAATACTCGCTGCAAAATTCGTTCAGTTCCTCACCACTGGCACGCTCAATCTCTTTGAGATAATGATTGCCCATGAAATCGGCTAACGCGTGTGCATTCTGTCCGTGAACGTCACCATACTCCTCAGCGACAGCCGCTGCAAGTGCCCGGTTGTGCTCCTCGATAGCCTCCCAGCTTTCCTGTTCGCCAGCCCCTTCAAGTGGTCGTTCGATGCCACGGCTGGTATCGGCAACACGGTCTAGCTGGACCGTACCATCCTCCATCCACTCGGAGGGATAGAGGACGAGGACAGCTCGTTCTTCCTCCCGTACTCGTGCCGTGAACTGATACGACGAAAGGAGTTTCCGGCGAGCACGGAGATACATCTCCTGTTCATCCGTGCTGGGTGATTCACGAGCGCGGCGGGTCAGCCGCTCAGCCTCGTCAATAACGCGTTCCGGGAGTTCCGGTTCAGCGTCCGCCTCACTCCCCCTCGTTGTTTGCGACGCAGCGGTGGTTCCGTCCTCCGCCGTCTCAGAGCCATCATACAGCCACTCCTGTGGCACCATCAGCCGTTCACGCCGTTGTTCCTGGTTATCGACATCATCCTGTTCAGCCACGGTCTAACGCCTCATTTGCTCGCTTATCAGCGCGCTCGTTTAGTTCACGCGGAACGTGCGTCAGCGACCAGTCCGGAAATTCCCGGAGAAGTTCATGGACACGAACCCGAGACTCCCGAAGGTCAGGGTCGTTCGTGTTCCACGCGCCGGTGACCTGTTTGACCACAAGTTCGGAATCACTACGGATATTGAGTTCTTCGAAACCGTACTCGCTGGCGATTTCGAGCCCATGAATCAACGCCTCGTACTCCGCCTGGTTGTTGGTCATGGTTCCGACGCGTTTGCCGCCCTCTGTGAGGATACCATCGCCGCTGAGGAGTACCCAGCCGATACCCGCTGGCCCAGGATTTCCACGAGATGCCCCATCAACGTACAGATGGCCGCGTCCACTGCCGTCCTGTAAGAGCGCTTCCAGACGTGCCGCGTTATTCCCTTGAATGACGACCTTCCCGTCGTAGGCAACGGCTGTTGCTCCCTCGTGGATTGCCCGCCACCGTTCGTGGTCCGTATTCCCGCTGGTGACTTCCACCCCTTCGCTTTCCAGTCGTTCGCGCGCCTGTGCCACGTCACACTCAATCACAGGCATGAATGAACCCCCAAACAACGTGCGTGCCGTTTAGCACCATATATATCCAATGAATGGCTGGCATTGGTGGTAACCTCACCCTCGCATCCTTTGTATATATTTCGGTTTTGGACGAATTCGTTCAATGTGAACCCGACTACGTCCGGCGGTTTTGGTATGTGTTTCGGTATCGTGACCAGGGTCAAACCACAAAATACTTACCAAAGGCTTAAGTGCCGCAATCTTGCTACTATAAAAATGCGATGACACGGGCTAGCCGCCAGCGGGAGCGTGAGCGTGAGTTTACGACTGAACAAGACGAGGATGAAGGAGTACGGGAGTGTTCCGAGTGTGGGTCTGACAATCTTGTCAAGAGTTCTGATCGCGGTGAACTCATCTGCGACGATTGTGGGCTTGTCGTAGAGGAGGGAACGATTGACCCCGGTCCTGAGTGGCGTGCGTTCAACCACCAGGAGCGACAACAGAAGTCGCGTGTCGGTGCACCGACGACGCAGACGATGCACGACAAGGGGCTGACGACGACCATCGACTGGAAGGATAAGGACGCATACGGGCGTTCTATCTCCTCGAAAAAGCGGAGTCAGATGCACCGACTACGCAAATGGCAAGAGCGTATCCGGACGAAAGATGCCGGTGAACGTAATCTGCAGTTTGCGCTGTCGGAGATTGACCGGATGGCCTCGGCACTGGGCGTGCCACGGTCCGTCCGTGAGGTTGCTTCGGTTATCTATCGGCGAGCACTCAAAGACGACCTCATCCGTGGCCGCTCTATCGAGGGAGTTGCAACGAGCGCCCTCTATGCTGCCTGCCGAAAGGAAGGCATCCCACGGAGCCTCGAAGAGATTTCAGACGTTTCTCGGGTCGAGCGAAAGGAGATTGGCCGAACGTATCGGTATATCTCACAAGAACTCGGACTGGAGATGGAACCAGTCGACCCGAAAAAGTACGTCCCACGGTTCTGTTCTGAACTCCAACTCTCCGAAGAAGTACAGAGCAAAGCAAACGAAATTATCGAAACAACTGCCGAAAAAGGCCTGCTTTCGGGGAAATCCCCGACGGGCTATGCCGCTGCCGCCATCTACGCCGCCTCGCTTTTGTGTAACGAGAAAAAGACACAGCGAGAAGTTGCGGATGTCGCGCAGGTTACCGAAGTCACCATCCGAAACCGCTATCAAGAACAGATAGAGGCGATGGGAATCCACAGTTAGGAGACGTGGTTGTTGGGAGATGGACGGGACAGATTCATTCCCGTCCGCACACAATATCTGAGCGATGCGTCTGGACGAGTTCATCGACGAGTTTGAGCGTGACGAGGCCGCCGAGCGGCGGCGACTCGCCCGCGAGAAATCCTACGCCATCACCGACCACCTCGATTCCGTCGAACAACAGTTCGAACAGGTGATTCAGGGGGATTCACTCTTTGGCTCGACTGCCCCCGAAATTTTTGTTGGGCGCTCAAACTACCCAAATATCTCGACAGGGATGCTCTCGCCGATGGACGCAGATGCCGACGCAGCACAGTTTGCAACGAGCGGCGAGTGGTATCAACAAGGGCTTGATATCGACGATATCCTGCAACGCCGAACCGGCCTGCTCAACTCGACGCGCTCAACCCGCGTCAACGTCGAGGATGTCTGGGATGGCTTTGTCGGCGTCCAGCGGGAAGTCGCCATTGCCGACCAGCCCGTCGATATCGAGGTCGGGCTTTCAGGGTCGCCAAATCTCGACCTTTCGCTGGATGATATTGCCACTCCAACCGGTCCCCGTGCCACCGCGACGGATGCAACCCTCGCGGAGAATCCGTACGTTCCCCGACCCGTTGAAAAGACGCTCTCCGATGATGACTGGCAAGCAGAAGGGGCGATGACCTATCTGTATCGCCGCGGATTCGATGTGTACGATATCAATACGATTCTCTCAGCGGGTGCACTTGGTCAAGGACACAACCGACGGCTTGTCCCAACCCGCTGGTCAATCACCGCCGTCGATGATACCGTCGGAAAATATCTCCGCGGGAAGATACGAAACGCACCGAGCATCGACGAGGTCCAGGTCTGGTATAACGACTACGTGGCAAACGACTACTGGGTTATCCTTGCTCCCGGTAAATGGGAGTTTGAACTGGTTGAGTTGAAAGCACCCGGCAGCATCTGGAATCCAGACCCCGAAGGGAGCTACTACATGGCCGCCGACAACGAAGGGTACGAGGGCCGAACGGAGTACGTCGATGAAACCTCCGGCGCTTACTATGCGACCCGCCTTGCCGTGCTTGAGTATTTAGAATCAATCGACCGCCAGGCAACCTGTCTCGTCGTTCGTCATGCGACCGATGCTTACTGGGCACCTGTGGGCGTCTGGCAGATTCGTGAGGGAGTTCGACACGCCTTCGAGGAAGGAGAGCCAGCCGTTGCAGAAACCTTCCACAGCGCAGTGAGAGAGCTTATCCCACAACTTCCAGTCTCGCTTACAACGCTTCGTCGAAAATCCGAACTCATCTCGGGGATTCAGGCACAGCTCACTGATTTTTAAAAGCAGCGATAACCGACAGTCAAAGGTCACGCAAAAAATTCCGAATCAAATCATGGCCAACAGCCGTTAGCACTGACTCCGGGTGGAACTGCACACACTCGATGGGATGTTCGCGGTGGCGGACACCCATCACGAGTTCCTCACCATCGACCGTCGTCGTTGCGGTCACCTCGAAACAGTCGGGAACGTCCGTTG
>PUNZ01000262.1 GCA_003551945.1 Halovenus sp. | reverse complement strand
TGAACAGGCGCTCAAGCGTTTTTTGCCGGCGAGCACGAATGGCAGCCTCCGCATCGCCCGAGCCGTCATACTCGCGAACGTGAGCGGTGTATCCCTGTCCAGTCAGGAGACCGGGGATTTCTTCTTTCCCAATCTGTTCTGGGTCATAGCTCACCCGAGCAGATTCCATCGCGTAGTTGGCTTCAATCTCGTAAATGCCATCCAGTCGGTCCGCTTTGAGCGTGAAAAATGCTTCACAGGTACTACAATGCATTCCCTGAATCGCAAGAAAGGTCTCGGCGGCATCATCGGGAACGTCTTGCTTCTCGGATGTACGGGCTAACGCTTCTTTCTCCGTTAGATCATCTGCTTCTACGTCACCGAGGGCTCGTGAAACCTCTGCACAGCCTACACAACAAAACTCCCCCGCTACCCCGTCGATGGTGACAGGGGGGTCAGGGGTAGCCAGTTCACAGAGTTCACAGTCGCTCATTGAACAGTAATCCGTACTCACGCTACCAAACGGTATAGCCGAACATGTTCAGTTCTTCCTTTCGAGAGGGGTTATAAAATCCCGCAGCACTACGGCATTTTCAAATCATACAGCCATATAACAACATACCTGTAAAAACCAGTCATTTATAACCAAATGCCGAAACATGTTCGGAGAGAACTCTCGTATTTTTGGACTCTCTATGGTGGTATATGGCTACAGAGGAGAAATGCTCATATGTGAGCTAAGATGACCCAGAAAACCACACTTGGAAACTCGAACCGACGAACGGTACTCGCGGCACTCGGTGCAGGCGGTGCAGTAGCATTGGCTGGTTGTATTGGTGGCGATGAAAACGGCGATGACAATGACAGCGGAGGCGACGAAAACGACAACAATGACGATGGGATTGCAGAAGCGGAAGAACCGGATATCGACACCGTTGCGCTCGACCCGACGGAGGTACCGGACCCAGTCGATTGGGACGAACCACGCCATCACGAGATAGAGCTGTGGACAGAGGAATACACGGTCGAAGTGGAGCCTGGTGTGACCCACGACATGATGATGTTTGCGGGCGATGTTCCCGGTTCGTCAACCGACCATGGAACAATCCCCGGTCCGATGATTCGTGTCCGAGAGGGTGATACGATTCACCTCACCTTCGATGTACCAGAAGACCTCAACGTTGATGTTCACAACGTTGACTTCCACGCGACGTATGGGCCTGGTGGTGGCGCAGTCGATACGACGATCGCTCCCGGAGAAGGGCCAGTTGAGATCGAATTCCAGACAAAATACCCTGGTGCACACATCTACCACTGTGCCCCTGGTTCACACGACCACCATATCTCAACGGGGATGTTCGGGACGATTCTGGTCGAGCCAGAGGATGGCCTCCCTGAGGTCGACAGAGAATTTTACTTCGGCCAACACGAGCTCTACACCGATGGCGACACTGGTGAGGAAGGTCACCACCGCTGGGATGGCGGTTCCGCAGCCGATGAGAACCCAACATACGTGTTGTTCAACGGTGAGGTCGGACGGTTCACAGAGGATGGAGAGGAAGGACCACTCCACGCTGAAACAGGTGAAACCGTTCGGCTGTACTGGTGTAACGGTGGTCCGAATCACGTCACCAGCCCACACCCAATCGGAAACGTCTTCACCCGCTGGTGGGACCACGGCGATGTCGTGAATGAGCCGATGAAATACGTCGAAGGAGCAACCCTCGGTGCTGGTTTCGTCGGTTTCGGTGACATGGACCTCCCAGTTCCTGGCCCAATCACGCTCGTCGACCACTCGCTCAGCCGCGTTGTCCGCAAAGGGCTGTTGGCACAGATTGCCGTCGAGGGCGAACCAAACGAGGACGTCTACAACCCGGACCCATAGACCCTCTCGCCCCTCAAACTGGATGATAATTCGATAAACAAAGCCATGACACACACTCAACTCACACGCCGACGGATGCTGGCACTCTCAGCAGGAGTAACAGTAGTGGCACTTACTGGCTGTCTTACTGAAACTGATGGGCAGTCGGGTGGTGATAAGTCGACTGGTGAGCTTGGTAGCCCTGCAGCACATGCGACAGTTGAGGCGATGACAGAGCCGAATGCAGACTTTACCCCGAACATCGTCCATATCGAACCCGGCGGGACAGTTGAGTGGGTCGGCCTTGGCCGACAAAACAGAGCGGTTGCCTACCATCCAGAAACACACGGACCGCAGCGAATTCCCGACGATGCAGAGCCCTGGAATAGCGGGCTCTTGAGAGAGGGCGATACGTTCGAGCGGACATTCGAAAGTGAAGGCATCTACGATTTTGCAGACCCGACAACGTTCTGTTCCACGCACGAGGCTGTTGGGGCAGTTGGCCGCATTGTCGTCGGCTGGCCTGATATAGACAGTGAACCAGCAATGGAACACGACCCCAATGAACTACCAAGCAGAGCAGCCACCGTAATGACCAACTGTAACGAGGAATGCCGAGCGGTGTTTGAAGACGCTGAACAGTGATTTTACGCAGTTTTGTACTGATACCTCGCTCCATCCGAGCGCACCGAAACCCAACCCACACCCAATGAAACTATGACACACAACACCGAACCCAGACTCCGGCGGCGTACAGTACTATCAGCAGTCGGGGCATCAGCCGTTGCCTTCTCGACAGCGGGGTGTCTCGATGGGGTCCTTGGTGGGGACACTGGTGCGCATGAGAACGTCGTTCTCGAAATCCCTGACAACTACGATGATATGCGAGAACGGCGTGACGAAGGCATCGTTGAATACCCCATTCATGGTGATGAACTTCCCGAAGTATCCGGCCCTGACGCGAGCGATTGCTGTGGTGAGGAAGTCGTCGACACGGCAGCGTTCATCGGGGAAAAACACTCGGTATATACGTTCATTTTCACCCGCTGTCCAACGGCGTGCCCGGTGCTTACATCGACCCTCGCACACGCACAGGTGGATTCACTCGAACACGGATACGAAGATGAATTCGCGTTTGTGAATATTACCTTCGACCCGGATTACGATACGCCGGACGTGTTGATTGAATATAGCGAAGACCGCGGTGCAGCCCCCGAAGAGGATAACTGGTGTCTCCTCAGACCAGAAACCGAAGAAGAAGCCGAAGAAATCGTCCAGGATGAATTTGGTATCTGGTATGAGTATATGCCCGAAGAAGAACGGGAAGAACAGGGAATGCACCCCGATATGGCGTATCCACACGATGAGGCAATCATCCTCGCAAACAAGGATGGTTATGTCGAGCGGACCTACTTTGGCGACCAGGGCCCGAGTGAAGCAACGCTGCTTGAAGATATTGAAACACTCAGGGATAGGTGGTAGTCATGCGTCGACGTGAGGTAATCGCGGGACTGGGTGCACTCGGTATCTTTGGAGCTGGCGGTGTAGCCTATTCCGGTGCAATCGAGAACCCATTTGGTTCCGGTGAGCAAGTCGATCCCGTCGAAATCCACCGGCTTGATGACCCGGAGGCCCCATCAGGCGGAGTTGCGGATGCAACGGACTCGATTACGTTTGGCTCCCCGGGAGGATGTGGTGCTGCGACCGAACTGGTCAGCCTCCCCGAGCGCGGGGAGCCAACGTTTATTTCGTTGTTTGCCACGTGGTGTGGGAGCTGTGAAGCCAAAATGGGCCCGCTTGCGGAAGTTGCTCCCGAGTTCGCAGATACGATGCAGTTTGTCTCGGTCACGAACGAACCCATCGGACAATCAACGTCCGCAGGGGATGTCCTCGAATGGTGGGATGAACACAATGGGAATTGGCCGTTACTCCACGATGAGTCGCTTGCGTTAACTCACGAAATTGGTGCGCAAGGCGTTCCATATGCAGCACTTTTCGATGCGGACAACACCCTTGTGTGGAGCGATTCGGGGTATAAGTCTGCAGACGAACTCCGCGAACAACTCCAGCGTGTCTGATAATGTCAGCAACAGCGCAGGCAACCTTCGCGTTTGGTGCGGGGGTCGCCACGTTCTTTTCCCCCTGTGTCTACGCGTTGTTACCCGGCTATGTTGGGTACTATGTCGCCAATACGGATAGTGAACGGGCCCCACTGAGCGGTGCGACTGCACGCGGCGTCGCCGCAAGTGTGGGTGCACTTGCAACCTTTGTATTACTGTCTATTTTTGCATTGCTGGCCGGCGAAGTACTCGAACAGGCACTGCCAATTTTTGAGTACGCTATCGGGTTCTTGTTACTTGGACTCGGTATGCTCATTTTCCAGAAAGGGATGTTTGCGGTCACTATTCCGCTCCCAGCACGACGGGAAGGGATTGTCGGTTTTGCAGGCTTTGGGGCCATCTATGCTCTGGCAGCTACAGCCTGCGTACTGCCGCTTTTCCTGTCGGTAAGCGTTGTCTCTTTTGACCTTCCCCCGACAGGGACAGTATTCGTCCTTGGCTCGTATGCCGCAGGGTTTGCGGTGCTGATGCTCGCTGCGACGGTCTTGATTGCGATTGGAAAACAGGCTGTCATCGAGTCGATTGGTGGTCATGCACCGCTGCTGACGAAGGCTGCTGGCGGCGTTATCATCATCGCGGGAATGATTCAACTTGGTATGGCCTACGGCATTGAGCCATCAGCAGTAATCTAGTTTATGTCGTGGAAACGGGAAGCCTCGGGGTCGTACGGAAGACGAAGTCTTCCGTGATGACGAGACGCTCTGCGTCTCGAACCACTTGACCCCGAGGCGATTCACCGGTGTTCTTACTCGACTTCAATACTGCCGCGCTGGCGCTGTTGGTGTAACGTACAGACGTATGTTTCCATCCGGTCATCGGCTGTGAATTCAAGTGTTGCTCCCTCATCCTCGGAGTCAATCTCATCAGTTGAGCGGTCATCGACAAGATTCTCATCGCCGTCCCAAATCTGCAGGTCGTGCCCAAACCCATCCGCGTTTATCCACTCCATCTCGTAGGATTCCCCGTCAGTAAGAACAAGCGTCGGATTTTCCTCGCCAGCGAGTTCATCGGGTTCGATTCCTTCCCAGTGGGTCGTGTATCCATCAAGAACAATTCGGGTTCCGGACTCAATCTCGACTCGCTCACCATCTGACCCACTACCGCCGAGACAGCCAGCAAGCGAACTGACGATTGCTGCTCCACTCAGACCGATGACCGTCCGTCTAGTGACCGTTTGTTTCATCGGGAGTATTCACTCCAAATTACGGTGACAACGGCATTTTCAGTTTCGATTGTCTCGTACTCATAGCCTCTGTCCGAAAG
>PUNZ01000021.1 GCA_003551945.1 Halovenus sp. | reverse complement strand
CTCAACGAATCAAGGGGCGAGCATGGGTGATGTGGAGTACTCACGGGAGGCCGTCGAGGCGCAACTATCTGCGCTCGAAGAGCGCTATCAGTCGTTTTCTATTAACCAAACAACGCTTTCTGTCTCACCGGACCGCTACGAACGCGAGTGCCAGGCATGGGATGAGCACAGTATCTCGGTCTATGCTCGTGTGTTCAATGATGAGGGCAATATTCTACAGCTTGATGAGCCGGCTTCGCTCCCATCGACGACAACGAACGATATGACTAGCGTTGAGACTGCTGCAAAGCAAGCTGTGTTGAATGCTGCTGACATGGAGTGCTCGATAGAGACACTCCACGAAGCGACGATTCTTGGGATACATAACGCAGAGAAGCCAGAGAGTGACACGCTCTATACACTGGCGGTGGTGTTTGAAGCAAGCGCTGAAGAGACACCAACGAGCGATAACGTGACGTGGGCTGACTCATCGGATAACTGGCTCTCAGTGTAGTAGACCGCTATCTCCCGTCAATCGGTATAAGCGGAGCCGCTAGCTTTTTCTTGAGGTCGATACAACCATCTCATATGACCGCTGACACAGACTTTGATATCCACATCGCTCTGTTGGTCCTCCCAGTGTTGCTGATTGTGCTCGGTGGAGTGGTCGGATTTATCCTCGCAACGTAAGGAAACTGCTGAAAAATTAGAGAAGGTCGTGCTCGTCAAGTCGCGAGACTGCCTCCTGCAGCCGTTCTTTGCTGTTTGCGTATGAGACACGTGCGTAGCCCGGTGTGCCGAATGCGCTACCGGGAACCGTCGCGACGTGAGCCTCATCGATTGCTCGCTCACACCACGCTTGGTCATCATCGGCGACAGGGAGCATCATATAGAACGCCCCCTCCGGTTTGGTCACGTCAACGCCGCGGTCGGCAAACTCCGCAAGGAGCATATCTCGGCGGTCTTCGAAGGCGTCAGCCATCTCAGCCACTGCGTCGTCCGTGTTCTGAAGCGCTTCAACCCCTGCATGTTGGACGAAGTTCACTGCACACGAGACGGAGTGACCGTGGATTTTCCCTGCTTCGCTGGTAATCTCTTCCGGTGCAGCGAAATAACCGAGCCGCCATCCAGTCATTGCGTAGGCCTTCGAAAAGCCGTTGACGGTGATTGTTCGGTCCTCCATCCCATCCAGCGAGCCAAGGCTCGTCATCTCGATGCCATCGTAGGTAATCTCTTTGTAGATTTCATCGGAAATAACCATGAAATCGTGCTCGACGGCAAGGTCGCGGACGGCTTCGAGTGCCTCATCCGAGTACACGATGCCGTGGGGGTTACCGGGTGAGTTCACAACAAGTATCGTCGTATCGTCCGAGACGGTTTCTTCGAGGTCAGCAAGGGCCGGTTCGAGACGGAAATCGTGTGCTGCGGTGTCGACACGCTTTAAGTCGCCACCGGCGATTTTCACCATTGCTTCATACGAGACCCATGCTGGGTCGAGCAGCACAACCTCGTCGCCTTCCTGAATGAGCGTCTGAAAGACCTCAAACAGCGCCTGTTTCCCACCGGGTGTGACCATCACGTTCTCGGTCTCACAGGGAATGCCGTCGTCCGCGAGCTTTGCGGCGATTGCTTCCTTTAATTGTGGGATTCCTGAGGTAGGCGTATAGCCGGTGTTGCCTGCTTCCATCGCTTCGGTGGCTGCATCTTTGATATTCTGTGGGGTATCAAAGTCAGGTTCGCCGACGCTCAGGTCGACGACATCAACACCATCCGCTTCAAGCTGGCTGGCTTTGTTGCTGATTGCGAGCGTCGCGCTCGGCGATACACGTGAAACACGGTCGGTGAACTGAGGGGTCATGAGTTATGTGGGTTTGGTCGGGTGGTCAGTCGCTTGATACTGTCGGTTCTATGCATCTGGAAGTTCAGCCACGAGGGACACCGCACTTTCGACAACGGTTGCCCCGTAGGAAATTCGTGCACGAGCTTCATCATGACTCATGCCAGGCCCGGTGATGCCGAACGTAACCGGCGTATCGCGGTTGAGGCTCACATCAGTCAACCCTTGTGCCGCGGCGTCGGCAATGACCTGGTCGTGGTCGGTATCGCCGGTGATGATTGCGCCGAGGACGGCAACTGCGTCGATATCGTCACGCCGTGCGAGTCGGTCGGCAGCCAACGGTGTATCGTAGGAGCCGGGAACCTCAACGGTCTCGACGATCGTTACGCCGAGTTCCTCGGCCGCTTCGTGCGCGCGCTCTGCCATCTCGTGGGTGACGGGACTTTCCTTGTTGAACTGTGCAACGACCAGCCCGAGCTGTACCATACTCGGAAGGGGGAACCGTGTAATAAAAGAACTGCCGCTTTCGGGAGAGAAGACACTACTTGATGAATGTCCACAGGGACACTGCTGACAGCACAGTTAAGCGTCCGGGGCGGGATATTCGAGCATGGAGCGGATTCCGTTCGGCATCAAACGGTTTGATGATACAATAAGCGGCGGCGCACCGCGGGGGAGCGTCGTCTTGCTCTCTGGTGAGGCTGGTGCGGGGGCTCGGGAATTTATGTACACCACGGCAGTACTGAACGGCCTCGCTCGTGAGGAAGATGACCTGTTCGAGTTGCATTATGGTGACCTCTCAGCGAATGCTTCACTTCCAGAGGAGATTCATTATCTCTCGTTTACGAGCGAAGCCGACCAACTGCGAGCCGAGATGGGGATGGCAATGGACCGCGAGATTGTGAGAACGGGGCTTGAGCCGTTGTCGTTTCACTCCCTTTCACGGAACTACTTTCATACCAGCCCAGTTCCTCGAAGCTGGTACGCCCCAGAGACAGTAGATATTACGAGCCTCAGAAAACGTCACGAGGAACGCGAAGGGCTGTTGACTGCGCTTGGTTCAACCCTCACTGAGTGTGCTCCCGGAAATCTCGTCATCATTGATTCACTCTCGGACCTCGTTGGAAGCCTTGGAGAGGACCTGAACTGGTCACATATCAACTACCTCGTCAAGGGGCTTGCAAAAGCTGCTCACCAGTGGGGTGGGCTGATACTCCTGCATGTGAACCACGAAACGGTCTCTGCAACACAGCACGGACAACTCATCGACGGCTGTAGCGGTGCGCTCCAGTTCCAGTGGGAAACTGGTGGCAGTTCACGTGCGCGGACGCTCGTAGTTAAGCAGTTCCGCGGCGTCTTACCCCAAATCGAAGCGGAAAATATCATCAAATTTGAGACGGAGCTTCGGGATGCTGGGTTCGACATCAGCGATGTTCGGAAGATACGATAGCGTATTGAGTGAACTGTTCGAGGAAGTGAGAGAACTGTTCAAAGAACTGAAAGAACTGTTCAAAGAAACGAGCGACATGTTTGAAGAACTGAACGTATCGCCAAACGCTTAACTATCTACTCTGCAATTATCTGATAATGCCGAGCGAGCCAACCGGGAGTGAGAAATTGTCAGTTTCCCTTCCATCTGAGCTAGATGACTGGCTCGCACAACACGCTGAGGCAGTTGGGACCGACCGGGAGACGCTGTTGGTTCAGCTACTTACCGTCTATCAAGAAGTCTCTGATTCCCCTGAGACTGTCTCGGGGCTCACTGACAAACACTCCGCGCTTACCGAGCGAGTTGACGCAGTTGAATCAGATTACCAGGAGAAACTCGCAGATGTTCGCAATCGCGTGATTCAGGTCAAACAGGAAACCGATGAGAAGGCCCCGACTGACCACGCACACGAGGAGTTTGATGCGTTCGCCGACCGGCTTGATGAGCTTACAGCCCAGATTGGGACACTGGATAACGCCATGGCTGAGGTTGAGACGCAGCTTGACGAAGTACAAACGGCACAGGAAGAACACCGCGAGGAGACAGAAGAGTTCGAGGCGGCGGCAAACGAACGGCTTGAAACCGTAGAAGAGCGACTTCAGACCGTTGCATGGGTTGTCCGCGACCTGAGAGAGACCGTTGAATCTGGGAGCGGGCTGACGCCGGTTGACCGGATTAAACGCGCTGCAGCGAAAGCCGATGTCGAACGTGCCAAATGTGAACATTGTGGGGAGATGGTTTCAGTTGCGCTGTTGACCGACCCTGAATGCCCTCATTGTGAGGTTGCGGTTGGAAATGTTGAGCCGGCGAGTGGCTGGTTCGGAAAGCCTGTGCTTCGGGGTGCTGCACAGCTTGAATCGGGAGAGGAGAAATGACCGAAGAGACTGATACCGGACAAGACGATGCTGACCCCTTCGAGGATATGGACCAGGCAGACATTCCTGCTGAGGGCGACCCCTTTTCGGAGTTGGCGAAAGACTATGGTGACCGTGTGAAAGCGGATGCTGATTTCACTCAAGATGACCCGTTTATTGACTCCTCACCTGAGATGCGTACAACCGAGGAGACAGACGAACAGGATGCATCGGCAGATGAGCGACTGTTCCAGCCAGAAACGCCGGAGTTAGCGGAACCCTCCTCAGTTGAGGACACCGACCTGTTTATGGACTCCGTTTCCCGAAGCGGGGACCCGTTTGAGTCGGCTGATGGCCTGTTCACATCGCCAGATATTGAAACGATTGACCCCGATAGCGTTTGGCAGGAGTTGACGAGTAGGCAGTCCGACGACTCAAAGCGAGAACGAGTTAGAACCTACGCAGACGTCTCAAAACATTCGTTTTGCGAACAGTGTGAGTACTTTTCGAAGCCCCCTGCGGTTTCCTGCATGCACGAGGGAACCGATATAGTGGAGTTTCGGGATATGGAGACTGTCCGACTGATTGATTGTCCAGTTGTGGCCGAACGCAAGGAACTGGAAGCTGAGACAGCCAGCAAGTACGCTGGTCCTGACAACTAACACAGGGACACCGAACGAACGGTACGGCCAGACATATTCATCGCGGAAAGATTCATTTTCTTCGGTCGGTGACACACGAGTAGGATGCAATTCTGTGATGACTGCGGTTCGATGATGCGAAAAGAAAGCGGTGTGATGGTTTGTGCTAGTTGCGGAACGACTGCCGAACAGCGCGTCAGCAGTGAGGATTTCATCAGCACTGAAAAGCAGTCAGGTGACGAACTCATCGAAACCTCCGAGGAGGCGAACTTTGAGGGGAAACCGACAGCGAAAGACGTTCGGTGTGACGATTGTGGACACACCGAAGCCTGGTATACCATCAAACAGACTGCATCAGCCGATGAGCCCCCTACACGGTTTTTTAAATGCAAAGAGTGTGGGTATCGGTGGCGTGAGTACAACTAGCATCTCAAGAGACGGTCTCGCATTACTAAGGCTATTGGTCGCATACCCAAATTGATTTGATTTGGATTTACTATT
>PUNZ01000012.1 GCA_003551945.1 Halovenus sp. | reverse complement strand
ATCAGCGTAGACGACCACTTTTATGTCCGGGTTGAGGTCCTTTGCGACCGAGATAGAGGTAGCCTGCTTCGCTTCGGTCAGGAGGTAGATATCGGCATCGACCAGCCCCGCCTCTTCAAGACCCGGTCGGTTACCAATATCGGTATGGCTGACGGTGTGACCCGCGTCAGTCAACGTCTGTTTCATCTCGTAGTCGTCAAGTCCGACGACGACAATTCGTATGCTCATTCGTACTCGATTGTTGCGGGCGGTTTGTGGGTAACGTCATAGAGGACCCGTGCGACGTTTTCGTTCTCACCAGTGATTCGTGACTGAATTCGCTGGAGGGTATCCCAGTCGATATTCTGTGCGCGTGCGGTCATACCATCCCGTGACTCAACGGACCGAACAGCGATAACCCAGCCATGAACGCGGTTGTCGCCTTTCACACCAGTTGCTTTTCCGATAACAGCCGCCAGTGCCTGCCACGGTTCGTGCTCTTCGAGTTCCTCCTCAACGACGTGATTTGCCTCACGGGCGACAGCGAGTTTCTCTTCGGTCACTTCACCCAAAATCCTGACCGCCAGACCAGGCCCGGGGAACGGCATTCGCTCGGCGATAATCTCCTCTAAATCGAGTTCGCGAGCGACCTCTCTCACTTCGTCTTTGTAGAGGTCACGCATCGGCTCGACAATCCCCTCAAAATCGACAACATCCGGCAGGCCGCCGACGTTGTGATGAGATTTGATTGTCCCTTCGCTTTCGATACGGTCAGGATAGATGGTCCCCTGTACGAGATAATCTGCATCAACCTCTCGGGCAACGGTTTCGAACTCGCGGATAAACTGCTCGCCGATAGCGTGGCGTTTTTCTTCGGGGTCAGTCACGCCTTCGAGCACATCGAGAAACCGGTCTTTCGCATCGACGATACGGAGTGAATCCATATAGTCGAAGGTCTCTCGAATTTGGTCGGTCTCCCCTTTGCGCATGAGTCCGGTATCAACATACACAGGCGTCAGTTGGTCACCAACTGCGTCGTATGCCAGCGCCGCTGCGGTTGAGGAATCGACGCCGCCGGAGAGCGCAATGATTGCGTTCTCGGTGCCGATTGCCGATGCAATTTCGTCTCGTTTTTCTGGGATAAATTCGTCAACGTCTACCATTAGTTGTCACCTCGTGTTGCATGAATGCCGTCTAGGAACCCCACAAACGGTGGGCTTGCGCGTGTTGGTCGTGAGCGGAACTCCGGATGGAACTGCGTCCCGAAGAAGTATGGATGCTCGGGAAGTTCGAGAATCTCCATCCGTCGGCCGGAGGTTCCCGAAAAGACCAAGCCTGCCTCTTCGAGATCTTCGATATACGCTGGATTAACCTCATACCGGTGGCGGTGTCGCTCCTCACAGGTTGTCCCGTCATACAGCTCGTGTGCGAGCGTCCCCTCCTTAATTTCGGTAATATGGGTTCCAAGTCGCATCGTCCCGCCCATATCATCAAGGTCCTTTTGTTCTGGAAGCAGGTCAATGACTGGATGTGGCGTCTCGGAATCAAGCTCTGCCGAGTGTGCGCCGGGGAGGCCAAGCACATTCCGCGCGTACTCGACGACAGCCATCTGGAAGCCAAGGCAGAGACCGAGGAAGGGGACATCGTGCTCGCGAGCGTAGCGGATTGCCTCGATTTTCCCTTCGGTACCGCGCGCACCGAACCCGCCGGGGACGACGATTCCGTCAACATCGTCCAATCTCCCGTCGTGTCCATCGGCAAGCTCTTCGGAGTGAATCCAGTGCGAATCGACTGCTGTTTTTCGCTGTAGCCCGGCGTGTTTCAGCGCTTCGTGAATTGAGATATACGCATCTTCGAGCCCGTATTTCCCAACGAGAGCAACCGAGACTTCATCGTCCGTTTCTCGTGTGACTGTCTCCCGCCAGGTCGTATCGTACGCTTCCGCCGTAGCCGCACTTTCTGTGAGCTCAAAGTGGTCAAGGACGTACTGGTCCAGTCCTTCCTCTTCGAGTGCGAGAGGGACATGGTAGATGTCTTCAACATCTGGATTCGAAAAGACGGCATCTACGGGTACGTCACAGAACAGCGCAATCTTTTCGCGGGTTTCAGCATCCAGTGGGTTGGGTGACCGCCCAACGAGGATGTCGGGTTGGAGACCAATCGAGCGAAGTTCTTTCACGCTGTGTTGGGTTGGTTTGGTCTTTTGCTCACCATTCTTTGAGTAGGGAACAAGTGTGACGTGTGTAAAGAGAATGTCTTCCTCATCTTCCTCGTGAGCGAACTGTCTGAGCGCTTCGAGAAACGGCATGCCCTCGATGTCCCCAACAGTCCCGCCAACCTCGATGATACAGACGTCGCTTCCCTCCGCTGCTTCGCGGATACGTCGCTTGATATCATCGGTGATATGTGGAATAATTTGGACCGTCTTTCCGAGATAATCGCCGGCACGCTCTTTGTTGATGACGTGCTCGTAGACTTTTCCGGTGGTGACGTTATGGTCGAACGTCATATCGATATCGAGAAACCGTTCGTAGTTCCCCAAATCAAGGTCAACTTCGCCACCATCTTTCAGTACGTACACTTCCCCGTGCTGGAAGGGGTTCATCGTTCCCGCATCGACGTTGAGATAAGGGTCGATTTTGACTGCGGTTACGTCAAACCCGGCGTTGGCCAGCAACCGTCCGGTGCTGGCAGCAGTGATGCCTTTCCCGAGGCCGGACATCACACCACCGGTGACGAAAATGAACTTCCGTCCCAGACTTGGGTCATAGCCTGTGTCGGATTCCGTCGGCATACTGACCGTCTGCCTTGCGGTATGAAAACCGTTTCGAACGACGCCGATTCGCATCAACGTCTCTTAGCAATTTGGCAACATCTCGTCGAAAAACTCGCCAACGTGAGTTGCAATCGTTGCTTGCTGTCCGACAAAAAAGTGGTCGCCTGCGAGTGGCTGGACATCGTATCCCACCTTCTTGGCCTGTTCACTAATGCGCTCGGAAGTCACAACGGTATCTCGTTCTCCGTAGAGGAGTTGTCCGGGGAAGGTGTTGCGTTCTACTGTCTCGACTGGGTCTCGCCCATCAATAACCCGCTCCCCTGGAGCAAGCACAGAAAGCGCATCGGGTGGCGTCCGCTTGGCCGCCAATAGCGCAACCGTCCCTCCAAAACTGTAGCCGAACAGGCCGACGGAGTGTGCACGCTCTTTCGCCCAACGTATCGCGTTTTCTACATCCGCTGTTTCTCCATCCCCGTCGTCCCACGGGCCATAATCAATCCGCACGCAGGCAATCCCCCGTTCGGTCAACGCATCGCTCACTGCTCGCAACCGCCCATCGTGTCGGTCGCCGCCCATCTGCGGGTGTGGCGGACAGGCAACAACCAGTCGAGCAATTGGGTCGGATTCAGTGAGGGCGGGTGGCCTATCGAGCGTTCCGCGGACGTCGCGTCCACCGGGAATCAACACCGTCATCAGCCATCCTACGCGCGAACGCATGAAAATTCTTGGCTCACACGATTTGTTTCGGTGTTCAGCCGGAGAACCGATGTAAGAATTTTAAGGGTGTAGCGACCACAGAAAGAGTATGGGCATACTTTCGCGCACGTCGTATATTATCCGGTCGAAAATCAACGCGCTTCTTGACCGGGCGGAGGACCCCGGCCAACAGCTGGATTACTCCTACGAGCAGTTACAGGACGAACTCCAGAAGGTCAAACAGGGGATTGCGGACCTCACAACGCAGAAAAAACGGCTTGAAATCCAACAGCGCCGTCTCGAAGAGAACGTGGAAAAACACAACGAACAGGCGCGGGAAGCGGTTAATCAGGGTCGCGATGACCTTGCTCGTCGCGCGCTTGAGAAGAAAAAACAGAAGATGAACCAGATTGACGGGCTGGAAGAGCAAATCGCTAGTCTGGAAATCAAACAGGATGAACTCATCGAACAGAAAGAAACGCTTCAAAGCGAGATTGAGGAGTTCCGCACGCGCAAAGAGACAATGAAAGCGCGGTATGAAGCTGCTGAGGCGAGTAAACGTGTTAACGAGGCTATGACTGGCGCGGGCAACGAGATGCAAGATATCGGTCGTACCATCCGCCGCGCCGAAGAACAGACCGAAGAGATGGAAGCGCGCGCTGCTGCCCTTGATGAGCTGCGAGAATCCGGCGCGCTTGAAGATGCGCTGTCGGACAAAAGTGAACTTGACCGCGAACTTGAACAGCTGTCCACAGATGGCGCAGTTGACCGGGAGCTCGATACGCTCAAAGCGGAACTGGGGAAAGCCGACGAGCCGGAGGAGTCAGAGGCCGAATCACTGGATGAACTGGAAGAGGAAGTTGAAAGCTCTGAGATTGATACAGAGCTCGAACAGCTCAAAGAAGACGAGTAGGCGCGAAGCGGCCGTAATTTCCACCGGGAACGACTAACTATTTTAATGGGACGCCCGAGATACCAATCAATGTACGAAGATATTCTTCTTCCAACCGACGGGAGTTCACCGACAGTTCAGGCGCTTAATCACGCACTAGCAATCGCCGATGCACATGACGCTCGGATTCATGTCCTTTACGTGCAGGACAAACGACGGTATTTGGCTGCCGGAGAGGGGACGAAAGATGAAATCAAGCGGGCCGTTGAACTTGAAGGCAAACGCGCACTGGAGGATGCACAGATGCGCATCGAAGACGAAGGCGTTGAGTGTGTCTCGAAACTGGATGAGGGTATCCCTGACCGTCGCATCGCCGAGTACGCCGAAGATGCGGATATCGATATCATCGTTATGGGAACACACGGTAAAACCGGCCCAGAGCAGATTGCCACCCTGGGGAGCACCACGGAACGAGTCGTCAAACGAGCCGAGACTCCTGTGCTCGTTGTCGACCTGTCCTGAAGGGCGATTCAGTCGATGGGCTCAACTACGGCAGCTGTATCGTTTGCTGGGTTGTTCACCGCCGTCGAGACTGGGTAGTGTTGCATCTCTGTCGCTGGGTATGGCTCACACAAATTGAGTGCTGTCTCCACATCTCCAGTTAGCCACTCACGTTCCGCTGCTCTCGGAAGGATTACTGCCATCCGGTGGTGGAGTTCGCCGACGACACTGTTTGGCTCAGTCGTCACGATAGTGAACGTCTCTCTGACGGTCTCTCGTGAGGGCTGTTCGCTCGTCGTGAAGGCATCAAGCCCTGTCTGTTTCGTTTCGGGTTGCCATTGTGTCCAGAGTCCGGCCATGGCGAACGGCTCTCCGTCGTTGACGGTCACCCTGTGTGGCTGTTTTCCCTCACGTGTCTCTACCCACTCGTAAAATCCGTCGGCGGGCACCAGACATCGCCCTGTGCGAAGTTCGTCGTGGTTGTTCTGTTGCAGTGCATCAGCAAACGTTGGTTTGGATGCCACGGTCTCTGCACGTGCGTTGATGTGTTTTCCCTCGTTTTCTGCTGTTGCCCACGGTGGGACAAGCCCCCATTCCATCGCCGTCAGTGAGTCATGGTCTCGGTCAGAGATAACAGGGAGTGTCTGGCTTGGGGCGGCGTTATATCGGCGTTCGTACCCCGAAACGGAGACCTCGAATCGCTCGGCAAGGGTCTCAGGTGAGACAAACAGACTGTATCGGCCACACATACCTGACCGTGGGTCTGGATGTGCAAAACAACTCGGGATGGTTTGCTCGACAGCTAGTATAAATGGAATGACGACCTAACTACATCTGATGGCAGAGGACCCGTCATTCAGTATTCCACAACACCCACAACGGGAGTTTCCATACAGTGGGGGTGTTTCGTATGAGGGTGGGACACTGTTCGTTCTCACGCCAGAGGCGTCACTCTCGACACAAGAACTCGTCCGAATCGTTGAAACAATCTTGGAAACCGGGCCCTACCGATGGGGTGATTTTTTCAACCTGCCAATGCCGCTGTATCTGGCCAAAGATACGGAGACGACTGATGTCTTTCGCATCTCAATCCGCGACGAGACGGTTCGACTGCATGTCCTTCCTGCCACTGAAAAAGAGGGGTTACGGGCGTTCTATTCTCGGCTTCGAGCTGCCAAGGGATGTGAGTGGCATCTTTCAACGACGGTGACCGATTGAATCACTCTCTCGGGCCGACCCGCCGAATTTACATAGGACAGCGCAGAGATACGAGTATGCTCGTGACGCTTGAAGGGTTGGATGGGAGCGGCAAAAGTAGCTGTATCGAGGCACTCAAGAGGGCACAATTTCTGCCGGAGACCACGTTCACCAGAGAGCCGACAAACTCCTGGTATGGGGAAGCAGTTAACCGGTCTATCAACGACGATGACGCAGATTCGCTTGCCGAACTGTTTCTGTACACCGCAGACCATGCTGACCATCTCTCTCGGGTTGTTCGACCAGCGCTCGACCGTGGGGAACTGGTCATTTCTGACCGCTACTCCGACTCGCGATATGCGTATCAGGGTGCCACGCTCACTGACCGATTCGATGATGCGCTTGGCTTCGTTCGTGCGGTCCACGAACCATGGACCCGTCCCCCTGATGTGACCATCTATCTCGATATTGACCCGGAAACCGGGGCCGCCCGTAGCGGCGCGACGAACAAGTTTGAAACGGCCTCCTATCTCGAAACTGTCAATAATAATTATGAACGACTCATCGAAGCGGAGCGTGAACGGTTCATCCGTGTCGATGCGACACAGCCAATTTCCGACATGACGGCTGAAGTGTGTGGTATTGTCGACTCCTTGCTTTAGAGGGCACGCTTAAAAACAATAATTCTGACACATTCGCGTTCAGACAATAACGCCTATGTATCAGTATCCACTGTGAGAATGCATGTCCAATGTCGACTGGGAAAAAGATGACCCGTTTGAGGAGCAACGGGATAACATCGAGGACCCAATGCGACGCTTGCTGCGCGAGTTTGGTCGGCCGTATTGGTTTGCGGTAACGGTCGGTATCATTGCCAGTATTTTTGCTCGTATCCTCGATTTGCTTCCTGCTCTCCTCCTTGGTGCCGCTATTGATGCTGTCTTTAACGAAGGTGCCGGCGCCGAAGCGCTTGCTGAACAGATTCCGTTTACGGTGGTTCCACAGTCCTGGATTCCTGCAACACAGGAGTCCCAGTTCTTTATGATTGTGGTGTTGATTGGGCTTTCGTTTGCCATCGGTGCAATCTTTCACTGGCTGCGCAACTGGGGGTTCAACTCGTTCGCACAGGATATCCAACACGATGTTCGGACGGCCACCTATGACAAGATGCAGCGGCTTGATATGGAATTTTTCGCAGACAAACAGACTGGCGAAATGATGTCCGTCCTGTCGAACGACGTCAACCAGTTGGAGCGGTTTTTGAACGATGGGCTCAACTCCGCATTTCGGCTTGTGGTGATGGTCCTCGGCATCGGCTTTTTGCTGTTCTGGTTGAATCCGCAACTAGCACTTGTGGCGATGGCTCCTGTCCCCTTGATTGCGGTCTTTACGTATATTTTCGTGAAGAAAATCCAGCCCAAATATGCCGCTGTCCGTTCATCCGTTGGTAAGGTAAACTCTCGGCTGGAAAACAACCTTGGTGGCATCCAGGTGATTAAATCTTCCAACACCGAATCGTTCGAATCTGGTCGCGTCGACGATGTTTCACGGAAGTATTTTAACACGAACTGGGGTGCTATCTGGATTCGAATCAAGTTTTTCCCCGGTTTGCAACTTATCTCCGGGATTGGCTTCGTGTTGACGTTTCTGGTCGGCGGATACTGGGTATTCAGCGGCACTGGCCCAGGGCCGTTTACGGGAACTCTTTCTGTTGGTGTGTTCGTGACGTTTATCCTCTACACACAGCAGTTGGTGTGGCCAATGGCACAGTTTGGACAGATTATCAATATGTACCAGCGCGCGGCAGCATCCGCCGAGCGAGTGTTCGGTCTGATGGACGAGGAAGGTCGTATCGACCGGGATGATACGACAGACGACCTTGTCGTTACCGACGGCCAGGTCGAATACGACGAGGTAAGCTTCGGATACGACGATGAGATGATTATCGAAGGCGTCGACTTTACCGTGGAGGGTGGGGAGACGCTTGCACTTGTCGGCCCAACGGGTGCTGGCAAATCAACGGTTCTCAAACTGTTGCTTCGGTTGTATGATGTTGATGAGGGTGCCGTCCGCATCGATGGACAGGATGTGCGAGACGTAAATCTCCCAAGCCTTCGCCAGCACATTGGCTATGTCGGACAGGAGTCCTACCTGTTTTACGGGACTGTTCGTGAGAATATCGCCTACGGAACCTTCGATTCAACCGGCGAGGAACTGTCGGATGAGGCTGTTATCGAAGCGGCGAAAGCGGCTGAGGCCCACGAGTTTATTCAGAACCTCCCTGACGGGTATGAGACGATGGTCGGCGAGCGCGGTGTCAAACTGTCCGGCGGCCAGCGCCAACGTCTCTGCATTGCACGAGCTATCTTGCGTGACCCAGATATCCTCATTCTCGACGAAGCGACCTCGGATGTCGATACGGAAACAGAGATGCTGATTCAGCGCTCGCTTGACAGGCTCACTGCAAACCGGACGACGTTTGCGATTGCTCACCGACTGTCGACAATCAAAGACGCCGACCAGATTGTCGTGCTCGAAGATGGCCAGATTGTTGAACTTGGGACGCATGATGACCTTCTCGCGCGTGAAGGCTTGTATGCCCATCTCTGGGGTGTTCAGGCCGGAGAGATTGACCAACTCCCTGAGGAGTTCATCCGCCGTGCAACAAAGCGCGCTGCTTACACTGAACCGCACGATTAAGAGCTGTTTCCCCCTTCCAACATTAGCTGTCACACTGCGCCTGTTTGTTAGACCGTTCGGACTGACTTGAGTGTAAACGGTTATTATGGCTGAGGCGAAACGCTGTGTCAGAGCTATCCATGGAAGTTCCAGCGTTCTTGCGCAACGGCAAAATTCTGATCGCAGTGTTTGCCGTCCTCGCAACTGTTTCGGCAGCGGGAGCGATTCTCGCTATCGGTGGTGGCACAGAAGAACTACTACTCGGACTCGGTGGCGGCCTCGTTGCGGCCGGGGCGACTATTGGGACATATCTGTTCAGCGTTCGAGCAGGGCACCCTCATTCCCACGCGGTTGCTTGGGCAGGAACCATATTTGGGACGGTTTTGCTCATCGCGGTTGTCGCTGAACTCCTCCGGAGTTCGGGGGAACTCGCTGAATTGCAGATTGCTGGTGGGCTCGCCGGCGGCGTCGGTATTACGCTCGTCATTCTCGCGCTCATCGGCGTTGTCGACCGCTATACGTCACCGGCCTAATTTTCAAGCTGTTTTCCGTGCGCCTGACTGTCGGTGATTACCGTAATTCCTTTTTTTAAAGCTTATTTCAGGATTGCACCAGTTTTCACCGCCCGTTCAAGACAGGCTAACTGACTATCTCTCGCAACTTCCAATCAAGACAACAGTATTGTCGCTATCTAACTTAAAAACCCGTTATTTTATTTGAAACTTTTATACCTTTCCCCTCTATATCGAGGGGTACCGAAATACCTAATATCGGGTACCCGCAACCCCCACAAGAATGCTGGGTTCTAGAGTCATACTAAACATCCTGTCCGGCGACCCGACAGTCGCCCAGGTCTCAAGAGACCCAACAGATGTCTTCAATGACCTGTTGACTGCGTTTCTTGTGATGGGGACTATTGTCGGTGTAGTCGTCGTCGCGTATATCCTTCATAGCGCGTACAAATACAAGATTGATGATACGCCTGCTGAAGGACAGTACGATATTGACACGTCGACGTTTGCGGACGAGGATGAGACTGAATCGGTCGCCCGACCACAGCTCGGGGAGATACCAAGCGGTGTTGGCAAAGGCGGTGGAAAAAAACTCTTCCTGTCGTTTGCCATTAGCGCCCTCATCGTTGTTGGGCTGATTATCTTCGCCTACTGGAATCTGTTGTATATCGAAGATACGCCCGAGGACGCAATCGAAATCGGCGTTGATGCGAACCAGTACGATTACGAGTATACCTATCCGTCTGGTGAGACGACAAGCCAACTGTTTATTCCGGCTGACAAACCTGTGGAACTGAACGTCACTGCGTGTCACCCCGGGGAGTGTGGGACACCCGGGGAAGGTGACGGAGAGGTCTGGCATACGTGGCACTCCCAGGATCTCTCCGCTGGCGCTGACGCAATTCCAGGACAGTACACACAGACGTGGGTGCAAGAAAGTGACCCAGGTGAATACCGCGTGCAGTGTCAGGAACTCTGTGGTGCCGGTCACTCATCGATGAACTTTGATGATGGCGTCGTCGTCATGGAACAGGATGAGTTCCAAGACTGGTGTGAAGATGAAGAGTGTATGGACGATGAAGAGCTTGACAACTGGCTCAACAGTCCTGCGGAGGGGGATAACTAATGGCTGACCTTCCACCACGCTCCTCGGTCAAACGCTGGCTTGTCACAACGAATCACAAGGATATCGGGATTTTGTATCTCATCACGTCGATTTTCTTCCTTGTCGTTGCGGGTGTGCTCGCACTGCTCATCCGGTTGCAGATGCTTGAATCCGGTGGCACTATTCTCGGCGGCGCAGAGTATAACCAAGTTGTGACAGCGCACGGGCTGTTGATGGTCTTTTGGTTCCTTTCGCCGTTTGCGTTTGCGTTTGCAAACTATCTTGTCCCCCTCCAGATTGGGGCCAAAGACCTTGCGTTCCCACGACTGAACGCGATGAGTTACTGGCTCTATCTGTTTTCGGGACTTGCGCTCATTGCGTCGTTTTTCCAGGGCGGAACCCACGAGGGTGGCTGGACGCTTTATGCACCGTTGAATGTGCCGGCGTTCGTGCCGCGTGTCGCGGAGATGGGTGAGACCACGGCCGTCATTGGGCTCGTTCTCTTCGTGACCTCGGTGACGCTTGGGTCTGTTAACTTCCTCACAACCATCTATCGAATGCGTGCAGAAGGATTGCGAATGCGTGATATTCCGCTGTTCAGCATGTCCATTCTCCTGACGGTCTGGATGATGCTGTTCGCGTTCGCAGCACTCCTCGCTGCAACAATTCTGCTTAGCTCTGACCACCTGCTCGCGACGCAGTATTTCACTGACGAACACGGTGGCTCGATGCTCTGGGCACACCTGTTTTGGTTCTTTGGTCATCCGGAAGTGTACATTGTGTTCTTCCCAGCGCTCGGTGCGATGGCTGAAATCATCCAGACGTTCTCCGGCCGCCGACTGGTCGGTCGCAAGTGGTTCATTATCGCGATGGCACTCGTTGCAGTACAGAGTTTCATCGTCTGGATGCACCACATGTTCCTGACGAGTATCAACCTGCCAATCAAGACCATCTTCATGGTGACGACGGTCGGTATCTCCTTGCCGTTCGACCTGATGGTCTTCGCGCTCATCTACACGATGATTAAAGGTCGGATTCGCTGGAAAACACCGTTCCTCTTCGCACTCGGTGCGCTGTTAATCTTCATCCTTGGTGGAATTACCGGTGTCTTCCTCGGAGCTGTTGCACTTGACTACCAGTTCCGTGGCAGTTACTGGGTTGTTGCACACTTCCACTATGTGATGGCGTCAGGGGCGGTCGCGTTAATAGGTGGACTGTACTACTGGTACCCAAAAATCACGGGGAAAATGTACAACGAGTTCCTTGGGAAAGTCCACTTCGTCTTCGCCTTCATCGGGTTTAACATGCTGTACTTCCCGATGTTCCTTGTCTGGGAAACGCCACGCCGTGTCTTCGAGTTCCCGGAAGGATTCACCCTCTGGCACCAGGTTGCGACGGCAGGTGCGTTCCTGTTCGCTGCATCCTTCTTGATAATGTTCTATAACCTCTTCCGGAGCCTCTACAGCGATAGAACGGTTGATTCCAGCCCGTGGGCCTACACCGGCTCTGCGGAGTGGGCTATCGAGTCACCGCCACCGGAAGGTAACTTCCCGGGCCGTCCAAGCTTTGCGTCCGGAAAACTGGACTTCGTGAGCGACCCTGCCACGGATGGTGGTGTTGAGGATGGACACGCTGCGACAGACGGCGGCGTTGCCCATGCCAGCACGGGACACGATGTCCATATGGACCACGCAAGCTGGTGGCCGCTTCTGGTCAGCCTTTCTGGTTTGCTTGTGGCTGTCGGTATCGGTGGCATACCCGCCTCCTATGTCCTCTGGCCATTTGCCTTCGCCCTGCCATTCTTTGTGGCGTTCCTCGGCATTGAAGGTGCTCGCCAGGATGGGCGCGCACGGATTCACGACCTGTATGTCGTACTTTCCGTTCCGTTCTTGCTTGCGCTTTTGGGAGGATTCCACTTCCACCACGGCCTCGTTGATGGCTTTGCAGGCGCAAACAACACGTTCTATCTGACGCTCGTTGGTGCTGTCCTCGGTGCCTACACGTTCGCAGGAATCGGCTACGAGAAGTTCAACGTGCCGGAGCCCGAACTCACCGAAGCCTGGCCGTTCGAGAACGTGACGAACACCAAACTGGGGATGTGGACGTTCCTTGGCTCAGACATCATCCTGTTCGGTGCGCTCATCGGCTCAATGATATTCATCCGCTTCCAGTTCGGCTGGACCGACTGGTGGCCTGCAGCAGGATACACGGATAAAGCTGTCTGGCCAGGATTGGTCAACACCTACGTCCTGCTCGCCAGCAGTTTCACAATCGTCCTTGCGTACGTCTACGCAAAGCGGGGTAGTCGACGCAAGACGCTCGCGTTCCTCTCACTCACCTTCGCAGGAGCGGCAGTGTTCCTGGTGAACAAGGCCTACGAGTGGAACGAACTGTACATCAATCAGGGCTGGACACACACCTCCGACATCATGGGCTCGACGTATTACCTGACGACGGGGCTGCACGCAGCACACGTTATCGTCGGGATGCTCATCCTGTTGTTCCTCATCGCGAGGGCGTACACGGGAGCCTACTGGTCGGACGACGAAGATGCCCACACGGTCGAGTACTTCGGCCTTTACTGGCACTTTGTCGATATCGTGTGGCTGTTCCTATTCCCGCTGTTCTACATCCTCTGAGGTGAACACATATGGCATCAGTAAAACTCTACACGATAATCTTCGTCGCATTGGCCGCAATCACAACGGTGCAGTTCACGCTTGAGATCGTCCTCATCGAAGAGGCCTACTGGCTCACGTTCGGCATCGTCATGGGACTCTCAACCATCAAAACGCTGGCTGTCGCTGGCTGGTATATGCATATGCTTGAAGAACCCCGGGCCATCACGTATATCGCGATGGCAGGCGTTCTCGGCGTCATTGCACTGACTGCCGGGGCTGCCTACTCGATGACGTAAGCCCCGAAACGACTGATTTTCACCTCAGCTTTTTTTGAACTCTTCAGCGACGGTTTTGTTTCGTATTTGCTTGTTCTCTTGCTACGGAGCACAACAACCGTAGTCCGACAACGTGTTAGAAAAAGTCAGAGAGGCCGGCTTGCTGGTTCTCCTCTGCACTGTCACGCTCCGGTTCTGTTGGTTCTTCAGCATTGTCTGCGTCTTCGGGTTCGCTGTCTGTTTCTTCTTTCTCGGTGTCTTCTGTTACATCCTTTGTTTCCGTTGACTCTCCCGGCTCGAACGCCCCCTGTGACGCCGCAACGGCCTTCTCCTCGCGCAGCGTCTGTGCGTCCTCAACAATTGATTGGACCTTGTTCGTGTCCTTCCCACTGCCAGTAATAAACGAGACGTGTTTTGGCTCAAGGTCGTATTGGGCCGCCATCGCAACGGTGAGCTCTCGGTTCTTACAGTGGTGTGTCATCACCCGCAGATGTGGGATAATCTCCTTGCGAGCAGTCGCCATGCTTACGCCGTTTGTTTCCGCAATCTCTCTGGCAATGTAATCACGTGTCTCTCGCTTTCCGCGTGACCGGCCGAGCTTCGACCAGTAACTCGGTGGGCCATACCGGGTCCACCCACCTTTTGGTTCGCGTCGAGCAGCCGCAACACCTGCAGTCATGTTATCGCCGGCGTACCGCCAGTAGGAGTAATTCTGCGTGGCGCGCACGCGTCCAAGCCAGCGGTCTGCGTTCGAGAGAAACTGGTAGGCAACAGCCAATTCTGCCCCCTTGTAGTCTTTCGGCATGTTGTCCTCAATCCAGTTGATGAGGTCATCGGGTGTCTCATCGACCTCATAGCTTGCTTTGAGTGCCTCCTCCGGACCCGCGTTTTTGATGACCGTGTCGAGATACTCGAATATTCCGCGCGTTGCATCTCGCTCCCCAGTCACAACGTCGTCCGCTTTGAGATGGTCTCGTCCTTCTGCAAGCGCCTGTAAGTCGTTAACCGCACCGCGAAGGTCGCCGCTGTTCATCTCCGCAATTTTCTGGAGTGCGTCGCTGTCGAATTCGATTCCTTCTTTCCGACAGATATCCCGCAGGACCGGAACGATAGAGCGCTTCGAGACGCTCCGAAATTCAATGTCGCGGCAGGCCCCGCGCAGTCCCTGTGACATATCATAGAACTCGTTTGCGATGAGAATCATCGGCTGATTCGCTTCTTTCACCAGTGCGGTGGTCGCTCGCGTCCCGCCCCGGTCGGCGTTCCCATGGATGTTATCGGCTTCGTCCATGATGACAAGACGCTTTCCGTCACCGCCACCGGTGAGCGTCCCGCTTTTTGCAGCCTCACCAGCAACGCGCTCGATAACATCTTTGGTGCGCGAATCTGAGGCATTCAATTCGATTGTCGGCCAGCCAAAATCGCTTGCCAGTGCATGGGCGGCTGAGGTCTTGCCGATACCAGGCGGTCCGTAGATAATTACTGCTTCGCGGTGGTCCTCCCAGGTCTTAGCCCACTCGCGCAATTTGTTGCAGGCCTTGTCGTTGCCCCGCAGTGCGGACAGCGACGCGGGCCGATATTTCTCGGTCCAATCGCTCATTGGTACTGGTTAGGTCGAACTGTGTTTAGTGGTTGCGGAGGGTCATTGTGCCAGTGGGTCACGCGCCCAGAACTCGCTTGATTTCTTGAGCTTTGGAACCCAGGTATCGGACTCGTGGGCAAGCAGGGCAACACGAGAGGCTTCGACCTCTTTCAATTCATCGTGGGGGAGATACTGTGCCATCTCCTCGGTAAACTCGCGAACTTCTTCATGCTCGGGCATCGAACTGCGGTCAAGCCGACCCTGCGAGTGGCCGACGTGCATGTACGCTTTCATCTCGATATAATCTGCTCGAGCGCGGGTACACATGGCAGCATACCACTCCGGATGGTGCATATTGTGGCCTTTGACCAACGTCGTCCGAATGACTGTTCGCGTGTCATCCTTCTCCGCGAGGACATCGAGCGTCTCGATGAGTTTCTCCCAGGCGTCATCATCGACAGCCTTTACCGTTTCATCAAACGTTCGTCTATCGGGTGCATCAACCGAAATATAGAGCTGTGTCGGGTCGCAGGCTTCGATAACGTCCGGCTTTGTTCCATTTGAGACGAGGAATGTCGTGATCTCGCGTTCGTGGAACTCCTCGATGAGTTCCGGAAGATACGGGTACAGCGATGGTTCGCCATCAAGCGAGATGGCGACATGTCGGGGCTCCATTGCCTCGTCGAAATACTCCCGGGGGACCTGATCGTTCCCACCGAAGCCGGAGAGAATTTTTCGCTGTAATTCGACTGAAGCGTCGGCAACCGCTGCCGGGTCGTCCCATTCAACATCCCCGAGTTCGTACGCGTGACCCGCATGGTCACGCCAGCAAAAGACACACCGCTCATTGCATTTGACTACGGGAGTCATCTGAATGCAGCGGTGTGACTCGATGCCATAAAATATGTTTTTATAACACTTCCCCTCACCGCGGAGTGCGTTTGCTGTCCAGCCACAGGTTTGGACGGCAGTGTGATTGTCGTTATGGTAGTTTGGATTATCTACCTGTTTGGGGCCACCATCGGACTCGCTCATTATTCTGTGTACTGTCACCGAGGCCAATAACCCCAACGGTCGGTACTACGGTAAACGCACACTCAGAACCAATCAGTTCAATAGACGGTGTGCCAAGGAGCTCTTTAGTTAGTAGATACCGTAGCAATTCGTATGCGTGAGCTCCTGTTCGAGCTGGATTACCAAACAGGCTGGAACCCTGTTGTCGACACACTGGTTGACCATCCAGCAGCGACGATACGATCGCTCTCTTGTCACGTCACAACTGATAGGCTCTGGCGCGTTGATTATATTGAGGGGGACGCAGGTGCGTTAGCTGCAATCGAAGCAGCGTACAAAACCGCTGATTACTTTCCAGACTGTCTCGTGACCGACGACTGTGAGGCACTGTCCGAAACGCAGGTGCTTGACCGCACGGAACGCTCGCTGGTGATTTATTGCGTCTGGGAACGGTCTGAAGTCTGCACGTCAGTCCCTCACCTTGCGTTAGAACACCTTGGTGAAGGCCTTCTTTTTGAGACACGGCAAGAGACAAATCGGTACATCTGGCGGATAATTCTTCCAGGGGATGGGCCAATTGATTCGTTTGCAGCTGCACTCCGGACTGAAATTACGGATGTCGGCGGCATGGAACTCCTTCGCCTCTCCGACCATACCCCCGGAGGGGCTGCTGTCACCGCCCAGCGAGATGATGAGCTCCCCACAGAACAACGACAGGCCCTCCATGCCGCCGTTGCTCGTGGCTATTATGAAACGCCCCGAGAGATTGCACTCACAACCCTCGCCGAAGAGTTAGGGGTTCCACAATCGACCCTCTCGTACCGATTACAGCGGGCAGAGGCCCATTTGGCTACGACCTTCGTTGCAGGTGACTCCTCACTCGACTCACTGAGCACTAGAGACTGAACTGAAAGTCCCAGTTGATTTGGTGCTCACCAAATAACGCCTATCTCTCCGGATAGCTTACAGTGAGTTAATGGAGTCCCCGGAAGGTCCAGTTGAGCCGTCGCATGCAACCGACACACGTCGCTTCAACGTCCCACAAATGGATTGCTCCTCGTGTGCAGGCAAGGTCACGAAGAGCATCGAGACCCTCGATGGCATCATCGACGTTGACGCGCGTGCAACGACTGGAGTGGTTGTGGTGGAGTTTCATGCGGATACGCTCAGCGAGAAAGATATCTGCGACCGGATTACTGCTTCCGGCTACCGAGTGGAAACCAGCGACACAACGACAAAACTGGCGGCTCCTGAAATGGACTGTCCTTCGTGTGCCCAAAAAGTTCAAAAAGCGCTCGAAGATGTGGAGGGAGTTACTGAAATCGAAACCCAGCCAACGACCGGACAGGTCACCATCAGCCACGACACTGCTCTCACAGCCGAGGAACTTATCGCCTCCATTGCCTCCGCTGGGTACAACGCCACGACAATTGATGAAGAGCGCCGTTTTGGAACACCCCAAGAAATCTGGAAAAGCCGACGAGGGATAGCAACGCTCGTCGGTGGCATCTTGGTAACGGCCGGAATGGTCTTGCATTTCGTCGTTCCTGCTGCTGACCACTTTCTCTTCGAACTCTTCGGGCGCACGTTCAACGTCTCTCACGTCCTCTTCATACTGAGCGCTGCAATCGCTGGCGCACCCATTATTCGGAACGGATACTACTCCGCTCGAAACTGGAGTCTCGATATCCACTTCCTGATGACTGCCGGCATTATTGGTTCGGTGCTTACGCATCATGCCTTCGAAGGCGCGATGCTCGCTGTGCTATTTAGCATTGCAGAACTCCTCGAACGGTTCTCGATGGACCGCGCCCGTGGCTCGCTTCGAGAGCTTATGGAGTTATCGCCGGATATGGCGACCGTCCGTCGTAACGGAATGGAGGAGACTGTCCCCGCGAATCAGGTTGCGGTCGGTGAAGTGGCTATCGTCCGTCCCGGAGAGAAAATCCCATTGGATGGAGTCATTACAGAGGGTGCGAGTGCAATCAATCAAGCACCCATCACTGGCGAAAGTGTACCCGTGGACAAAGCCGAAGGTGGGGAGGTCTACGCAGGGACCATCAGCGAGGACGGATATCTCGAAATCAAGGTAACGAGTGAGGCTGCTGACTCGACAATCGCACAGATTATCCGGATGGTTGAGGATGCACAGCGTGAGAAGACCGACCGTGAGCAGTTCGTCGACCGTCTTGCAAGCGTTTACACCCCCGTTGTCGTTGCACTAGCATTGCTCGTGATGGTTATTCCTCCGCTCGCGTTCGGTGCTGCCTGGAATACATGGTTCCTTCGCGGATTGACGCTGATTGTCATCGCCTGCCCCTGTGCATTCGTCATTTCGACTCCAGTCAGTGTTGTCTCAGGAATTACGAGTGCCGCTCGAAACGGCGTATTGATTAAAACTGGGCGCGACCTCGAAGCAACCGGTGACATAGACGTCATTGCGATTGATAAAACTGGGACCGTAACCACAGGCGAACTCTCGGTCACCGATGTCATTCCCCTAGACACGCTCGATGAGTCGGAGGTACTACGACGGGCGAGTGCACTCGAACGCCGAAGCGAACACCCGATTGCAGAAGCAATTATCGACCACGCAAAAACACGCGACACCGATGGTACCGAACTCACGGTTGAACAGTTCGAGGCACTCGCTGGCAAAGGAGTTTCCGCAGAGATTGAGGGAACCACTCACTTTGTGGGAAAACCCGGTCTGTTCACCGACCTTGGTTTTGACCTTGGCAAAACCGCTCCCACAACGGACGGTGGCCAGCCAGTCAGCCAATACGAGACCGTTGGCCATGCACACGAGTCCCCCTCCGTACAAGCGACGGTCGCTCGGCTGGAGCAAGAAGGAAAGTCAGTCGTGCTTGTTGGGACCGAAGACCAGCTTTACGGCGCAATTGCGATTTCGGACGAACCACGAGAGAACGCACAGTGGGCCATTTCAAGGCTTAAAGCGCAGGGTGTTCATGTTGTCATGTTAACTGGGGATAACGCAGGTGCTGCCAGAGCCATTGCAACCGACGTCGGTATTGAGGAGTATCACGCGGGATTGCTTCCCGAGGAGAAACTGCAGAAGATTCAAGAGCTTGAATCTGCGCATGGGTACGCTGCAATGGTTGGTGACGGCATAAACGATGCACCGGCACTCGCGACGGCGACAGTGGGAATCGCAATGGGTGCGGCCGGCACGGACACGGCGCTCGACACTTCCGATATCGCGTTGATGAGTGATGACCTTACACGGCTTCCCTATCTCCATGCACTCTCTCGAAAGTCTAACTGGGTCATCCGACAGAACATTTGGTCTAGCCTTGCTGTGAAGGCAGTCCTGGCTATCGGCGCTCCATTTGGAGTTGTAACGGTCATCCACGCGGTCGTGATTGGCGATATGGGAATGAGTCTCGGTGTGACAGGGAACGCGATGCGGCTCTCGAAGGTCAAACCCGAGTCACCGGAGTTGTCCACTAAACTCGAAAACTGAATCCCTCACGCGTGTGTCTTTGCGAGCCACGTCGAAATCTCATCAACCAAGAGTCCACGGCGATGTATTTCGGCATTCTCGATATCAACAACAGTCGAACCGCCACCGGGTGTTTGGCCTCCATCGATGACCGTTGAAACCTCATCCACCAGTGTGTCGTCGAGTTCTGCAACCGTTCGCGCACTTTTGCCGCCGCTTAGATTTGCGCTGGTTGCCGTAAGCGGCGGCGTTCGAGCGAGAAGTTCCAGCGCAATCTCGTTGTCCGGCACGCGAATCCCAACTCGCTTACGACCACCCACCAACTCCGGTGGAATCTCTTTCCCTGTGGAAACAACAACCGTCACAGGTCCAGGGAGAAACTCCTGCATAAACGCTCGTTCCCGGTCAGTCAGGGGAGCGTACTGTCCAACGGCTGAGACACTTTCAACGGCCATCGATAGGGGTTTGGTCCGGTCCCGCTGTTTTGCCGTGAACACGCGCTCAACGGCTGTTGCGTCGAGCGCGTTTGCTCCCAGTCCATACACAGTTTCCGTTGGGTAGACAACTAAGTCGCCGCGAGCAATTGCGTCGGCAGCACGCTCAATGCTCGTCGAGTCTGCGTTTTCACTCATCCGTTTCTATCACTGCGTTGACAGCGGCTTCTAATTCATCATAGTCGGGGAATGCCGGGACTGTGTCACCGACCCATGCATGGGTGATGGTTCCAGCAGTGTCAACCACGAAGGTTGCAGGCCGCGGTTCGGAGATGCCGGTCATGTCATCAAGGTCCATCTCGATATTGTATTTGCTTGCAACCGTGTTGGCTGGGTCAGCAAAAAACCGGACACCGTGGTCAGCAAGGCCCCGATTTCTGATAAATTCAGCATGGGCATAGGGAGTTGCTATTGAGAGACCGACTGCGTCAATCTTGGTTGGAATCTCGCGTTCTTGCAGTTCCTGCCAGAGATACGTTGCCGGGAACGCACCAATCATCGAGTGGAAGACGAGCAAAAGCGGACCCTCTTCATACAGTGAGGACAGTGTCGTATCTTCCCAGTACTCCGCAGAGACCAGCGGTCGGGTAAAATCTGGAACGGAATCTCCCACTGCAGGGTGGTCGGTTGAGCCAAGGTCGACAACGTCGAAATCCAGGTTCATCTATGCGTCACCTCCGGGAGCGATGTCGGCTGGCATTCCGTCTGCTTCTTGTTCGTACTCTCCGCCCGGTCCGTAGGTCGAATCAAGATACCTGACGATGTTTGCACTTTCCGCCATCGTGATTCCCGTTCGCTCATCGATGATTACCGGGACTGTTCTGACACCGCTTTCGCGTTTGACAGCTGTTCGCCGTGAGTGCAACGGTTCGACGAACCGGGATGTATATTCAAGTCCATACTCCTGTAACCGCCGAACGACTCGCTCACAGAACGGACAGGCCTGTAACCGATACAGGGTGATAGCGTGGTCAGCCATAACGGGTGATATGGGAGTCAGTCGGTAATACCTTTCCCGTCACCGATAGTCCGCGGCAAGTAGAATAACATTTGATTGTGCGAGGAAAACGGTGGGATGGATGGGAATTGAGTTCATCGCAACCGTCGGTGCGGGCGTCCTCTTCGGGTTCGCGCT
>PUNZ01000005.1 GCA_003551945.1 Halovenus sp. | reverse complement strand
TCGACGGGAAGCTCAACATCCAGCGTTTCTTCGAGGACATCACCCGAACTTGGTGCGGTGGCGGCGAGAGTCACAGACCCCTCATCCATATCGCCCGGGAGTTCAAGGCCCGCAAAAGCGAGCGAACGCTCATCACTCGTTTCGACTGAGGCCGTCTCTTCATCGAGAACATCACCTGTCTCATTCATGAGTTGAAACGTGACTGTCTCGCTTGCGACTCCCTCACTAGTGGGAGAGACGGTAACTTCGCCAGCCAATGAGTCCCCCGTTTCCACAGTCTCTTCAGGAAGAGAGAGGTCGTGAATCGACAAGGCGGTCGATTCAGCGGTCGTTTCGTCAGGTGCTGAGTCGTTACCGTCGCTTGGAGTTTGGGTTTCGGTCTCCGTCGGTGTATTCCCGAGAAAGACAAACACCCCCACCACGAGACTGGCAACTATCAAGACAAGCGCAAACAGAATAACTTTCCGTGAATCCATCTATCCGCCCGTTCGCTCGTCCCAATATATAAAACCAATCAATCGAACAGCACGAACAGCTGAAACTATGCAGTAACGCGATACGTATTCTTCCGGACGATCTCTGTTGCGTGACACGACGGACAGGTATACTCTGTGAGTTTCGTCGTCTCGTCGTTGTGGCTCATCCGAGTGTCACACCGAGTGCAGGTTGGCATCACAGTCATGATTAACGATGTGGATACTAATAATCATTATCCCATAAAGACATATTAACACATATTGATATTTATCCGATGTGGTGATTGAAATTCAACAGCACGAACAATTATGTGAAACCGACAGTATAGCCACGCCATGGGAAACGGGGAGCAGATTGATCCATTTATATCAACAGTGGAGTTGGCCGAAAAGATACAGAATCAAGAGTACGCACCAACTGCGGTGGTTGAACGGTATCTTGCTGAGATAGCTGCGCGGGAAGAGGAAATCAATGCATATGTGACAGTCACCGATGAACTCGCTCGGGACACAGCACGACAAGCGGAGCAAGAACTCGCAGATGGAGAGGTACGGGGCCCACTTCACGGCGTCCCAATTGCCCTGAAAGATCTTCGTGATATGAAAGCGGGCGTTCCGCATTCCTACGGAGTGAAACTCGTCGGCGAGATGGGATACGTCGCAGAACGAACGTCAGCCGTCGTCGAACGACTCGAAAACGCAGGAGCAGTAATTATTGGAAAGACCAACACACCAGAGTTTGGACACAAAGGCGTGACCGATAACAAGTATATCGGACCAACAGCATCGCCGCTCGATACAGACAGCAACGCTGGGGGGTCTTCGGGCGGGTCAGCAGCAGCCGTCGCCGCCGGAATGGCCTCTGCCGCGATGGGAAGCGATACCGGCGGTTCAATTCGGATTCCAGCAGCAGCCTGTGGCGTATTCGGACACAAACCATCTTACGGGCTCGTTCCACTTGATTCGCGGCCAAACGCCTTCGGGACAAAAACACACCACTCCGTGATGGGGCCACTTACTCGAACCGTCAAGGATGCGGCGCTCATACTTGATGTAATCACCGGCTACCATCCACGAGACCCTGCGAGCGTTCCAGTTGATATCGACTTTCAGGCAGCAGTGGAGCAACCAATTGATGAGTTAACAATCGGTTACAGCCCTGACCTGGATGTATTCCCTGTCGATCCACGGATTGAACAGGCCGTTTCCGAATCAGTCGAAGCACTGGCAGCCTCAGGAGCGACGGTTGAACGCGTAGCAATTGACCACGGGGTTAGTCTCGAAAAGCTCTGTGAGACGGTTGAGACCACGTTTGCAACCACGTTCGTCGGTGTCGCAGCCGTCGTTGAGGAAACAGTCGGAATCAACCTCCGGAACCATCCTGATGCGGTCTCGGAGAGTCTGCTGGAATTGCTTGCAATCGGCGACGAGAAAACTATTGAAGATGTCGCACAAACAGGTCTCGTCCGCACGCAGTTGTTTGATGCAGTGCAGGACTGTTACGAAACGTATGACCTACTAGTCACACCGACGCTTGCAACCGCCCAGATGGACCGTGAAACCGACCGTGGACAGGATTGGGAACTGGCACTCACATGGCCGTTCAACTGGACCGGCCATCCTGCCGCCTCTGTTCCAGTGGGCCATCTCTGTGCTAACGAAGGAGTCGCCGCCGCACAGATTGTAGGCCAACCGTATCAAGACGACAAAGTCCTTGCGGCAAGCGCTGCTCTCGAGCGAGCGAAGCCGTGGCACGAGCACTACCCGCAGTGACTCCGATTCTTTGGGGAATCGAATTGCGAAAAAACCAGTTTATGGCATCATCTCACTGTTCAGCTCCGATTCACGCTCACCATCAGGTGACATCCAGACGAATAGCACTTCCTCGCCGGAGGCAACCGTATCATCACCAACGATAAATTGTGCAGTGTCCCCATCCGTGATTGGTTCCTCCTCGGTTGGAGCCCACGAATCAAACAACACTCCTTCTGCAGGTCTAAGCTCGATTGAATGCGTATTATCGGGCGTTAACTCCTCACCAGCGTATTCGACGGTAAACTGGGAACCATCCGGTGCATCATCACCACCGCCTGGCATCTCGGTTTCCTCCCGGTTAATGATACGAAACTCAGCATCGGGAACGGAAACCTCGTCATCGTCGTCGCCAAGACAGCCAGCAAGTCCCGTCGCTGCGGCAACTGACCCACACATTCCAGCGACAAATCGTCTTCTGGATAACTCCGTTATCATAAATTGTCTTTCTCTAGTCGATGATTTGCTGGCTCTAAAATAAAGGTAGTGGCACATATCTTAGACGCAGTCCGCATGCGACCGTAAGCAACCAATGGTGGTTAATATCCTCGCTCCAACACCAGAGCATGCACGTCGGGATTATCGGAGCAGGCGCAGCGGCCTGTGCAGCAGCGTATGTGCTTTCAAATACGACAGACGCAGAGATAACGCTCCTTGAGAAATCAGGAGGCGTCTGTGGGCGAGCGGCAACCCGACGCCGTGGCGAAATTACATACGATTACGGGGCAAATTACGTCAAATCAACCGATGAACGAGTAACTGACCTTCTCACCGACCACCTCGATACCGACGGACTCGGCGAACTAACCGAGCCAATCTGGGTCTTTGATAACGACGGGAACACTTCACCAGGGCGAGAGTCCGGCCCCAAACGACTGACCTACGAGCAAGGATTGACCCAGATTGGTAAACGGTTGCTTGCGGAGACAGACGCCACGCTTCACCGTCGAACCCGGATTGCGTCGCTTGCCAAATCGTCTGCTGGATGGACAGCAACCGATACGGAGGATACAGAGTGGGGGCCGTTTGATTTGCTGGTATGTAACCCACCAGCACCACAGACCGCAACATTGCTCCAGAAGACAGAGTGGGAAAGTGAAACTAAGGAGGACTTGCTTGAGACAATCCAAGACGTCGAATACCGGACAATCTGGACTGCAGTCTTGGGATACGATTTTTCACTGGACGTACCATACTACGGGCTTGTTAATCCTGGGAAAGACCACGAAATTGGCTGGATTTCACGCGAAGAGTGCAAACCGGGACACGTCCCGGATGGCCAATCAGTGCTGATTGTGCAAGCAAATCATGACTGGTCACAGCGTCAGTATGACGAGGAGCCTGAGAAGAATATTACAGCGCTTGCGGAGATGACTGCCGAGATTATCGACGATGAGCGACTCACAGAGCCTGCATGGACCGACCATCAGGGCTGGCGATATGCCCTCCCTGAAGGTGGCGCACCGATGGGCGTGCTTCGGAGTGCTGAATACGATGGGCTGTACGTTACCGGTGACTGGGTCGCTGGAGAAGCTCGGGTTCACGCGGCACTGGCCAATGGGCTTGAAACCGCAGAGCGAATGGTTCGCACGTATTGGTGACTCACGGCCACTAGCGGTCACTAACTTTCGGACTATCACCACCGTGGACCGTTTTGCGAGTTCGGATAGTCGCTGGATGCACTGATTCAGTGGCATCATCAACGAGAACAACGTCTCCCGGACGCTGGGGCAACACTGTTGCAATATCACCCGCAAGATACGTCGGCTGAATCCGTTCAAGCGCGTCGATATCTGGTTGGGCTGTCAATCGGTGAGAACAGAGAATATCAGCCTGTGACAGCGCGACCGATGGTAACGCGCTCGGTCGCTGCGTTGCGGTCACAAGACTAACACCGGGTGCACGGCCGCGAGTAAGTATGGTCTCAAGAGCGGGTGCGCCAATGCCCTCAAAGAAAATATGCGCCTCATCAAGTATGAGCCATGGCAAGCGCGTCATCTCCTGTGCGATTCGTGCTTGATAGAGCAATCGGGCAACGGCATGCACAACCGCGTTCATTGCTGGCTCGCTCAATCCAGAGAGGTCGATAACGGTCGCCTCGCTGGTGGATAGGTGCTGTATGCCGAGTCCCTCTGTATCAAACACTTCCCAGGATTCAGCAAGCGAGAGGTGATTCAATGCCGCCCGACGCTCGGAACACGGGGCGTCACGACGGTCAATATGTGCTCGCATACCACCAATTGAGTTGCAGTCACTGGCTGCTTGCCAGAGGAGTCCGCCTGCACCACCCTCTGGAGCAAGTGACAGCATCTGACACCATGCTCGTGGGTCAAGAGAGTTGGGATCAATCTGGGGACGTCGACAGACATGTACTGGAACGCCCGAAGCATCCGAAGAGGGAGTTTCGAGCGTCTCAAATACCCCCATCGGGTCGAGAATAACTGGAGCTATGCCGGCCGTTGTGGCAAGTTCCTCCGCTAGCACACCCAGCGTGTACGACTTACCATAGCCACGCTTTCCAACGACCAACAGCACGTGTGGGCCATCAACATCAAGTGCAAGCGGTGCGCCTGCACTGCCATCCCGTGCCCGATACTGACCAAGGCAAGCGGTCGGTCCAGCGTCGGTGGTTCGACCGATGAGGAAGGTCACAGACGGGACTGGCCGGGGCTTCGTATATAAATATCAGGCCGGTCTCGAACACCAAAGTTAACCGTGGCTGTGCGGTATCAGAGGGAGTTCACATCGGCTGCAGTGACCTCACGGTCATCGGGTAATCTGTCGATACAGTCATAGCAGAGAAAATGCTCAGAGCCATCAGCTAATTCGAGTTCGAGGCCGCCCGTTGGCTCGTGGTTGAACGTCCAGATGTTTGCAATGCCGCCACCGATGGTGACGGAGTCCCCGCACCCATCGCAGGGTTGACTTGCCATATGGCCATTTTTGGGGCGTAGGTGCATAGACGTTTCCGTCCAACGACCCGAGCACGGAGTTTTTATCTATGGATAGCTGATAGGCGAATGGTGGCGATGACGAACAGTTACCCCCGCTCAGCCCCTTGTGATGAGAGCTTTT
>PUNZ01000187.1 GCA_003551945.1 Halovenus sp. | reverse complement strand
CCGAGCGCAGCGTCAAGTTCATCTTCCTGTTCTGCGTCGGCTGCCGCGGTGATATACTCGGTCACGCCTGCATCGTCAGGAGCGCCGTTGACGACAAACTCCTCTGCGGCGTAGAACACACACATCAGTGAGGTCTGGACGCCTTCGATTAGCATCCCTTTTTCCTCGTCTTCGAAGGAAACCTCCGAAAGGACAATCTGACTGATATCGCTTAATTCGTCGATGGCCGCTTCCTCATCGAGGGGGCCATCGTCATAATCAGTGAGAATCTTTGCGACGGCGATTGCTGTATCATCCTGCAGATTCAACAGTAGTCGCGCGGAATCTTCTTCCTCCGGGTCGATCTCCTCTTCCCGGAGCCGGTTTATCCAGTTTTGCCAGCGTTCTTCGGTATAGTATTCCCCCGGCTCGTTGCTCATACAGGTCGGTACGTGCCTCGGGGGTTATTACTTTCGACCCTTCGGCGCGGGTGTCACCGCATGTCGAAGCGGTACGAACCGACTACGTTCAGGTGAATCCTCCCTGAGTGCGGGTAGTTATGCGATACCTACGGGTACTCTTGCACTTCTTTTTCATCCTGTCCTCTCAGAAACTGTCTTCTCACCCGTCTGAGTCTGGGCTCGCCTCTTGTCCAAAAAACGTGTGTAACGTTGTGCGACCTTTCGTCTGGAACAGATAGAAACCACCGATTGCACCCAACAACGCGACGCCTTCAGTTACCTCTCCAACAACGACCCCCCCGAGAGCGAGCGAGACTGGAATGACAAGAACCGTCTTTTCAGGCGCTTCGAACCGCTCGTGAAGCCACAGCAAGAAGGCGAGAAAGACAATACCGATGAGTGCACCGCCAACAACGTCTCCAATAAAATGGACACCGAGCGCGACACGTGAAAAATAGACGCTGAGGAGTACGACAACAATGCCGAATGTCCGGTTCCACGGCGTCCTCCACTCGGTATCGACAAGAATGAGGCCATAGAAGACCGTCGCCGCAATTGCGTGGCCGCTGGGGAAACTTTCCGTCTCAAAACCAACCGCTAGCTGATGGAGTTGTTCAAGCACAACGGGAAGACTCACCTCGGCAAGCGGTGAGTCAACCTCTGGTCGCTCAATCCCAGACAGTGGCTTCATGAATACAAACAGAGCGTATGCTGACAGCACCACAACGGGCCAATACGATGCTCGTGGTGCTCTATCGCGAAGGTAGACAGCAATCGTCAGCGGGACAATAACATAGATACTCCCAACATACGACAACCCTAGCACGACAAACGCTGCCCACAGAGGCAGCGATTCGACAACCGACTCCACGACTGCTGCGTCAAACCACATTCTATCCCACTTTTCCAATCAATCTGTAAAAGGGTTCATATCTTGTCTCTCTGTCGGATACTCCGCCGCAAGTTCTTTGCGGCCGGTCTTTGGTTTGCGAGCGCAAAGGAGAAATCCTTTTGCGTGGTTCCCCGTACAGTCAACTATGGACTGGCCACACGACCCTGATGGCGAGGAGGGCAGCGAGGGCGGCCGCAAATACGGCCACGCGGTGCTTGCCAAGAAAGTCGACGAAGACGAGGATTTCCCGTTCACTGCGGGGGAGTTCGTCGAGGAGTACGGCGACCACCCGGTACGAATCGACTACGACCGCGTCGTCAGCGTTGATGATATCTTTGCGCATATTGACGGTGACGAGGAGTTCAAGACCTTCCCGGAGTTTCACAAAGCTGTCGGCAAAGCGCTTCGAGAAGCTGATTATTGGCCGTACCGGCTGGAACACGCATAATTCGCTGAATCGGTACGTTTGTGAGACCCACGTCTGACCCTGTTCAGACGCTCTGTATAGTAACGAGCGCCAGTTACTTCCGTGTTTTCACCCGATATATCGCAGATCCTCGTCGGTCGGTGCCGGCGCTGCACTTTGTTCCATCTCCTGTATTTTTCTGACCACATCCTCCATCTCATCCGCGCGCTCTTCGAGCGACCCGAAGTCAACCTCAAAGCCGATGAGCTCTTGGAGTATTTCAAGCACTGCTTTTGCGCTTTTCGGGTCGACCAGATAACCGCTGGTTTCGCCCATCAGACATGCCGCGGGGACCGCTCGGCGCTTGCCAAGGCCAAGGAGCAAGCCGCTGACGCCGACGATTCCGCCAGCGGGCTCGTCACCACGGAACTCGACGCCTGCTGCTTCCAGTGGCGCTTGTTGTTCTTCGGTTGTCGTTGCGCCGATAACACCGTATTCTTCGATGAGCTCCCCGGTTGGGACACCACCTAAGGCGTACACTTGGGTCACATTGAACTTAGCTGCGATGTCTAAAATCGCATTCGTCAACCCGTAATGCCCGACCGAGTCCTGTGCCTGATGGTCACCAGTCACGACGAGCAGGTCGTCTGCATCGGTTTCGATGGCATGCACTTCGATGCTCACCAGTGAGGTGATGCCATCTTCGACACTTACCTGTGGGGGAAGATGCGTCGAAAACAGTTCACAGACTAACTGGCTCTCAAGTTCCTCCACTAGCTGCTCGACGACGAGCTTTCCCACGTGACCGACGCCGGGCAACCCCTCGATTAGCACTGGTTCTTCGAGCGTTGGCTCCGCAACGTACTCGATATCGAAATCGTCCATACCCCTTATTCGGTGTTGCGCTGCTTAAGTGCGCGTCGATACTCGCCATGCGGGTCAGCAGGCGAAAATGGGGCTGGGGCGCTGTTTACTGCTTGACCACCGCAGTCTGGGCAGGTATTTGAGAGGGTATAGACTGGCCTGTCATGTGTTCTTTCCCACTCCAAACAGACCCGAATTGTGGATTTCATATGTGAAAAGAGTGATTCGAGACGGGCAGCTACTCGTCGTCGACTCGGCGCTCGCGGTGGAACTCCGCTTCCCCGCCGTGTTCGCGGACGACCGTTGCCGCGCGGTCAGCGCTGGCTTCGAGTTGTCCCTCTGCAGTTTTGTAATCCGGTGCTTGTACCTCGATGCGGTACTCGGGCGCACCGACATAGGTCACTTCGAGGTCGACTTCTTCGGGAATCTCTCCTTTTCCTTCCGCTGCCTGTAGGGCGTCCCGAATAACGTCTACCCCGTCGCTTGCGGCACATTCGAGGTCGACGTAGCCTGTCACTGCCACGTACGGAACTGAGACGTTTTCTCGTGCGGTTTCGACGATTGCCGCAATCGTCTCTTCCTCCAAGTCGGTCTCTTCGAGTGCTGTCTCGCCGTGGATGGCTGCAGCCTCGAAGCTATCGTACAGCGATGGGTACTCAACCAACAGCGCGTTTGCCGTCTCGGCGTACTCCTCGTCGCTGACATCCTCGCCGAAGGCAATCTCCATCCAGTTATCGGCCTTTTGTTCGTTTTTCCACTCCTGGATTTTGTCCTTGCGCTGGTGGTCGTTGACATCCTTCAACGAGAGGTCAATCTGCTGGGCGTTTTCGTCGACATCGAGCACCTTTGCAACGACGCGCTGGTCCGGGCTGACGTGGTCGCGGACGTTTTTAATCCACCCGGAGGCGACCTCGCTGATGTGACAGAGCCCCTGCTTGTCCTGGTATTCGAGGAGGTCAATGAAGACACCGAAGTCTTCAATCTCCTCGACGCGACCGACGACCAGTTCGCCTTGTGTGGGCCAGCCACTGAATTTCATCGTGCTTCGACAGTTTCGAGAACGTCCCCTTCGAGCGTTGCCTTCCCGCCTGTCGGACGGGCAAGTGTGTGGCCACAGACCGCACACGAGACCTCTGTTGCGGCTTTGCTGAAGATGACCTGTTCGTTTTCACAGTCTGGACAGCCGACGAGATAGAAATTTCCTGCCATGGTTTACTCCTGGAATGTCAGTCGTCCTGCTCTCCATCCTTTGCGCTGGTGTGCGCTTCCGCACTCGCTGCAGCGGTAGGTGAGCTGTGTCTTCTTCGTTGGTTTGTCTCCACCGGGCACCTTGGAGAACTTCCCGTCGTTCCCGATGCCTGACTGGCGTTTTCGCTGGCGGTCGTTAATCTTTTTCAGACCTGATGACCGGCCGGTTCGGACCTTCTCAACTTCGTGTTCGTGGTGTTCTCTGCAGTGCGGACAGTATGTATTCATCCGTCGTGGCATTTCCATAGATATCGACCTTACGGGCCCTTTGCTATCCGACTTTAAAACCCGTACGGTTCGACACGACCATCTCGTGTGATATGGTCTCTACACACATCCGGCTCACTGTGTCGAACGCTCCTTCGTCAGGCTTAGGACGCTTGCAACCAACACCAAAGCAATGCACCAGTCCATTCCCGAGTACGACCCGGAAACGATGCGCAAGAAGGCGCGGTCGTTTATCAGGCGGTGTTATACGGAACTCGACAGGGAGTGGGCTATTGAGTCTCGTATTGCAGATATCGAGCGGGAAATCGCCCTTACTGGCCAGTATACGCATACGTTCGAAGAGCTTGAACACGGTGCGCGGATGGCGTGGCGAAACAGTAACCGCTGTGTTGGACGGCTGTTCTGGCAGTCACTGGACGTTTTCGACGAACGCGAACTCACAACTGCTGAGGACATTCACAAGGCGTGTTGCCGGCACATCGAGTACGCTCGAAATGGGGGAGATATCCGTCCAACAATCACCATCTTCAAGCCACGACAACAGGGTGAACCACAGGTTCGGTTCTGGAACTACCAGCTTCTCCGGTATGCTGGCTACGACACTCCCGATGGAATCGTTGGTGACCCATCGGAAGTCGAACTCACGGAGTACTGTCAATCCCGTGGCTGGGAGGGAGAGGGAACCGCGTTCGACGTGCTCCCGCACATTATTCAAATCCGCGATAACGAACCGGAACTTTTCGAGGTTCCCGAGTCGCTCATCGAATCAGTCAGCCTCAGCCATCCCGAGTACGACTGGTTTGCTGACCTTGACCTCCAGTGGTATGATGTGCCTATCGTCTCCAACATGCGGCTGGAAATCGGCGGTATTCAGTACACTGCTGCCCCATTCAACGGCTGGTATTTAGGAACTGAAATCGGGGCGCGCAACTTTGCCGACACTGACCGCTACGATATGCTTCCTGAGATTGCCACCCAACTAGGATTAGATACCTCTGGTAACCGTTCGCTTTGGAAAGACCAGGCGCTTGTCGTGCTCAATCAGGCCGTGTTACACTCGTATGATGACGCAGGCGTCAGAATCATCGACCACCATACTGTGACCGACCAGTTCGCCCAGTTTGAGCGAAACGAACGTGACGCAGGTCGTGAGGTGACAGGTGAATGGTCGTGGCTGGTCCCACCGATGAGCCCTGCCACCACACAGGTGTTTCACACCACCTACGATGACGAGGTTCGGACACCGAATTTCTTCTATCTCGATGAACCAGCGTATCCGGAACTACTGTTATCT
>PUNZ01000203.1 GCA_003551945.1 Halovenus sp. | reverse complement strand
GACCAGTTTGTCGCGGCAACTGTGGGGGCGGACGTTGCATTTGGCCCGGAAAACCTCGGTCTCTCCCATGAGGAAATCGACCGACGTGTTGAGACTGCACTTGCAGCCGTCAACTTAGCTGACCGCACAGATGACCGCATTGAATCGCTTTCCGGTGGTGAGCAATCACGCGTCGCCATCGCTGGCGCACTTGCCATGGAACCAGCACACCTGGTGCTTGATGAACCCTTTACTGGACTTGACTGGTCGGCACGTCAATCGGTTCTCGACCACCTGAAAACGCTTCATGAAGACGGAACCAGCATAATTCTGGTGACCCACGATATACGCGATGTGTTTTCCCACGCCGAGCGGGTTATTGGACTCGATAACGGGACTATTGCCATTGAAGGAAACCCATCTGAGGTGAGCAATTCGCTCGAAAGAATTAATGTCCGTGTTCCGGAAACCGCTCGGAATGAGTAAGCTCACCTAGAGGACTCCCATGCTGAGATATACACCTGGTCAAACGCTGGCACACCGCCTTGATCCGCGTTCGAAACTGGCGTTTCAGTTTGGATTTGCCATCGCTGCGGTGACCGTTATCCGCCCTGAGTGGACGCTGCTCATGTTCGGCTTGGGTGTCCTTTCTCTCTGGGCTGCTGGGCTATCCGTCCATGTTGCGCTCCGGGAATACTGGATTGTGCTGGCAACGCTTGCCATCGTTCCGGTAATTGCCGGAATCACGCTTTCTTTTCCGTTTTTTGACCTCGACAGCGCGATTGGGTCCGCACAGGCAATCAGCCGCGTCGTTCCTGTGTTGCTGGTGAGCGCTGCTTTCGTCTACTCAACACCGGTTCGTGATACCAGAGCGGCTATTCAACAGACGGTTCCAGGGAAAGTAGGACAGCTACTTGGCGTCGCTGTTTCACTGACTGTTCGGTTTATTCCGCTGGTTCGCCGTGACGTGTTACAAGTACGAGAGGCGATTCGGGCCCGTGGTGGGGACGCCCGGTCAGTGCCCGACCGAGCAGGACGGATTGCTGTGTTGTCCGCCGCTCGCGCGCTCTCACGCTCCGAACGGCTTTCGCTTGCACTACAGGCCAGATGTTTTGCGTGGAATCCAACGCTGCCCCGCCTCCGTCTCCGATTCGCTGATTATGTGGTCCTTCTGTCTGCGCTCGCGCTTGCACTGTCGCCGCTCGCTCTGCGCTTTCTGTCATAAATCGTCCGACTGCTTCGTTATTGTCGCCCTTCTCAAGCAGTAGTGTCGCCCTTGTCAAGCAATAGTGTGTTAAGCGCATCTGGGACAACTAGCACATCGCTTCCTGGCTCGATAGCATCCTCAACGGTCGGAGCAGCGCTCATCAAACATTGCTCAACTAGCTCCGGGCAGGTGCTGTTAGTCACTGTCACCGACTGGTCTCTGAGCATCTTGGCAACGACGAACGCCCGCTGTGCTCCGGGCTCATAGCCGTTTTTCATCGATTGATAGAGGGACTCGGCATCAGCAGCCGTGGAAAGCTGTTCGAAAAACCGCTGCTCGCCGGTTCCTTCACCTGCGCCTTCCGGCAGGCGTGCCGGGACAACCAGCGTTCCCTCTGGCGAGAGGGGGTTGTGTGCTCCGAGGGCAACGTAGGTCGGTGCCCGGCTCGCCTGATACAGGTTTGCGTCCTTTGGCGCACTCACGCCGGCTACGATTGCATCGTACGAACCAGAGACTTCAACTGCAAGTGCTTCCCGCGCAGTCGCAGCCAGCTCGGAGACGACTGCTCGTGGGGCTCCGGCAGCAACGCCTAACAGCCCTGCTGGGCTGTGAGTGACGTTCAGACAGAACTCGACGCCTGCAATATCGCCTGCTCGGTCCAAAAACGACCGAAATGGGTTTTCGTCGATTCGGCCCAGTCGAACGCCATCCCTACCAAGCATCTCCGGGCCATGTGAGTACCGAATCTGTGACTCGCCGCCAGCCCCAATAACGACGGTTTTCGCCCCGCCGGAGAAGCCAGCGTACTGGTGCGGTTCGACCATCCCCGTCGACAGGACAACATCCGCCTCGACGACCTGCTCAAACAGCTCTATCGGACAGCCATCTACGGTTCCGACTTCTACCGTCCGTTCAGGGTCATGATTAACCGTACAGTCGGTAAAGTCCCCAACTGTTTCGGTAATTTCCTCGTCGGTCAGTGGTCGGTGCAGCCCTAATCCGACGACGACCTGTAGCTGGTCACGGTTGAGACCAATCGCTGTGAGTCTCTCCCAGAGTACCTCAAGCAATACGTCATCCGGCGTTGCCCTCGTCACGTCGGTCACGACGACCGCTACCGTCTCATCAGGCGAAACAACCTCACTCAGTGCCGGACCATGTGGCGAGTCCAGCGCGTCCCGAGCGGCTGAGTTGAGGTCAACCGGCTTACCACCAACCGGTTCGGCAACGGTTACGTTGCACTCAGGAAGGGAAAGCGTCAACAACTCATCGCCGAGAGGCACGCGAACGGACATACCCCTGCATTTGGGGGCGTCTGGAAAAGTGATTGTGGTCGCTTAGGCAACCGAACAACTGGTGGATAGCCCCGTTACGCACTCGACGACTAGGGGCAGCCGATTACGTTGCCCACTCAACCATTCGGGCGTACGTATCATCGGTTCGCAGTGCCGTTTCGTCTCCCACAAGAACGAGCGCTTTCTTCGCGCGTGTGAGCGCCACATTCACCCGCCGGTAATCCTCAAACAGCGGGCCATCGAGGGTGCCTGTTGCCACAAACGAGACAATAATCACCTCTTTGCTTGAGCCCTGAAACCGGTCGACTGTATCGACAGCGATTGTTTCTGGGACTCGCTGTTTGATGGTGGCTACCTGTGCACGGAATGGCGCGATAACGCCGATATCTTCCGGTTCGACCCCTGCGTCGAGATATGACTGGACCACCCTTGCGACGGTCTCTGCCTCTTCGCGGTTGACGTTTCCGTCCGCTGCACCGTCGGGGTCGATAAACGTAACTTGGTCCTGTAACTCTGCCGGGAGCGTTTCCGCATTGACACCACTGAGGTCATCGAGACGCTGTCCCGCAACTTCGGCTGTTGCCGGGCGGAGCGCTCCGTCGTAGAACTCGCCGGAGGGAAACGCTTGAATCCGCTGGGCCATGCGGTACTGTTTGTCGAGCATGACACCAGCATCCGGATACTCCTCAATGAGTCGCTCGAACAGCGACTCCTGGAGGTCGTTTTCGGCCCGAACGACCGGTGGCAACTGTTTGTGGTCGCCAACCAAGACGAATCGGTCGGCAAGGGCGACTGCCGCAAGCGTCGCGGGTTCGGTCAACTGCCCGGCCTCGTCGACGACAGCGACGTCGAATGACTGGGTTCGCAGTGCACGTGAGCCACAGGAAGCCGTCGTCGCCGCAACCACTGGCGCGTTCTGGAGATTCCCAGCGACCGTTTCTGGGTCGCCCGTGCGGCGGAGCCGATACTGCTGCATATCGTCCCTAACGCCGCTTTCGGTCCCGTACCGGAGCATCTCGCTATAGCCCTGCTCTTCGAGTGCTTCCAGTGCGTTATCGACTGCACGGTTCGTAAACGCGGAGACAAGCACGCGGTTTCCATTTTCGACTAGCGCCCGAACCAGTCGGGCGAGCGTGTAGGTCTTCCCGGTTCCCGGGGGGCCGTGAATCAACGAGAAATCCTCTGCAGTCACACCCATTCGAACCGCGTTGTCCTGTGCGTCGTTGTTCGGGATGAAGGTCTCGGAACTGTCGACAAAATCGGGCTCTCGTCGACCAAACAATGGGTCTTTCCACTCTGGGGGTTGGGTAAGCAAGGCATCATGGAGGGCAGTCAGCAACCGGTCGTTCGAGAGTTCCGAGGGATAGATGTCGAGTCGTCGAAGGCTGACGGGTTCTTCGGTCGTAACGACGACCTCGCCGTCGTCGATATCGCCCAGCCGTTCGACACGAGCGAGCTCCGCGTTTCCGCCGACTGGGTTGCCATCGCTCGCCAGCACGATATCACCTTCCCGTATCTTTGAGACGGCACCGGTCCCGGTTGCTCTGAGTTCCCACCGGCCGTCATCAAGTTCGCGGCGGCTAGTCGGTTCCAGTCCAATTAATGCGCGGTCGTCATCGGCACGTTGTTCGGGTGTTTGCTCCCAGAGCTTTGCATACTCGCGGTGGACCTCTCGACGCTCTTCCTCGATAGCGCGATAGAACCGGTTGAAATATTCCTGCTCTTCGGCGGGAATCGGCGTCCCGATTTGGCCGGCCTTCGATTCCTGGTCAAGCCGACCTGAAACGGCAAGGCAGGTATCCTGTTCGAAGCAGTACTCACATTTTGCATCCGCTTCGTAGCCGGTTGGCACCCTGATGTTCGCCTCCATCGCGGCGAGTTCGTTCCGCGCCCGTAAGACGAAGTTACAGAATCCGGGATTGATTGAAAAGTCCTTTGCTGGGGAGAGATCGCCGCTCTCTTCTGTCCGTTCGAGTGCTGCATTTTTCGTATAGAGGAGGGTGCCCGTGTCGGGTTGCTGGTCGCGTTTTTCGCCCAGAATAAGCGCATAGCAGGCAGCCTGTACCTTGTCCTGAAAGCGAGGGTCACGTCGTGTGTTTTTCCCGGTTTTCAGTTCAACAGGGATTCCACGGCGGACGGCATCTGCGCGTCCTTTGAGACCGTACCGTTCGCTCACCAGCAGTTGCTCAGAGCGCCAGTTATCTCGTTCGGTGAGCGTCCCCTGTTGCAGCCAGCCTTCGATAGCCGCTGCGTGCTGGCGAACGGTTTCACGGATGCTATCGCGGTCTGCACCAAGCAGCCCGAGGTCGAGTGCGGCTTCTTCAATTCGTGTCTCGACGGCTCCATCGAGATCGCGGCCGCGCAAGAGGTCCCCAAAGACTTCGTGTACGATTGTTCCAAGGACGACTGGTTCCGCGAGGTCAGTTCCCCCAAGTTTGTTCAGATAGTACATTCGGGGACACTGAATCCAGGCGCGAACGCTCGTCACGTCAACTAAAAACCCTGGCTCCACGACCACTGTCGAACCTTGTTGCGTGCTGTACTGTGTCTCGCCGTTGAACTCCGTTTCTTTGAGGTCATAACAGGCGAGTTCCATTCCGGCTTCGAGATACCCGCCGGTTTCGCTCCATTTCCCCCAGAGTGTCACGGCTGTCTGCTCCCCACGTCCCTCGTCCGGACGAACCGTTATCTCACAGAGTTCTGATTCGCCATACGCTGTTTCGACCGTGCGACCGTCACCAACATCGACAACGACACCGCGAATGTTCACGTCACTCGACATGGTCGCTGTGTGAAAAACGATTGCGGTTACAGTGGTTGGATTGTCGCTGTTTTGGCTGGTTGTTCATCGAACGACAGTGACCGTCACTTCCCCACACGTGCACTCATACGCACGCCGCTCACCTGCCGG
>PUNZ01000118.1 GCA_003551945.1 Halovenus sp. | reverse complement strand
CAATTGACGGAAAATGGAGTGGTTCGTTCGAGGCGGCGTCGTAGACGATAGGTCGTAACTCCCGCACAGACGTAAGCATCGGGGAGAGAAACTCGCTTGCTGATAACTCAGTCACATTGATACCTTTGACGAGGTCGTTGAACGACGGGAGGACCAGCAGGTCCGCATCGTTGTACACTGCGTCACCAGCGAGAATACAGGGATATCTAGCCCCTTCAACAGCGATTGTCGGGTGGTCATGTCCGATAATATATCGGTCTGCGCCGGTTTCTGGCGCAACATGGCCATGCGTTATTACCGTCTCACCAATCTGATATTCCGGCGATAACTGACCGGACCAGAGCGTTTCCAGTAGCGTATCGTGATTACCCGGAGTGACAACGATTTCAGCACCAGCAGCTGCTGCTGCGCGTTCGAGACCGGCTATCGTCTCCTCAGCAAGCCGTGGGATGGTCTCAAACGAGTGGAGTAAATCACCAGCAATAACGATTGTTTCCGGCGTGAACTTTTGACACAGCGCTTCTAGACGTTCCACCATCTGTTCACCACCACCGACAGGAAGTTGCACACCAGCAGACGCTGCTTTCCCAATATGCAAGTCTGAAATGACGAGAGTCTCGTTGACGACGATAGCCCGGTCAGCTACTGTCACTCCCGTCAGTGCATTCATATCCAACGATTGGATATCAGCAAGCAAAGGCTTGCTGGATGCGAGTATCAAGAGTTATTCAGTCTCGGAACGCCTGTGTGAGTATGCCACCGTTTTCATCGCGAGTCGAACGTGTTTCGATTAGCGGTATCCGTGAAGTGTTCGAGGCGGCTGGGGACGATGCAATCAACCTTGGGCTGGGACAGCCCGACTTTCCGACGCCAGCGCATGCCCGTGAGGCAGCTATTGCCGCTATTGAATCCGGACAGAGCGATGCGTACACCTCAAATAAAGGGACACTGGAGCTTCGAGAAGCCATCTCAGAAAAATATGCGCGTGATAATGACCTCTCCGTTGACCCGGAGAACATCATCGCAACTGCAGGTGGGAGCGAGGCCCTTCACATTGCCATGGAAGCACACATTGATGTGGGGGACGAGGTCATCATTCCCGACCCTGGGTTTGTTTCGTACGATGCACTCACTCACCTTGCGGGAGGAACGCCAGTCCCAGTGGGCCTCCGGGATGATTTGACTCTTGACCCCGAGGCAGTCGAGGAGGCCATCACTCCCAAGACAAAAGCGTTCGTCGTCAATAGCCCAGCAAATCCGACCGGGGCTGTCCAGTCACCAGCGGATATGCAACAGTTTGCCGAAATTGCTGATGACCACGACATCCTCTGTATCAGCGACGAGGTCTACGAGCACATCGTTTTCGAGGGCGAACACCGAACACCCCTTGAATTTACTGAAAAAGGAAACGTCGTTGTGGTCAACGCCTGCTCGAAAACGTATTCGATGACTGGCTGGCGACTTGGTTGGGTTACTGGGCCACACGAGCGGATTGAGCGGATGCTTCGTGTCCACCAGTATGCACAGGCATGTGCAAGTGCACCGGCACAGTACGCCGCTGAAGCAGCTTTATCTGGTCCACAGGACCCAGTTGATGAGATGGTGGCGGCGTTCGAACAGCGCCGTGAGGTGGTACTTTCGGGGCTCGAAGAGATGGGATTGGACTGTCCCGAACCCGCGGGCGCGTTTTATGCGATGCCGAAGGTTCCTGAGGGGTGGGTCGATGCAGTGATTGACCGCGGAGTCGTCGTGGTCCCCGGCGATGCGTTCGGTGCACGTGGGGAGGGCTATGCCCGCATCTCGTATGCAACTGATCTTGAGACGATCGAGGATGCGCTTGCTATCATGGCTGCGGCCACGGAAGCCGTCGAATAATCGCACGTTCCAGCGACACACACATATTCGCTCGGTCCAACTATACCCAAGCAATGGAGTATTTGACGCCGCACCATATCCCGCTGTACAAAACTGAGCAGCGGAGACAAGAAATCTGGGAACAGTGTAAGGACCGCAATCAGCCGGTGATTGCAATTCGAGATGGGACCCGTGGATACATTGTCAGATACGATATTCAGCATCTTGGGAGAGAGTTAACCGCTCATGAGCTGCGAGAGCTTCGTGAGAGAACGCGCCGGTTTAGACGCTATCCGACAGGGATTGATACGATTTCGGAAACAGAAGGCGTTGGCGGTGAGGCTGGCCCAATTTCGGGCGATTTACACACCGAAACCGAAGAATCCGCCAGAGCGTTGGCTGCCCAACTCTCTTCGGTCGTATTCGAAAATTCAACATAACGTGAAAAAACCCGTCGCAGCTGGTTAGTTTCCGTAGATTTCGTTGACCTTCTCCTCGTAGGTCGAGAGGATGTCACGGCGTTTCTTTTTCATCGATGGTGTGAGGAGGTCGTTTTCGGGTGTCCACTCATCTGGAACCAGCGCAAACTCCTTGATTGTCATATATTTCTCGAAATGCTGGTTCGCATCCTCGACTTCCTTGGCTACGAACTCGATGACACGGTTATCTTCGATGAGTTCGTCGGCACCAGGCGGCGTACCGACTGGCTCTTCCACTGAGGCCCATTGAATGAGCGAATCGTAATGTGGCAGGTCGGTCATATTCTGTGACTCTGCATAATCTGCAAGAGCCTGGAAGTTTGGAACGATGAGAGCGCCGATGAACTTCTCGTCATCACCGACGACCATGATTTGCTCGACGCGTTCACGAGTGGAGAACTCGTCTTCAATCGGTTGTGGAGGAACGTTTTTCCCGGTGTCCAGCACGATTAGTTGCTTGAGACGGTCGTGGATAATCAGGAAGCCATCAGATGTTTGTTCGACAAGGTCTCCGGTCCGGAACCATTTCCCGCTCCCATCTATCTCGATTCCGTCTGCAACTGTCAACTCACCATCTTCGTCACTGACTGGGTCATCAGTAAAGGCCCGCTCCGTGGCACCAGGTTTGTTCCAGTACCCGTCTGTGACGTTTGGGCCACGAACCAGCAACTCACCCACGAGGCTGTTCGGGTCAGAGAGGTCTACCTCATCTTTCGATCCTTTCGATTCGTCGATAGCCACGTCAACGTTCACAAGCGGTGGGCCAACGGTCCCCGGTCGAATATCGTCTGGTGAGTTAACGGTGACAACAGGTGCCGTTTCAGTTAGACCGTATCCTTCAACGATAGTAAGTCCCATTCCATTGAAGATGCTACAGAGTTCCTTGCTCAGGCTTCCACCACCTGAGACGAATATCTCGATGTTTCCGCCGAGTTCTTCTTTAATCGTCGAGTAGACCAGCTTATCGGCGAGTCCGTGCTTTGCTCGCAAGAGCGTGCCTGGATTCTCTGCTTGCTGGTACTGTTGTGCAACGTCGAGTGCCCAGTTAAAAATTCGCTGTTTGACTGAACTCTCGCTCGCTTGCTCTCGCATGCTGTCGAAGATTCGCTCATACACTCGTGGGACGCTCGCCCCACCGTTTGGTTTTATTTTCTTGATATCCTCTGAAACCGTTTCAGTGCTTTCTGCGTACCCAACGGTTCCGCCGGAGCCGAAGATAAGGAAGTGTCCGGCGACCCGTTCAAAGACGTGGGCAAGCGGCAAAAACGAGATAGTCGTGGTGTCGCTATCGATACAGATACGGTCTGGTTCACTTGGTCGAGGGCCGGCACGGGCTCGGATACCGTGGAAATTAGACCGGAAATTCCAGTGCGTTAGCTGCACACCTTTTGGTTGACTCGTCGTTCCAGAAGTGTAGACGAGGCTTGCCAAATCGTCCGGCTGCGTCTCGTCTAGCCATCCCTGGTAGGTGTCTTCATCAAACTGTTCTTCGCCGATGTCGTGCACTTCACGGAGCGTGTAAATGTCATCGCGGTCGTACTCGGATTCCGGCTCGTCGATGAGAATCATATACTCAAGCTCAAGATTCTCTTCAACCTCGAAGAGCCGTTCAAGCAGCTGTTCGTTCTCGACGATGACACCTCGTGCCCCCGGGTCCCCAAGGAGGTACTCTGCCTGACTTGCTGATGAGTCCGTGTAGACTGTCGTTACAACACACCCTGCTGCAAGGAGGGCGAAGTCGGATTGTGCCCATTCCATCCGCGTGTTCGCGAATATCCCCACGCGGTCTTGGTGTTCAAGTCCAATCTCGCGAAAGCCCGTTGCAAGATGTCGGACGATATCTCTCATTTCCCGGTAAGTGATTGACGCATACTCCCCATCCGGCGCCTCGGGGACGACACCAATCATCGACCGGTTGTGTATCCCACCCTTGTACAACTGCGCTTTCTCACTCAGCCGACGCTCGGCGCTCGTTTCGAACAACTCAGGAATCGTTCCTTCCGCATAGAGGTCATCTTCGTACTCGTACTCCGCCGCAAGCCACTCCGGCTCTTTTATATTAGCTACCATAGTAGTTCCCTTTCGCGTTCTTTCGTGTGTACGAAACTCTCTTATAAAAAACATGCTCATTTACCTACTTTCTACGTATTCACTCACCTTACATTAGCTGAGAAGCCCACATAGCAGTGTTCTTGTGTGTTATAGTAAAAAAACACACAATAAACTACAATCTTGTTTATTCACTTGTTGAAAGCGTATGGTTTGTGAAGGCTGTGGTGCAGTGGATTGTCTGCTGTCTGGGAGTGTGGTTTCCTCTTGTCGGAGGGCAAACTGTCCGTAGTATCGAAGGGCAGCAGTTATTACAGCCAATCCGTTATCCCCCAGCATGGCCAAATATTCGACTGGAGGGGGGATTGACTCCGGTGATAGTTGCGAACTCTGCGGGGCAACCGATGTGGACACGAGTTCAGTAAACGTCGCGGGGGCTCAGCTTCAGGTTTGTAGCAACTGTGCACAACACGACGACAGCGTCAAGCAGACGAGTGACTCCACACGAGAGGAGAACCGGAAGAAACGGGCCGCCAGAAATACGGCTCGGATGCACGATTCGGCGAAGGCTGATGCCTCCCACTGGGAAAGCGGCGCAGATTACGATGACGACCAACTCCCGTATTTGGTTTCAGCATACGGTGAGAAGGTGACTGAAGCCCGCCAAGATGCCGGCTACCAACTTGAGGAGTTGGCAAACGAACTCAATGTGACTGAAAATGACCTGTTGGCCCTTGAACAGGGTCGTGCTGTCCAGGCTGGTATTGGCGGCAGTGTCGTCTATGCTGTCGAAGAGACACTTGACATCTCGCTCACTGACGAGTAGGCTCTATTACCAAGACCGGTTCAAAGCATCTTTGCCGGTTCCACCCGTATCTTCATCTGTGACTGAGACGTACGATGCCATCGTCTATGATTTAGACGGCACGCTTGTTCACTTAGACGTTGATTGGGCGGAGGTGCGCACCAACGTAGCTGCAACGCTCCGGGTACGTAATATCCCCGTTGCAGATGACTCTCTCTGGACGCTGTTTGAGCGAGCGATTGCCGAAGGGTTTGAGCGACCAGTTCACCAGACGCTTGAACAGTTTGAGCGTGATGGTGCACGAAGCGCTACTCGACTCCCGCTCGCTGACGAACTCCCATGGGATGTTCCTGTCGGTGTTTGTTCGCTTAATGCGGAATCTGCCTGTCGAATTGCGCTCGAACTTCACGGGCTTGATGGTCACATCGATGCCCTTGTCGGCCGTGATACTGTTCCGACTCACAAACCCCATCCAGAACCACTTCTGACGACTGTTGACCGACTGGGTGCCTCTCCAGCGGATACGTTGTTTATTGGCGACTCCGAGACCGATGCACAAACTGCTGTGCGTGCTGGGACCGATTTCCAGTACGTTTCCGACCGACTGCCTTGATGGTGACGAACAATGCCCGTCTGTGCTTTCTCCCCTGGGCGTATTTTTTCACTCTTGTCTGCCCACCGAGACACAAGAGCCAAACACCCCCTGCCCCCTACTGACGAATGTGGCAGGTCCAATCCGGTTCCGGTATTCCCCGCAGTCTTGGTCTCGTGACCGCGTCCAGCGAGAGCTCTACCGCCCACTTAATGAGAAATTCGGTGCGCAATCGACCGACCCACGGTATCCACCCCCGCCGGCTTTTGCGGCGGTTCATCTCTCAATGGATAACGGTGACCTTGCGCTATTTGCGTGGAAACGCGACGAAAGCGGCGCGTACTGGCTTGGAAACACTGAGACACCGCAAACGCTCTGGCGAACGGATAAATACACCTTTGAGGAATCGCCCTATCCGGTCGCACGATGGGCTCAGCGTGTCTTACTCGCTGAATTAGCCGATGCCGAGCCATGGATTTCCCCATATCGACATGTCATGTGGTTTTTTCTCCCGGTCCTCTTTTCAAAGGACGGGAAAGAAACAAGCAGGGCATTCTTCCGTGACCATGCAGCCGGTTTTCCGGATGCAACGCGTGAGCAGGGACTCGAATTCTACGAGGAGTTATTGAAACCCGGGATTCTTGATGCGTATCGGTATACAACGGCAACCAAACTGGGTACGAGCGACCGCCTTGACTTGGTTCGAATGCGGGCATCGATGGCTGAACTCAACGCGGCCAAGCTCCTCTCAGATTCCGGGTATTCCTTTACGCCAGAGGTAGAACTGGACTCGGGCTATACGCTAGACTTCCGGTTAGCTGATTCCGGTCAACTTATCGAAGTCACTCGCCCGGAACCGCCAACGCGACGACGAGCAGGCACGGCTGCGAGCGCTATCAAAGAAACTGTACAAGGAAAAACGGATAACCAACTCAAAGCACATCAGGGTGCTGTCGTCTTTGTCGATTGCACATCGTTCCGTGACGATGAGTGGCAAGCGATTCGGGCCGAATCACCATCCGTTGGCTACAGACCCGCTGTCGTCTATCGGATGCGCCCAGAGAAGCCATGTGAGGGGTATGTCCTCGGTCAACCCGGTCTCTCATTGGCCCTTTCTTAACCGCTCCGCGAGCTAGTTACCGTCCCGCTAAGCTATTTGTGGACACACCTCGATGAGCAACTATGGGTATAGAGACAGCGTTTCTGGGGGAAGTGCTGGCTGATGACCAGATTGCAACGGGGGCAGATGCTCTTCGTGAGCACTCCACTGACTGGGGAACCGAAGATGGGGTTGAGCCGGCTGTGGTCGTCTATCCCAAATCCACCGACGATGTGTCCGCGGTTCTCGCTGCCGCCACGGACCGAGGCATTCCGGTAACGCCGTACGCGGCTGGAACCAGTCTTGAAGGCAACCCTGTTCCCATCGACGGCGGAATCAGCATGAACATGACACGGATGGACGATGTGCTTGCGGTTCGACCCGCTGATTTACAGCTTGATGTTGAACCGGGCGTCATGGGGCCGGCGATTGAGGAGGCTGCCGGTGAGCACGGCCTCTTTTTCCCGCCGCTTCCCTCCTCAGGGAGTATCTCAACCATAGGCGGCATGATTGCGAACGCAGCAAGTGGAATGCAAACGGTCAAATACGGCGAAGTTGCCGATTGGGTTCGTGAACTGGAAGTCGTCCTCGCAGATGGTTCGGTTATCACCGTCGGGACGAAGGCTGTGAAGACTTCATCCGGCTACAACCTCAGAGATGTCATAATTGGCAGTGAGGGAACGCTCGGTGTTGTCACCCGTGCAACCCTCGAATTGGCAGGCCGACCACAACAGATTCGTGGTGGAAGGGCCCTTTTTTCAACGCTCGGGGATGCCGCTGCGGCCGTCACAGACGTTGTCCAGTCAGGCGTTGACGTTGCCAAAGTTGAACTGATTGATAGCGCATCTGCGATGATGTCCAACGCATACACCGGTGCTGACCTCCCGGACGTTCCAATGGTGTTCCTTGAATTTCACGCAAATCACGGTATCGATGATGAAATTGCGTACTGTGAGTCGGTTCTGTCCGTACACGACCCGCTTGAGTTCGAACTGGCTGATGAGGAAACAATGGATACGCTCTGGCGTGCCCGACGCGACCTTGCTTTTGCCGTCCGAAGTTGGAATCTCGACCTCCAACCGTTAGTTCCGGGTGATATCACCGTCCCAATCAGCGAGTACGGGCCGACCATCGAGTATATCAAATCACTCGAACAGGAACACGACTTGCTCATGCCGTGTTTCGGGCACGCAGGTGACGGAAACGTCCACTATACTGTTCTCGTAGACCCCACGGACCCGGAGGAAGTAAAGCGGGGAGAAGACGCATACGCTGCTATTGTCGACTACGCACTGTCAGTTGGTGGGACGGCGACGGGAGAGCATGGAATCGGCCTTGGAAAGCGTGAGTATCTCGAACGAGAACACGGCGAAACTGCCGTGGCACTGATGCAACGCCTCAAAGATGCTTTTGACCCCAACGGGACGCTTAATCCGGGAAAAATCTTTCCGAGAGACGATGACTGGCAACGTGCGGACCCAACCGACTATCAGGAGTAATGCGGGAGGCGTCGGTATAGTATGAGAAGATTCTTCCCATTGGGTGACCCACCGTTGATGTATGAGTGAATACACAGTTACCGGCCGGTGGAAATCGCCAAGCGGATGGCAAGCATTCGAAACGACGCTCGCTGCTGAAAACGAGGATGTTGCTGTCGAGCACGTCTATGCAAACTTTGGTTCCAAACACGGACTCAAACGAACCCAGATTGACATCGACGAGGTATCGGCATGAGCCTCGGCGGTGGTGGTGGACAGCTCCAAGAGCTGGCTTCACAAATCGAACAGCTTGAGCAGGCCCAACAAGCACTTCGCGCAGAAATTGAAGGCCTTCAGTCCGAACAGGGAGACATTAGCGAGGCTATCGACGCAATCGACCATTTGGAAACGGGAGCAACCGTTCAGGTTCCCGTTGGTGGCGGTGCATACCTTCGGGCAGAAGTAGAGGACATGGAGGAAATTATTGTCGAACTGGGCGCAGATTATGCGGCCGAATGCGACAGCGAGGAGGCAGTTGAAGCACTCTCGTCGAAACAGGATGCTCTCGATGACCGTATCGAAGAGATCGAAGCTGAAATTTCGAATATCGAGAGCGAATCCAAGCAACTCGAAGAGCGTGCACAGCAGCTTCAGACACAGCAGATGCAACAGATGCAACAGCAGATGCAACAAGAAGACGAGTAAGGGCAGATGTTTGAGGGTCTGAAAGATAAGCTCAACCGGTTCAGCGAGGACGCCTCCGAGGATATCGAAGTCGAAGAGGATGAAGCGGCTGAGGTTGAGGACGGCGACGGTGAATCAGTTGACAGTGACACAGAGGAGCGGATAGCCGATGAGACAGACGGTGATACCGTAGAGGACGAAGCAGTTGAGACTGAATCAGAAACGACTGACCAGGCGGTTGCTGCTGAGACTGACGAGTCCACTTCGGACGCAGAAGAGGAACCAGCCGCTGAAGATGAGGATGATGGCCGGAGTCTCACAGAGCGTGCGAAGTTGTTTGCAACCGGGAAAACCGTCATCGATGAAGATGACCTCGAATCACACTTACACGACCTCGAATTTGGTCTACTTGGCAGTGATGTTGAACTAGAAGTCACCGAAGAGATACTCGATGGTGTTGAGGAGAACCTCGTTGGGGAAACTCGCAGACGACTCTCAAGCACCGGCGATATGGTTCGGGATGCGCTCCGTGAATCGCTGTATGACGTTATCAGCGTCGGGCAATTCGATTTCGACGAGCGAATTCAGGAGGCTGACAAGCCCGTTGTCATCATATTTACCGGTGTCAATGGTGTCGGGAAGACGACAACCATCGCCAAACTCTCTCATTATTTCGAACAACAGGGGCTGTCATCTGTCCTTGCTAACGGGGATACATTCCGTGCCGGCGCGAACGAACAACTCGAAAAACACGCAGATAACCTCGGTACAAAAATCATCTCACACGAGCAGGGCTCTGACCCCGCAGCGGTGATTTACGATGCCGTTGAGTACGCTAAAGCAAACGATATTGATGTCGTCCTCGGTGATACTGCGGGCCGACTGCACACCGATGATGGGTTGATGGACCAACTCTCAAAGATTGACCGCGTCATCGACCCTGATATGACCGTTTTTGTCGATGAATCGGTCGCAGGCCAGGATGCCGTCAACCGTGCTCGGGAGTTTAACAACGCTGCGAGCATCGACGGCACAATCCTGACCAAAGCTGACGCTGACACGCAGGGTGGTGCAGCTATCTCCATCTCTCATGTCACCGGCAAACCAATTCTCTTCCTTGGAACCGGGCAGGACTACGACGACCTCGAGCGGTTTGAACCGGAAGAAATTGTCGACTCGTTGCTTGGGTAACGCGGCTGTCGACTCTGCTTCATGTTCCCATCAGGTGCCACAGCCGAGTAGCTCAGCGCTCGCACTGCCCGAGAATGTTCAGGCGTAATAAAAGGAGTTACATAGTGCTCCGAAATCAGTCGTCGTCAACGTCGACGCTGGTTTCCTCTTCGACAGCAACCTCTTCCGGTCGGGCTTCGAGCGTCATTTTCTGGATTTCGACGCGGCGAAGCGGATAGATGGTTTTTGCCTCGTTATAGATTGCAGAGGAGAGTCGACCGTCGACAACGCTGTCAACGAGTTCTTCGAAGGTTCGGTCGGAGGCAGCATCGCGAACGATGTCAATCATCGTCCGTCGGATTGCTTTCTCCTGACTCTCATCCGCTGATTTGGTGGTCAGCGCGACCGGCTGAATCTGTACGCGGTAATCATCCGTCGTCATCACCGTGATGTACGCCTCGACTTTCGAGGAGCCACGGCGCACGAGACTGCGGAGATAATCCCGCGTCAGCTCGTGTCGGATGAACTCCGTGTAAGCCGTATCCGAAGCCACTTCGTTGACTTTGAACGTGAGCTTCGTGTTGTTGCCGCTCGCGTCGTTTTTGAGCTCGCCAAGCGTCGTTTCGATGGTTCGGCCAAGCACTTTTTCTGATTCGTCTGCTGGCGTTTCGCCAAGCTCCTCCCGGTCAAACTGCTCGGGTGCCTGGACGGTATACCAGCGCTTTTCCTGCTTCTGTCGTGATACTGATCGTTCACTCATTGGTAGATTTGGATGTCGTTGTGGACGATTCCGCGTCCTCGGTGATAAGCTGTGCTGCTACCCGCAAATTAACGAGGTAGTCGTCGACTGTCGCGTGCAAGCCACCCGTCGTCTCGCGTGTCACTGTCGTCCTCACCTGCTCATTTTCGACGGTTGTCACCATTTCGTCGGTGTTGTCTGGAACCAGCGATGTGGCAATTTGGGTTGCGCTAGCCGGGTCATCGTGTGCCGTCACAATCTGTGCACGGCGACTTCCAGACTCCTCACAGGTGATTGCTTCGTTCGTCATAGTGCCTCCTTGAATGCGAGTATGAGTTCGCTTTGCTCTGTTCCTGCAGGAAGCCGACCACAAGCGTGAGCTGCGGTTCCGGCCACAGTCCCGCCAAGTGACTCCACGGCAGTTGTGAGTGCATTCCCGACATTCACCTCGCTGGTTGGCTGTCTAACCGTTGCGGTCAGAGTCGGTGAGACCACAAGCGTCACTGGCTCTGGTGAGCGGTACTGACTCACGAGCCGTGCAACCGAGTCAACGGGTGCAGATTCCTCACACTGTGCGACGAACAGGCCATTATACCGGCCCGTCTCTGCTGTTTTAACTGCCGCATGTGTCCGGTTTGCGTGTGCTCTCCAGTGGTCAAGGTCTGTCTCTTGCGGCTCGCTTCCGAGTGCAAGCGCAAGCGCTCGACCCGGCTGCTCGTGAGCAACTGCGTCCAGCACGTCACCGTATCCGCCAACCGTTTCAAACGGTCCGCCGATATACGGATTGAGAAGGTTTTCCACAGTAGTTGCGCCCTGTGGCGTCCCATCACGTGCAAGCGAAAGCGCAAGCGCCGTCGCTACATCTTGCCAGTCAGCCTCCGTTGGCTCTGCCGACATGGAGATGCCAGCCAGCACTGTGTTCGTGGTTTCTTCGGAGCCAGAAAATGAGCCGTGAACGAGCGTTGAATGGGTGAGCCCATCGACGGGCTCGGCAGTCGGAACTGCAACGCCCGGTCGCCGTGTGACACCGGCTGAACCCAGCCCTTCTGTGAGTTGTTCGTCAGGACTAGTGCCTGCTGCACGGTAGCCTGCCAGTGCGAGCACTGGGTCTGCCGTGCCAAGTTCCACCGCAATTCTGTAGGCGGGTTTGCTTGCACACATCGTCTCGTCGCCAAGTGTAATGTCCGCCGTTGCCGCCGGCCGACCGACTGCGACTGTGAGGTCGGCGTCAGTCTCGCGCGCGACAGCGGTCGGCAATCCCTCGACTGACGTCTGATAGGGGCTACCGGTCGCTGTGAGCGCGTGTGCAAGCAGCCCAGCCGCTGCAACACCATCACCGGTCTGTCCTGCCACGAGGTGAACGAACTCTGCCTCGCGGAGCTGTGAGGCGATGGAGGTTGTCGCGGGTGTGTTGGTCTGCTGGCGGTCGGCTGTGGACATTTAAATCAGGTCTTTGGCGTCGTCGATGGAGTACGAGAAGTCCTCGTCAATCTTGTCGCCGCGGTAGTACTCGATAAGGCGGCGGATTTTTGCCTCGGTATTTTGCAGGGCACGTTTGTTCTGGTAATCCGTGCCATTCTCTTCCATGTGCTCGTTCAGGCGGACGGCCCGTGCGAGCAGGTTTCGGAGGTCTTCAGGAATTTCCGGTTCGGCTTCGTTCTCTTCGAGAATTTCGGTGACCTTCTTGCCTGTGGCAAGCTTGACGTTTGGCACAGGGACGCCTTTGACGCCTTGGTCACGCAGTTGGACACCAATTTGACTCGGGCTGTATCCTTGCTCTTTCAGGTCGACAACGTGTTCTTCAATCGACTCAGCGTCGATGTCACTCCACTCCGGGGGTTCGTCTGCCACCGGCTTGTCCGAATCGGACGAGCCACGGCGGCGTGTATGCATTCGTGCCATTGTCTCTGGTTGGAACAACACTGGCCGCTGTACTCAACGACGATAACTGATGATATCAGTCACGTCTCAGCCGCGCCATCGTGGCTCCGGCTGAGCTGAACACTTCCGCAATCCCAAGCCGCCCAAGCGGACGGCGATGTCAGATTTGCGGCCGTGTGTTCCCACTCGTGAAAATACGACTGCGCATGATAAACCTCTCGGTTACGGTTGATAGAAACACGTAGAATGCAGAAAACCGGTTAGTCGTCGCCTTTCTCGTCAACGATGACGACCTCACCATCAACGACATCCACGTTGATGAGCGTCTTTGGTTCATATCCACTGTCTTCTACCTTGTTGACGCCGCCGACCTTTTTGATGACGACGACGGTATCGACAACTTCTGCGCCAATTGCACCAAGTGCATCAAGCAGTGCAGTGAGCGTTCCCCCAGTTGAAAGGACATCATCAAGCACAAGAACGCGGTCACCTTCGCGGACGTCGTTGATATACATCTCACTCTCGCTGTAGCCAGTTTCTTTCGAGATTTCGACCTCATCTTCGAGGCCGTAATCTCGCTTTCTGACGACGACCAGCGGAATGTCCGTCATCAGGGAGACCGCAGTCGAGATGTGAATTCCCATCGCCTCGGGGGCGACAATTTTGTCGACATCAGTCAGATCGGCCTTCCGGACGATACGAATCACAATTTCGCGAAGGAGTTCCGGTCGGAGCATCGGCACGCCATCGCTAATCGGATGAACGAAGTAGTGATAGTCCCCTTTTTGTACGACAGGGGCTTCAAGCAGTGACTTCCTGAGTTGGTCCATGTCTTCGGTACTGGTAGCGCGGTCAAAAATGTGCTGATAAGGCGGGATTATCTCACCCGGGGGACGGACACAGAGTAACATGCAGTTCAAACAGGTGCCACTATACTGATGGAGTGATAAACGCCGATAATGGATTCCGCTACTGACTCCGTCTCATTTACGAGCATCGTTGCAGGAATGGTCTTGGTACTTGTGGGTATTGTCTCGTATGTTCTCTCAGACTTCGCGAGTCTGACCGCACTTATCCCCGCATTTATCGGATTCTTCTTTGCCCTTCTGGGAGTTATTGCACGGGCAACCGCCGCTGACCGCCCTGCGATTCTTGCTATCGGCGCCCTTTCTGTGTTCGCCATCGGTGGCTCACTCCGAGGGGTAAGCGACATTGTTGCGCTCGTTACCGGCGGTAGCCCAGACTCGGCCGTTGCGGCCGTCTCACAGGGAGCCACTATTGCTATCTCCCTTGTGTTACTTGTTGCTGTGTTTCAGTTCTTCCGGCAAGATACCGCATAAGGCTGTGTTCACTTTCACTCTGGAGGGGAAACGTGTTAGTGCTCGCCGTCCATCCTAGCGGATATGTCCGACCTTGGGGATTTTACTGGTCTTGATGATGACGCTGAGGGTAGCGAACAGGACCCTGTTGAATCAACAGTTGGCGAATACAACGAGACGGTCGAGTCAGAATCGACAGAGCCAGCGTTTGATTCATTTGAGGCGACACCAGCAGGAACCGACCGCGGTATTGGCGTTCTCTCCGCTGGTACTGGCCTCCAGATACACGAAGACGAACGAGAGACTCAGCTTCGAGCATACGTTACCGCACAGAACCGAACAGATGTCCGAATCGGGACATATCTACTTGCAGACTATCCGGATGCGGAACGGCTGTTCTGTCGAATCAGTGGGCTTGAATACTCTCAGGAGTACCGTGCCGATGATGCCACGGAGATTCATGCCCGACGCGCAATGCGAACCGATGGAATCGATGAAGAGGATTTCAAACTGATGGCATCGCTTGACCCGGTCGCGGTCTTGTATGAAGATGACGGCGAAACGAAGCGGCGAATGACCGACCGAGTTCCAAAGCCCGAGACGGTCGTTTCCGTCGCACAGGACAAAGATGACATCAAAACGGGACTGAAGATTCCTGGAGATGGTGTCTTTCTTGGACATCTTTCGGTGGGCGGCCAGAAAGTCAGAACTGCTGCAACGCCAGATACAATCGATTATCGGCTAAAGGACGACTACGAAAGCGGCGACCCGCTTGTCTTTCGACATACCCTCATCGCCGGAGGAACTGGTTCCGGAAAGACGCATGGAGCAAAGAATATTCTCCGGCAGTATCTCGCTGCGGACCGAGCCTATCCAATCGGCTCAGGAGACGACCGAACGGTCCGTCCCGCAGTTGTCCAGTTCGACCCCCAAGATGAGTATGCACAGATGCACGATGACGGTGCATACGACGATGCATTCGCCAGGCAGTTAGATAGCGAAGGCATTGCTCACGGAGGTCATGACGATACGCTGGTGTTCGTCCCCAAAGTCGGCAATGCCACCTACGCCGCCAGCCATCACCGTGCAGAACAGCTCGAATTTACGATACCGTTCAGCATGGTGCATGCGAATCCGTGGTTGATTGCGGGCAGCGGGCTCAACGATAATCAGTATAATGCGCTTGTGAGCGTACTTCTTCCCCGGTTTAGACAGGAATATGGCCGAAAGGGAACATACCAGCAGTTCCGTTCGTTCATGGATGACCCGGCGCTCAAAGAGGAACTTGACGAAACCGGTCAGGTGCACGAAGCGACGTTCGATGCAATTAGTCGTCGGGCCAGAGGGTTTGGCGATGTTTTCGACCAGGATGCCCGGCCGATCACTGACCTCATCTCACAGTTTGTCAGTCCCGGTCAGCTGACCGTTGTCCCAACCTATCACCTTACAGAGAGCCGAAGCGCAGAGACCGTGGTGCTTGCCCTTTCGTCGCTGTTGGTCGATGAAAAACTCTCGAACGACCCGACCTACGAACGAATCAAGGAAACGCCGTTGATAGTCGGGATGGATGAGGCTCATAACTTCCTCACGGATGCAGATACGGTGCAAGCAAAGAAGGTAATCGGTAAATTCACTGACGCGGCCAAGCAGGGGCGAAAGGAGCGTCTCGGCCTCTTTCTCATCACACAGGACCCACAGGACATCGCTGATGCCGTGTTCAAACAGATTAACACGACCATCGTGCTTAACCTGGGTGACGAAGATGCGATTTCTGCAGTCAATATCCCATCGACTCTCGAATCGCGCGTGCCGTATATGGAAAAGGGGGAGATGGTCGTCTACTCACCGGATAACTCCGAGCCGGTCGAACTTATTGGCTTGCCCTACTGTCTAACGAGACACGGCCGTGATAGTTGAGGAGTCTTGCCGGGTCAAGAAAACCCCTAAATCTGTCCACCACTAAGTTGCTGGTATGGGGTTTGAATCAAACGTTGGCGGAAAGGACCGGCTTGCACGAGCGATTCTCGCGGTTATCTTCGCCGTACTGACCCTCAAAGCGCTTCGCTCTGGAAAACGCCTCCGCGGACTCATCGCGGGAACGGTCGCAGTTGGCTTTGCCCTCAACGTCGTTACCTGCTTCTGTAACGTTAACCGCATTCTTGGTATCGACACTACCAAGGAGTGAGGCTGGTATCAGTTCCCGAACGCGGCTGTCGGGAATTTGGCTCAGGCACCGGTTGGCACCATCACAAATACCAATCTGATCGCATAGCTGCTGTTTGATCTCCATATTCTATTCTGCCAACTGAGAATGAGCGTCAGTACTCTTGTACCTCCGGAACAAACCATCATACATGCGATATCTCGTAGCAACTGATGGGTCCACAGAAAGCGATAAAGCAGTCGAATATGCGGCAAGGCATGCCGTGGCGATGGATGCATCGCTGGAAATTGTCCACGTAATCACGCCTGAAACTGAGTTGGTTGATGGCGAAGTCGTCCTGCAGGGGCCAAACGAAGCAACCGACAGAGGGTACAGTACGGTTGAACACGCTGAGTCGCTAGCGATGGAAGTCGCAGAAGCGGCCGGAGATGACCTCACAATCGAAACGAACCTACTGACGGGGAGACCAGCCGATGCCGTGGCAGACAGAGCAAATAACGCTGACGCGGATGCAGTGTACGTCGGGCACAGAGGCCTGTCAGATAAACACGAAGATGTGGTTGGAAGCGTCGCAAAAAGCATTGTCGGCCGAGCAACGGTTCCGGTGACGGTCGTCAGATAAGGCTTTTTTCTGTCCCTGTTTGGTTCCCCGATGAGACAACACTTTTGCACATCTCGACCTAACGAATACGCGAGATGAACCTCACAGAGAACCTTTCCGGGAAAACTGCGCTCATTACAGGTGCGTCATCAGGTATCGGTGCACAAACGGCACGAGAGTTAGGCGCAGCAGGGGCAAATGTTTGCCTAACCGCTCGCCGAGAAGACAGATTGGCTGCGGTAGCAGATGAGATTGAATCCGAAGGTGGCACTGCACATGTCGTTCCTGCTGATGTGACCGACGAAACTGCCGTTCGTGAGTTAGTTGATGAAACCACCGAAACGTTTGGTTCGCTGGATATTCTTATCAACAATGCCGGTGTCATGTTGCTTGAGAAAGTCGAAGACGCAGATACTGACAACTTCCGGACGATGGTTGAAGTCAATCTCCTGGCTGTTATGAACGCAACCCATGCTGCCCTTCCGGTTATGCAAGACCAAGGTGAGGGCCACATCGTCAATATCTCATCCGTCGCCGGCCGGAAAACATGGACCAGCGCCGGTGCGTATAACGCAACCAAATTCGGGGTCAACGCCTTTTCTGAAGCGCTTCGTGAGGAGGTTACTGGCAATCACAACATCCGCATCACGCTCATCGAACCGGGATATGTCGATACGGAACTTTCTGACCACATCCCTGATGACAATATCCGCCAGTATTCAAAACAGGAGATGGCAGAGATGGATGTACTCACTGCAGCGGACATTTCACGGTCTATCCTGTTTGCGCTGAGTCAACCGCCACACGTTGATATCAATGAACTGTTAATCCGGCCAACGGAACAAAAACTGTAGTCTCCGCCTTTTTTCATCGTTAGTGGATATCTCTCCGTATAAAGAGTAGAACGCTCACTCCAAGCAGGAACACAAACGCCAGCGTCAGGAGTCCAGCATCTGCATATGCATACTCTTCGCGCACGAGAATCGCCGTTTCGTCGTAGTAGCGACTCGGCGTCAAGTCACCAACCCACTCGTACTCTTCATCAAGTGCGGAGGCACTATCGATTAACCAGAGGACAATGACAAGTCCAAACGCCGTTGCCTGTGCAGTCCGGACGCGGTCGATGAGTACCGAACAGAGAATACCGATTCCGGCACAGACAAGCAGATATGGCACGCTGAGCAAATGAACCAGTACTATCGCTTCTGGATTGATTGTATTGCCAATCAGGACGGAACCCCCATAGACAATCACCGGGACGCCGGTGTTTAGTATCACCAGTGGGACCCAGAGACTTGCGACCTTCTGCAGGATGACCGACTCACGTGAAACTGGGTTCGAGAGGGTGAGGTCCATCCGCCGCCGGTCGATATCTTTGACTATCATTCCGGCACTGATATACGCAAAGTAAATCCCGACGAGCAACACCCAGAAAAACGAGTAAATCTCAGCGGCGATGAACCCCTCAATCGTATGGAGCGCTTCCAACCCAAAGAAATCCAACATATACTCGGGAAACGCATCAATGAGCGCTTCTGCATCCTCTTCGTATTCGGGGAATATTGAGAAATACATCGCAGATAGCACAGCAAAGACCGCGACAAGGATGACGGACCCACGGACGCGCTTTTTTGATTCCAAGCGGAAGATTGCGGTCATTAGATATCCCTCCTGATGAAGAGAACAGTAGCTACCACAACCAAGCCGAGAAATGCCCCTGTGAGAATCGCGGCATCGCCCAGTGCATACTCTTCATGGACAAGTATCTGCGTTGAATCATAATACCGATGTGGGGTTACGGTCCCCAGCCACTCGTAGGTTTCACCCATCTCGGAGAGCCCCTCAATCAGCCATGACATAAATACAAGTCCGATTGCACCGACCTGAGCCGTCCCGACGCGTTTGACACTGACGGAAAGTACCAACCCAATTCCAGCACACACAAGGAAGTACGGGACGCTCAGGAGGTGGACCATCGAAAGTAGAACTGGGTCAAGCGTTTCATCGACCAACTGCACACCGCCAAACAGCGTGAGCGCCATGCCAAGGTTCATGACCACAAGGGGAACCCAGAGACTGGCGACGGTCTGAACGATGACTGACTCTCTGGAGACTGGGTTGGATAGTAATAAATCCATTCGCCGGTGTTCGATATCACTCGCTATCATCCCCGCACCGGCGTAGGCAAAGTAAATACCCCCAAAGACGACCCAAATGAACGGATAAACATACCCTCCTAGAAAGCCTTCGATGGTGTGCAACTCTTCGAAGCCCAGTAGCCCTGTCAAATAGTCGGGAAATGCCTCTTCGATTGCATCTGCACCGTCTCGCATTGCTGGAAAGACCGCAAGAAAAAACAACGAGGTGAGCGCAAATATCGCCGTCAGGATGACGGCGCTTTTGAGGCGGTTACGCGATTCGATTCGGAGGATGGCCGTCATCACGTTTCCTCCGTGAACTCCTCGCTGTAATAGTGTTTGAAGATATCATCGAGTTGGGGGTTACTAATCTCGATATCGTCGATCGCATAACTCGTCAGATGCGAAAGCAACGAGTTGTAATCCCCAGTATACGTAAACTGGATTGCGTTGTCGGTGATTTCGACGTTAATCATCTCTTCAGTCACGAACTCGTTTTCAACAACGTCGTCGCGGAGATGGAGCCAGACGTGCTTTCCGCTTCTATCGAGCAATTTCTCGATATCTTCGAGGGCCACTAACTGTCCCTCGCGGATGATACCCACCCGGTCACAGACGCGCTGAACTTCGCTGAGGATGTGTGAAGAGAAGAAAATTGTCGTCCCTGAGGCGACCTCCTCTGCGAGAAACTGATGCAAGCGGTCCTGTTTGAGCGGATCCAGCCCGGCGGTTGGCTCATCCATAATCACTAATTCAGGGTCGTGCATGAACGCCTGAACGATGCCTAGCATCCGGCGGTTTCCTGCTGAGTAGGTCTCGATTTTTTTCGCTAATGGTGGATGAAACAGTTCGAGTAATTCCTCACGCCGCTGGTCACCGCGCATTCGGGCGAAGTAATCCAGTGCCTGATTTCCAGTTAATCGCTCGTCAAACCCAAGCTCATCCGGGAGGTATCCGAGGTCGGCTTTCACTTCTGTGAGCGCTTTGCGGTTGCGGATGTCTGCACCAAGGACTGTTGCCGTCCCTTCTGTGGGTTTGATAAGTCCCAATAACTGCCGAATTGTTGTGGTTTTCCCCGCACCATTTGGTCCCAAATACCCGAATATCTCCCCCTCCTCGACAGCAAGCGTTATTCCGTCATTTGCACTGACATCCCCGTAACGCTTGGTGAGGTTTTCCAACGAGATAGCAGCCATAGTTGAACACACAGCCAACTACGATATAATAGTACGCCCCTGCTCTCACTCGCTGTGTTCTTCGGTATGAATACGCCGACCAGTCAACTCGTCTGCATCCATCCAATACAACCGAATGTCAAGAGTTGAACGTGATGGTGTCCACATTTCGAAGAGTGGACGACTCGTCTCTCCCAGATTTGCCACGACTTCCGGTGTAATATCCTCTTCACGTATTTCATCGGGTTGGCCCTTGGCCATGACGCTCACATACAACGGGTCCTCCTCGATATATGAGACAAGGACACATTCGGGAAAGTCTGGAAGGAACTCCCGCTTTTCGCTCCCTCTGGGGAAAACATGACGGAAATAAAATCGCTCATTTTCGCGGTCGAACCGGTACGTAATTGGGACAGAGTATGGGCCCGTTGACCCCCTCATCGACATCACGGCCGTCTGGTGCTCCTCAAGGAACTCGTATATCTCTTCATCGCTCATCTTTGCCTGTTGTGCGAGTGTCATTATTCGTTCACCTCCAGTTTGCTAAAGGCATCAGAAGCGGCAGGGCTACCGCAGAGAATACAGCCTTTTGCTTCGAGCGCTTCTTTTGTTTCGGTCGTGATCTTCAAGCTACTATCACATTGGCTACAGTAGAATTGGTATGTCGCATCGGCTGGTCCAGCGAATACTGGTTGGGTTGTTTCACCAACTGAGAGCACTGGTGCTGCTGATTTCTTCGAAACACATTGCGTCGTACTGCCATGGAAGAGTCGGTCGAGTCGGCCACCGGTTGTCGTCCCCATGATAATCAGGTCAACATCTCGTTCCTGTGCATACTCGACAATCGTATCACACGGGTCACCAGACCGAATCT
>PUNZ01000044.1 GCA_003551945.1 Halovenus sp. | reverse complement strand
TATTGGGATGAGGTGCTTGCTGACCAACGGTATCTTGTCGGCGACCGACTCACCGAAGCGGACATCTGCATGTTTACGACGCTTGTCAGATTTGACCAGGTGTATCACACCCACTTCATGTGTAACAAGCGATTCATCCACCAGTTCGACAACCTCTGGCCATATCTAAGAGACCTCTATCAACTTCCGGGCGTCGCAGAGACGGTAAACATGGACCACATCAAAGAACATTATTACACGACACATCCCGAGGTGACCCCAACACGCATCATCGCCGCCGGCCCAACCCTTGATTTTGAGGAGTCACATGGCCGTGAGAGGCTTGAAGGGTCGCCGCCAGCGGGCTTGAGCGAGTAAGAGCGCGACCCCGGACGATAATGTGAAGTTCTAGCGCACCCAAAAGGGTAGGCCATTTATGTGAGGGGGTCCTATGTCCGGGTACGATTCGGTCACAGTGCAGGGCAGCAGACCGACGCATTCGAGCTTAACCATGACCAGCCGTGTATACAGACTTCACTCGACACTGGAACTGCCGCTGGAAGACCTGTACGACTATCTCGACGACCCGGAGCTTCCGGCAGATATCGAGGATGTCGACATTACCAGACGAAACAACACACTCATCATCAGCGCTGTTCCAGCCGACGACAGCCTGAGCAAGTACACACCGACGGCGCAGCTAAAAGCCAGCGTGACGGAAAACCGAGTGTACGAGGAGGACCCAGATGCCGGACCCGGGAAACCACCACGCACCGGTGGCGGACCACAGTGGGGGGCACTCGAAGAGGAAGAAGAGATAGAATCTGAACTCGTCGAATATGCCTGCTTCAAGGGCGACCGCGAAACGGTGTTACAAAACACCGCACTCCAGTACCCGATGTTCGAGGTACTCTGTGAGATTGCGCTTCGCGCAGAGAAAGGGACCCTCACTGCCGTGGCAACCACCGAAGACGACCTCGAAGCCATCCGTATCGAAGATGGCGAGCGGTCACCCGCTTCAATCACGGTTACCGAGGACCCAACCGAAGACGACTCGGGTGGTGGCGTCAACTGGCGCGATAACGAGTTTATTTCATAAGGTTCTCTCCTGTTTACCGCAACAGTATGCTAACTTGTTGCGTATCCACCATCAACGACCAGCCCGTGCCCTGTGACCCACGATGCACGGTCACTCGCTAAAAAGATGATACAGTCTGCGATTTCTTCTGGTTCTCCAAGCCGCTTGAGTGGATAGCCTTCCCGCAATGCCTCACGAGCAGCGTCCGGGTCGTCTTGGACGGCAAGATACTGTTCAAGAAGGGGCGTATCGGTAAAGCCCGGGCAAACGGCATTCACGCGCACACCTTTAGGACCTGCCTCCGCCGCAACAGCGCGCGTGAAGTTCAACACCGCCCCCTTGCTCAACGAATACGCCGCTTGTTTCGGGAGACCACGAATGCTAGCTAGCGAGCCAACATTGACAATCGCTCCGTGGCCCTGCGCTTTCATATGTGGCAAGACGGCGTGACAGCCGTTCCAGACTCCGTTAATGTTCACATCAAAGACGAAATCCCGCATCGAGTCGTCTGTGTCTTCGACGTACGCAGATGGATGGCCAGTACCGGCGTTGTTAATCAACACATCGATGCCATGGGTTTCCGACACCTCGTCAACGACATCGTGAAACTGGTCACTAGCTGTGACATCAAGTCGGTGGAACTCCGCACCAGCCTCACCGTCAGTGAGTTCCTCAGCAAGCGCTTCGCCGTCAGTGCTGTTTAGGTCAGTGACCACCACATATGCGCCTTCATCAGCGCAGGCACGTGCTGTTGCTTCCCCAATCCCCGATGCGGCACCCGTAATCAAGACGGTCTTGTCTGCTAACTCCATACCTCACGAACGGAAGGAACTGACAAAAAACCCGAAGATGGCGGCGGTCTCAACCGCTTTCGCAGCGTGTGTCGGTGTTATACTCGCTCAATCAGCGTCGCAATCCCCTGCCCGAAACCGATACACATCGTCGAGAGCCCATACTGCCCGTCACACGCTTCAAGCTGGTATGGAAGCTTTCCGAGCAAGGCCGCACCAGTTCCGCCGAGTGGATGTCCGTGCGCGATTGCACCGCCCCAGACGTTGGTGCGGTCCCAGTCTGCGCCAGTCTCTGCAAGCCAGGCATTGACGACCGGTGCAAATGCTTCATTGACCTCGTAGCGGTCAATATCCGAAACAGTCATCTCGTTTGCTTCGAGAATTGCTTCGGTGGCAGGAATTGGTCCGGTCAACATTGTGAGTGGGTCAACACCAACGACTTTCGTATCGACGATACGAGCCATTGGCTCCCAGCCGTATTCCTCGCACGCATCACCCGAGGCAACAAGCACGGCTGCAGCACCGTCAACGATGCCTGATGCGTTCCCCGGCGTAACAACACCATTGCCCTCCGACCGGAAGGCAAGTGGGAGGTTCCCCAGTGTGTCCATATCAGTCTCCGGTCGCGGGTGTTCATCCTCTGTAACGGTTATCTCCTCGCCGTCAAGTTTCGTTTCAACTGGGACAAGCTGCTCATCGTAGTGGCCGGCATCCATGGCCTCACCCATCCGCTGCTGTGAGTCCCGTGCTATAGTGTCCGCATCTTCTCGCGTAATATCCCACTGTTCAGCGATACGTTCGGCTCCCTCTCCCTGTGTTGTCACCTCATCAAAGTGCTCGAAGTAGCTTGCTGTAATCGCGGTTCCATCAAGCGCACTGTTTTGTGCCGGGCTGTCGCTTCCCATTGGGACGCGGGTCATGTGCTCGACACCACCACCGATGAGGACATCAGCGAGACCACCACGAATCTGTCCCGCAGCGAAGTTGATTGCCTGCTGGCCTGAGCCACACATCCGGTTTAGTTGGACACCGGGCACATCATCGCCCCACCCGGCAACCATTGGCGCAAGCCGGCCAATGTTGAGCCCCTGCTCGTCAAGCGGGGAGACACAGCCGTAAATGACATCTTCAATGTCCTCAGCGCCGACAAATTCATTCCGGGCTTCCAGTGCGCGCAACGGTTCAGCCGCGAGGTCCTGTGGATGTGTGTCTTTGAACGACCCATCTCGCTTGCCAAACGGCGTTCGAACCGCGTCGACGATGTATGCGTCTTGCATATCCGTTGATTGACGCGGACCGCCTTTTAGTATAGGGGTCACACACACCAGACAACGAAACTCGGGTTGTTATCACCGAATATGACCCTGAACTACTTACATCCAGTAGATTCAGCCATCTCAATTAGTGCATCACGGTCGACAGTCTCCGGGGCAGTTATCGCAAGTTCATACGGGTCACACGCCCATTCGAGGAGGTGTAACCCGACAGTCTCATTTACCTGGTACGTCCCCTGGTGCTGACCGATGGCAACTGATTCCTCCTCGCCGTCACCGATAACGTCGATATCGTGGTCAGTAATAGTAAGCGAGAGAAACTCTGACTCAGAACCGACATACGAGAGTGAGAGTCGAGTTTCATTGCGCTCAGTCCATTCAACGACGGCGATTCCATCACGCTCAAACCCATCAGGAACAGCAGTTGGTTCCGTTAACGGGAGGTCAGCATACTCACTCGCCTCCGAGACAGTCTCAAACTCGGTTCTGTCAGGTGACTCCGGTTCCTCCACGACCGCATCAGATGGCGGGTCAAACTCGAATTTCTCATCAGGGATTGGGTCAAATGTCACGTTCCGGTATACCGTCTCCGAGCGGGACTCGTCCGTTTCAATAATGCTTTTCACCGGAAACATAGTCTCTTTCTCGAAGGACAACTCAACGGCTTCTATGTCCGCATAGTCTTCGGTCACGTTTTCATCGGTTGGTTCTACAGCGACAGCAGCATCGGATTCAATACCGGGCGAAAGCGGTTGGCGGATGACATCGAGAATTGAATCCTCAACGGCGTCAGTTTCGTTCAACGAAGCGTCAAGGGTGACAGCATAGGCGGCGTTCCCATCGAAGGTTGTCTGCTCAATCGTTTCGATTGTAAGGTCAGTGACGAGTTCAACCGATAAATCGTACAGTTCGTCAATCACTGAGTCATCGGTAGATGACACATCCCGTTCGACCGCACGGTTGTCCTCTGGATAATACTCCCATGTTCGTTCGCCATCGGTAACCGTGAGCCACTCGGAGCCATTCGTTGATGCAAATCGGCTCTCACCGGTAGTGCGCATCCAAACGTCCTGTTCGAGTGCTATCTCCTCATCACCAGTGCCAAAAATGTTCTCTTGCGTTGCAGAGAGTTGTTCTGGAGGTTCTGTGTTCGCAAGCTCATCTAGAAACTCGTCCTCAGTCGAATCACCGAGAATCGTCGTACATCCAGCGAGGAGGACGACGCATGCAATGAGGAGGGTTGCTTGCGTACGCGGGGACAGCTGCATATCTTACAATATTGACAGGCCACCTATAACGCTTTATTATACGGTGTCGGATTTCGGAAGGAAAATGTGCACGGTTCCGTCGTCTGTCAGCGTTGCACGTCCTTGCTCCGGTTCAACATCAGTATCGGTGGGCAATACCGCAGTCCCACGAAGCGTCAGGCCCCTTCCTGGGACCTGTAGTTCATACTCATCGTGATACCGACGGAATCGGTCGATTCGAACCGAGACTGTTCCATTATCATACTCCACCTGGACATCTCGTGCGCTTGCACCTGGTGCATCGACGACAATCAAGAACTCATCATCATTTTCGAGCAGGTCAACAGGTAATGGTTTACACTCCTGACTCTGACTCAGTCCGCGCCCAAGCGTTTCATACACCAGTTCTTCAACTGAATCAGTGAACGTTTTCATCATAGTATCAGCGTGTAAAGACAGACGTCATAGTTCAACTTCTTCGAGCGGTTCAGTCTGCCCACAGTATGGGCAGGAAAAATCACTTGCACCCGTTGAGTCGGGCATGTCGTACGTGTAGGCAAGTTCGAACATATCCAGTTCGCAGCCCTCGTCAGTACAGACAACTTCCAGCGTCTTTGGCATGTACACTCACAGGGACCGAGGGGGTATTAAAACAATGGTTCGAACACGCCCGGTGCACTGGGCAATATGTCTTCCACCCAACGGTAAGATTCAATTAGTCGGGCCATGAACAGGCGGGTATGGCAGAGATACTCGCAGAAAACCTCTCCGGCAAAGCCGTGATGGGCTCCGATGGTGCGGAGCTTGGCATGCTGTACAATATTACGATGGATTTGGAAACAGGCCGTCTCGACAATTTAGTGATTAACACCCACGAAACCTACACAGGAGATGAGTTCGAGACAGATGGAAGCGGTCGGACACTCATTCCAGTCAACCGAGTGCAGGCCGTCAAAGACCACATGATTATCGAACGGTAATTCCGAATGTACGTCCTAGACGCTTCTGCGTTCATTCACGATTTTCACACGGATAGTCAGATTGCCTCGATTCCGATGGTTCGCGAGGAACTCGAAGACGAAAGCGCCTATCGATTCGACGCGCTTGAGGGGTCGGGCATGCACATGCATATCCCGGATGCCGAAACGGTCGAGCGCATCGAACGAGCAGCACGGGAAACAGGCGATTTCGAAGAGCTTTCGCGAACGGATATCAGGCTCATCGCCACCGCCTTCGAACTCGATGCTGAACTCGTCACTGACGATTATGCGATGCAAAACGTCGCCGATAAGCTAAACGTCACTGTCGAGTTGATTGCGCGAGATGGCATCGACGAACAACGAACCTGGACCTTCCAATGTCAAGGCTGTGGGAGAGAATTTGACGATAATCACGACCGCTGTCCAATCTGTGGGAGCGGTCTTGCACGAAAAAATCCGAAGTAAGGAACAACAGCCAGTTACGACTCGCTAACAGGGACGATTGTGAGTGGTCGGTCCGTCAACCGAGCGAGACGGTCAGTCGTACTCCCAACAAGCGTTCCCGTAATCCCGCCCGCACCCTGTTGACCAGCGACAATCAGGTCCGCATCGATTTCATCTGCGTACTCCAACAGCGTGACGGCAGGTTTCCCACGGCGAATCTCTGCATTGAGGTCAACATCTCGTCCTTCGTGTGTGGCAATGATTTCAGCGAGGAGGTCGCTTGCTGCGTCGTTGAGCGCATCAACTTCGCCAACACCGAATTTCATCGGGTTATCTTGCACTTCAAGCACAGTGACAACGTGTACACTCGCGTCCGTGGTCTCTGCAAGTTCGACCGCATGGGACAGTGCTGCGCGAGATTCGTCGCTACTATCCGTCGCAACCAGGATGGTCTCGTACATGTGAGAGCCTTCGGTCGTTGGTGGCTTTATTGTTGGTTTTCACTATCTCCAAAGCAGTGACTCTCGGAACGTGAAAAAATGAGAATGCTTGCGGCGTATGCAGCGCTTATTCGAAGTGGTCGAGACAGGTCTGGTACTCGTCTGCGACTTTGTCCCAGTTGACGACCTCGAAGAAGGCGTCAATGAAGCTGCCGCGGTCTGGGCCGTAGTCGTAGTAGTACGAGTGTTCCCAGACGTCCAGTGCGAGAATTGGGTGTGAGCCCCATAGTGCGCCCTGGTCGTGTTTGTCGACAACAACGTTTCGAAGCTGTTTGGCAACTGGGTCGTAGACGAGCAGTGCCCAGCCACCAGCTGCGCCTCCTGCTGCCTCGAACTCTCCTTTCCAACCTTCGTACGAACCGAAATCCTCCTCGATACGGGCCAGCAGGTCACCTTCTGGCTCGCCACCGCCGTTTGGGTGTATATTCTCCCAGAACAGCGTGTGGAGATAGTGACCAGCACCGTTGTGGGTCACGCTCCGCATGGCGCCACCACTGCTGCCAAAGTCGCCTGCTTCGCGGTTGTCAGCAAGCGTCTCCTCGGCAGCGGCAAGGCCATTTACGTAGCCCTGATGGTGCGTGTCGTGATGCCACGTGACCACTTGTTCGGAGATATGCGGTTCGAGTGCGTCGTAATCATACGGAAGTTCCGGTAGTTCAGGTTCTGAATGTTCTGGCATTGTAATCCCTCCGACTGTACTAAACGTGTGGCTTCCTGTTAAAGCTTGAGAAGCCGGCCAGTCATTCGGCGCACCCGCAAGTTTTTATCGTTCGTGTCTCTCGAAAACCTTTACACCGTATCCCACCCAACCGACAGTAACAGCCGACCTCAGTCCCTATGAAATTGATTATAACCGAGAAGGATAATGCTGCCCGGCGGATTGCCGAGATACTGAGCGAAGGGAGCGCAACAACGGAACAACGAAACGGTGTGAACGTCTATCGGTGGGGGACACACTGTGTTGTTGGGCTCTCTGGCCACGTTGTCGGGCTTGATTTTCCCGAGGAGTATAGCAACTGGCGTGATGCGGAGCCAGTCGAGCTCATCGCAGCCGAGATTGTCACGGAGCCAACGCAAGAGAATATCGTTCGTACAGTCGAAGAACTCGCCGCTAAGGCACGCTCTGCGATTATTGCGACAGACTACGACCGCGAGGGAGAGCTCATTGGAAAGGAAGCGTATGAGCTGGTCAAAGATGCTGTTGATGGCGATATCGAGCGGGTTCGGTTCTCCTCGATTACCGAAAACGAAGTGAGAGACGCCTTTGCAAATCCGGACAAGCTTGATTTCAACCTTGCAGCAGCAGGCGAAGCCAGACAGATTATCGACCTCATCTGGGGGGCAGCACTCACCCGTTTTCTCTCGCTTTCCGCACGCCAGCTCGGCGATGACTTTATTTCGGTCGGTCGCGTTCAGTCTCCGACTCTGAAACTGATTGTTGACCGCGAGCGGGAGATTCAGGAGTTCGAACCCGAAGCATACTGGGAACTGTTTGCCGAGTTAGCTAAAAGCGATGATGGCTTCGAAGCACAGTACTTCTACGACGATGACGGCAGCGAGGCGGACCGAATTTGGGACGAGGCCACGGCGGAAGAAGTCTATGAAACCGTTCGAGACGCAGGTGAAGCGCTTGTCAGCGAAGTCAGGGAGCGTACCAGAACTGATAGTCCGCCCGAGCCGTTCAATACGACCGCATTTATCGGTGCTGCCGGATCGCTTGGCTTTTCGGCCGGACAAGCGATGTCGATAGCAGAAGAGCTCTACACGGCAGGGTATATCACGTATCCGCGAACCGACAATACAGTCTATCCAGAGGATTTAGACCCGAAAGCGCTTGTTGAGGAGTTTTTAGACAGCGATGAATTCCGTGAAGATGCAGAATCACTGCTCGAACAGGATTCACTTACCCCCACGGAAGGGGATGAGGAAACAACCGACCACCCACCGATTCATCCCACAGGAGAGCTCCCCGACTGGGGAGCGCTCAGCGACGATGAGTGGCAGATTTACGAACTCGTCGTCCGACGGTATTTCGCGACGGTGGCCGAACCGGCGACGTGGAAACACCTGCGTGTGGTCGCGGACATCGAAGGGCACCAGTTCAAAGCGAACGGAAAGCGCCTTGTTGAAGCAGGCTATCACGCCGTCTACCCCTATGGCAGTACGAGCGAAAATTACGTCCCCGCCGTCGAAGAAGGTGAAACGCTCACGGTCACAGAGGTAACAAGCGAGGACAAAGAGACGCAACCACCGCGTCGGTACGGCCAATCGAGAATCATCAGGAAAATGGAAGACATGGGGATTGGAACGAAATCCACTCGCCACCACTCCATCGAAAAACTGTATGCCCGCGGCTATCTTGAAGACGACCCACCACGACCAACCAAGCTCGCCGAGGCCGTGGTTGAAGCAGCAGAGGCGTTCGCTGAGCAGGTCGTCAGCGAGCAGATGACCGCGCAGTTAGAAGCTGATATGTCCGCCATTGCTGAGGGCGAAGCGACGCTTGAGGACGTGACAGATGAGTCCCGTGAGATGTTGGAACAGGTCTTCGAGCAGTTGCGCGAGTCTCGAGAGGAGATTGGCGAGCATTTACAGGAATCGCTAAAAGCAGATAGGCGACTCGGCCCATGTCCCGAGTGCGGGGACCAGCTACTCGTTCGGCGGAGCCGCCAGGGCTCGTATTTCGTCGGCTGTGAGGGGTTTCCGGATTGTCGATTTACGCTCCCGCTGCCGAGCAATGGGGAACCGCTTGTTATCGAGGAGACGTGTGAGGAACACGACATGTACCATGTCAAGATGCTGGCTGGGCGGGATACCTTCGTTCATGGCTGCCCACGCTGTGCCGCTGCCGAAGCAGACGAGAGCGAAGACCGCATCATTGGAGATTGTCCAGAGTGTGGCAAGGACCACGGCGGCGAACTCGCAATCAAAAAGCTTCGCTCTGGGTCACGGTTGGTCGGCTGTGTGCGCTACCCAGAGTGTGAGTACTCGCTGCCACTTCCTCGCCGCGGTGACATTGAGATTACCGACGAACAGTGTGAGGAACACAACCTTCCAGAGCTCGTGGTACACAACGGTGAGGAACCCTGGGAGCTTGGTTGTCCCATTTGTAACTTCGAGGAGTATCAGCGAGAACAAGCAATCACTGAACTCGAAGATATCAACGGTATCGGCGAGAAAACAGCTGAGAAGTTATCGCAAGTCGGAGTTAAAACGCCGGAAGAGCTCAGCGGTGCAGATATTGAACGGCTTGCGAATGAAGTTCAGGGCGTAACAGTTGGGCAACTTCGTGACTGGCAGGCACAGATACCAACTGAGAAGGCCGATTGAGAGGCAGATAGCCTCACTTTGACTTACCCAGTGGTTTAACTGACTTCACGCCTACTAGATGATGTGACTCAAACCGCCTTCAAACCAGGATTCCAGTCGGTCGAGACCGAATATGATGCTATTGACCTCGCGGTTGAGGGAGTCGTTCCGAAGTGGCTCTCAGGACTGCTTATCCGAAACGGACCGGGATCGTTCATGGTCGGCGACACCCGGTTACGACACTGGTTTGACGGCCTCGCGATGATACAGAAATATGAATTTAGTGCTGGCTCAGTACGGTACAGCAACCGGTTTCTCCGTACGGAGAGTTACGCGAACGCCAGGGAAGGGACGTTAACCGGACAGTTTGCAACCGATGAAGCCGGGCTCTCAAAGGTGTTCAACTGGATTCGGAACATCGGCCCGCCAGAACCTACCGACAACGCAAATGTGCATATCGCGCGTTTGAATGGCGAGTTGGTTGCACTCACTGAGGTCCCAAACTGGGTCCGTTTCGACACTGAAACGCTCTCTACGACAGGAGCGTTCACGTTTGCTGACTCGTTCACCTGTCACATGATTAGCGCCCATCTCGTTCACGATACTCACAGAGGCGAACACATCGGACATGCGCTTGAGTTTGGCCGGACACATCAGTATCATCTCTTTCGAATTCCTGATGGAACGCGGAGGCGAGAGGTGATTGCCACGATACCTGCGTCCGGTAAGCCAGCATACGTACATAGCATCGGTGTCAGTCAACGTCACCTTGTACTGATCGAGACACCGCTCAGAATCGATCTTAAACGGGCTTTTTCGCCGTTTCACGAGGGGTTTTTCGACCTCCTTCGGTGGGAAGATGACCGCGAGACGGAGCTAACGGTTATTGACCGGGAGACGGGTGAGCAAGTTCGGCGTCTGACTGTCGACCCCTTCTTTACCTTTCATACAATAAATACGTACGACACTGAGGAGGGCGTCGTAATTGACCTCGTTGCGTTTGAAGATGAGACCATTGTGCACTCCCTTCAACTGGATTCGCTCGAATCAGACGGTTTCACCGGGGCAATGCCGGGGCGAGCCCGACGCATCTATATTCCATTTGCAGGGCAGCCAACTCACCGGAGACTCTTCCCAGGCGGCGTTGAACTACCGACTGTCCCAAATGAACGAATAACTCACCAGCATCGGTATGTCTACGCGCAGGCGACTGACAGGGCAGGGGCGAACGGTCTGGTGAAGCTCGATACGGAGCGTGGGCAATCAATCGAATACTGGGAAGAAGGATTGTACATCGAGGAACCAATTCCAGTGACCCGACCGGATGGGGCCACGGAGGATGAAGGGGTCGTGTTGGCAACAGCACTCGATACCAAAACTGAACGGTCAGTCTTACTTCTTTTCGATGCCGAAACGCTCGGAGAACAGGCACGAATCTCACTTCCGCAACACAATCCCTTTGGCTTTCACGGTCGGTTTTTCAGCAATGGAAATAACTGAATGGACAGATTCAGTCGTCGCCGAGGATAACGCGTTCGGTCATTTTGCGTGGGTCAAGCACCTCGTCGGCTTCCTCCTCGGTGAGGTAGCCTTTTTCGATGGTGACTTCGCGAACGGTTTTACCTTCTTTGAGGGCAGTCTTTGCTACTTCGCTTGCTTTGTCGTACCCAATTGCTGGGTTGAGAGCGGTCGCAAGCGCCATGCTCTGTTCAACCTGTTCCTCACAGAACGCTTTGTTTGCCTCAAGCGGGGCGACAAACCGCTCAGCGAAGATTTCGCTCCCATTGGTCAGGATTTCCGTTGACTGGAGGAAGTTGTGGGCAAGCACTGGCTTGTACAGATTCAAATCAAGTTGCCCGTCGGCCGCACCGTTCGAGACCGCTGCATCGTTGCCGATAACCTGCGTATGAATCTGGTTGATTGCTTCGGCGATAACAGGGTTGATTTTCCCCGGCATAATCGAGGAGCCAGGCTGGTTTTCTGGCTGTTCAAGCTCACCAAGGCCGTTTCGCGGCCCGGATGCGAGCAATCGAAGGTCGTTCGCAATTTTGTTGAGGCTGCCAGCGACGGTTCGGAGTGCGCCGTGAGCCTCGCTCATTGCGTCATGTGCCGCCTGCGCTTCGAAGTGATTGTCTGCTTCTCGGAACTCAAGACCAGTTTCCTCGGAGATGTAGGCTGCGGCACGCTCCGGGAATTCGGGATGGGTGTTCAAGCCAGTGCCAGTTGCGGTGCCGCCAAGTGCGAGCTCGCCAAGGTGGGCTCGGACTGCCTCAACCCGAGTAATTCCCTTTTCAATCTGCGTCCGGTAGCCGCCAAACTCCTGTCCAAGCGTGACTGGCGTGGCGTCTTGCAAGTGGGTTCGGCCCGTTTTGACGACATCTGCAAACTCTTCTTCTTTGGCCGCGAGGCACTCTTCGAGCGTTTCAAGCGCCGGAATGAGGTCTTTTTCAACGGCTTCAAGCGCTGAGATGTGCATCGCTGTCGGAATAACATCGTTACTGGACTGGCCGTAGTTGACGTGATCGTTTGGGTGAATTTCACGCGTGCCAATCTCACCGCCGTAGAGCTCCGTCGCACGGTTGGAGATGACTTCGTTGGCGTTCATATTCGATGAAGTCCCGGAGCCAGTCTGGAACACGTCGACGACGAACTGGTCGTCAAGCTCGCCAGCAATGACCTCATCCGCTGCCTCGATAATACACTCAGCTTTGTCGTCTGCGAGTAGCCCAAGGTCACGGTTAGCTTGTGCAGCCCCTTTCTTTACAACACCAAGAGCGCGAATGAACCGCCGACCGAATCGGACATCACTAATAGGGAAGTTCTGGACGGCCCGCTGAGTCTGTGCACCCCAGTAGGCGTCGGCCGGAACCTGCATCTCGCCGAGACTGTCCTGTTCAGTGCGGTAGTTGTCATCAGCCATACCTGCCGATTCGATTGGCGTGGCGTAAAACCTACTGAAATGAGTTGGTGAGAAACAGGGGCAAAGCTGAGTGTCATCAGTGGGGAAATAGTGATAATCTGGTACCCAACTCAGATGAGAGCGCATATATGTCCCGAGAGAGAGCCACATTGGTATGGAACGTGTCGACGTCGCAATCGTCGGCGGGGGCCCCGGTGGCTCATCTGCTGCGTGGAAAGCAGCAGAGGGCGGTGCAGAGACCCTCGTCATCGAAAAAGGAGTTCCCAGAGAGGACCGCGAGCGTCTCGGTCCGGACTCCACCGATGCTGCAGGATTGCTGGATTACTGGATTGATTTGATGGAGTTCGAAAATGGAGAGTTCCCCGAAGAACTCGTCCTTCGAACGCTCGATGGTGCCGACTTTATTGGGCCAAATGAGAACCTTGCCATCGACCACACTGGAATTGACTCGACGTATTCCGAGTTTGGTCTCGCCTTCGACCGCGCAGCGTTTGACGACTGGCTCCGTGACCGTGCAGAGGAAGCAGGCGCAACCTATCACGTCGGCGATAGTGTCACGGCCGTTGAATCGGCTGTGAACGGAACCACGCACAGCCACACGCTCTCGTTGTCAAACGGTGAAACCGTTGAAGCCGAGTATCTCATCCTTGCTGATGGTCCACAGCGAACCGTCTCAATCGAGACGCTCGACCAGTTCACAACGGATGAAAAGCGCATTGCTGACGTGTTGAACCCACGCACGGCTAACCACATTGCGTATCAAGAGTATCGTCGGATTCCTGACGAGCTGTTCGAAAAGAACCGGCTCAAGTTCTGGTGGGGTGTGATGCCCGGTCATACCGCGTATCCCTGGATTTTCCCCAATGACCAAAACATCGCCCGCGTGGGGTTGACCATGCCAATCGGGCTGGATATCAACGATTATGACCCGTCCGAATGGAAACTTCTCTCCGAAGACGACGACAAGATACCGCAAGGGAAAACCTATCTGGAACGGTTGCTCAGACAGGAGTTTCCCTCTTATTCGCTCGATGATTTCCCGCTGGTCGAAGACCGTGGTAAGCGAAAAGGAACGGAGACCTATGCCATCTCCTCGACGAGGCCAATCGAATCGCCGACTGCTGCAGGTATCGCCGTCGTCGGCGGTGCAATGGGAGGAACCTCTGCGTTCCACGAAGGAGGTGACCACGTCGCGGTTCGCACAGGGAAGCTCGCGGGAGAGCTTGCTGCTTCGGAGAATCTCAACGCATATAATGACGCGTGGAAAGACGCGCTTGGACCGGAATTTCGCCGGAACGTCACAATGGCAGATGTCGTTGAGCCGTACGGGCCAACGGAGTGGGATACGGCGTTTTCGACAGTCGATTCGATGGTCAATCACGGCCAGTATACCCTCTGGAGTGTGCTGAAAGCAGGGATGACTGGGATAAAACTATTTAGCGATTACAAATTCACAAAGCGGAACTACCGAAATGGCGATTACGTGCAGTTTTCGGAGTCAGAGTATAGGATTTGAACTGAACTAGTCACGGAGAATTCGTCCGTGTGCATCTATCTCCCCATCACGGATTCGAGTGCTGCTAATTCTGGTTCCATCCTCTGCAACAACGAATGGTGCCGTATGTATTTCCAGACGGTGAAGCCCATCTTGAACCCGTCTTCGGTTGATTTTATTCGCCCGTCGCTGTGCTTTAGCCTCTGGTGAGACGATGAGCGCATGAATGTCGTCACGAGTGGCTGCAGGACCCTGTGTGTCTTCGAGGCGGAGGATTTCGTAGGATGCAGAGTACGTCTCGCTCAATTTCGATAGCTCCACATCCAGGTCATCACGGCGCTTTTCGAATTTGCCGAGCTGTTCAATATGCTGTGGATTCGTTCTCGTGCGTGTTGCCAAGTCAGTGGAAGTCAACCCGACGATGACGTGGCCGTCACCGCGGCCATCGTGGCTTGCCGTCTGGAACGCTTTATGTAAGAGTGCGCGATGGCCGTTGTGGATAGGCGTAAAGGTGCCACCGAGGATTGCCTTTCGCTCGCATTCGGTCACAGACCCCTATTTGGCCTTCTGGTTAGTATACATACTGGTCTTAATTGAGTCTCACGCCTGTTTCTCAGTTTATTGGAATCGGACTGGCGTGTTAAGAGACTCCAATATAAAGGGTCAGATACGATGGCCCCATCACTTAGCGCCAGTAAACAGCAGTCGTCACAGTCTGAGGACGTGCTTCGTACACGATTACGGATTACGCCCGAGCGAGCAGGACACTGTGCAATGGCCGCCCAACAAACCGACGCGAGGGCCGTTTCACAACAACTGAAAGCGGATACTGTAACGGAGTGGCAAGGCGACACAGATGTCTGTGGTGAATGTCATCTCGAACTTACTCACGAACATGAGGTAGGGAAAAGAGAGTACGTCAAAAATAGTATCACTACTCACTGTCTCTGTCTCGTATTTGAACAGCACGACTGTATTGCGGAAGTAAAAGGAACAAAAGGGGGTGACCTTGTCGTTGTCCTCACCGTTCCAAATCGCGATAGTCTGCGGTCACTCATCGGTGCTCTTGAGACCAAAGGAGGGAGCGTTTCAGTCGACTGGCTGATTAACGGGACAAAAGACGGTACCACAACAGAGATTGATATCAGTACCATCACAAGCAATCAGCGTGAAGCGCTGGAACTTGCAATCGAAGCCGGCTACTACGAAACTCCGCGAACCGCTGACCTCAGTGATCTCGCAGCCGAGATGGGTCTGTCCGAATCCGCTATCTCGCAGCGACTCAATGCGGCCGAGACGAAACTCGTCAAAGCATTTCTCGACGCCTAATGTAACGGTGGTCTGGAAAGATTGAAACTTACGGAGGCCGAAGTTCTCTTGCGTGCCTCAGTCCCCGCCCGAGTGGACCAACTGTGGTGCAATGACAGCGCGGTGAACCCGGGCACGCGACATTCGCGCTTGTGGCAATCGCCGCTGGCGCACGATTTAACGCCTGCACGAGGGTTATCCGGTTGACGCGGCACGCCGCCACGGGATGATACCGGTCGTTAGTGTTCAGGCGTACATTTTGCGTATGCTATGAAAAATATTTGGAGATGATATGCATAACTTATGAGGCCGTATACTTTGAGTTAGTTTTTCGCTTTTTGAAGTGTTAATTCATCGAATTTGTCAAAACTGGATCTCAGCACTGTCCCGTGATCTACTTCGGGCGCAAGTGTCTCACTGGGTTTGTGATGGTCTCTGGATAAATTGAAACTGATATGCGAGATGTAACGCGCGTATCTTACACGGGATATGGATGTGAAAACGGTGTTATTTAGCCACGCGACTACACAAAGGCGTCTTTGAGTCGGACGGACGAGGGTTCTATAGCTAACCAGCCCATTCATAGGCCATGGAGCATGTCGAGTACGTCTACACCGAAGGGATTGACGAGGAGGAGATCGGCCGGCTGCTCAAAGAGCGTGGCCACGGTGTCCTCGCATTGACCCGGGACGACGACGCCTACGCGGTGCCACTGAACTACCTGTATGACGGCTCGCGGCTCCTCGTTCGCGTGAGCGACGAGCCCGAAAGCACCAAGATGGCGTACGCAGAATCGACGGAGACGGCCACGTTCATTGTCTACGAGATAGACGAGGCGGGCAACTCGTGGAGCGTAATGATCCGGGGCGAGATACGTCCCCTCTCCGCGGAGGAGCAGGCTCGGTTCACCGCCACCGAAATCAACGAGCAGTTCCCGCCGTTTCGCCTCTTTAACGAGGCCGTCCCCGAAGTCGAGATGCTGTTCTACGAACTCAACCCCTACAAGATAATCGGCCGGAAGACGACCGATTGAGCCGGCGGCGCGGTCGTCGCCTCGTCGCACCGTTCGGAGATCTGTTTCCTTTGCCGAACACAGTAACTGGTGAGTGCGTGCTGACTATATGCTCTTCATCTTTCGCTGCACTCCTTCTAGAATCTTGAGAGGGGCACATTCCGCTGGACTACCTAACTGCTACATCCAGCAATTCCGAATGCTGCATTCCCGCTATGGATCTAGCATACCAGTTCAAATGGCCCCCTCTGATGGTTTTTCACATCTCATACCATATCAACAAATGTCGGTTTCCGGGCTTCGTAGGCACAACCAGGGTGGACAGATATCTCTTCGGTGTATCGGCAGAGAAAGTAATACATTGATTCACCATGAAACTCAGACAGATGGTTTCCTCGTTCTGGTATCCCTCGGTCCAAGATGTGCTCGCTATCCACGACTAAATCGTGTCTGAGTATTCCGATACCAGTTCCGGTGTTCAGAGCAAAGGTGACATCGAATTTGCGCTAAACTACGCCAGCGAGGGGGCTTTCGGGTCTGTCCCGGAGACGATCCACGAGAAGTCATTTCACCTGCTTCGTCTCCTCGTTGCTAATCACCCGTTCGTCGATGGCAACAAACGTACTGCACTCAACACGGCAAGCATCCGCGAGCGAAGCGAGCGGTTCACCGCCGGAGCGGGTGAAACCCGTGGAGGCGGCCTTTTTAGCGTAGATTTTTGCACCGAGTGGTTCCGAACGAAGTGAGGAAACCCGAGACCCAAAAAGGTACTTGTACATGACACACTGACTATTGGTCTGTATGGCGACGGAGGAACGATCGTCGGACAGTACCCCTCTTGACGAGGTGATGGACGAGCTCCGCCGAGAACTTGTCTTGCGGGTTGCGAAGGCTGATCGGGACGAAAACCGCGAAATATACGATGCGCTTGAAGACGAGTAGCCACCGATAAACATTGATTAGCGGACAGTGGTCCTGACGACGCACTACCACCTACTAGTGGCTTTTCCCTCGGTAGTGTTCAGGCGTACATTTCGAATATGACAGAATTACCACACTCAAAACACCACAGGAGAGCTATCAGTATGTCTATGTGTGGACAGTTTATAGACCAGTGACAACACTCATTTTAGAGTTATAGTTATAACAATTGCATCAGTAGGTTGCTTTCATAGATGTCGAACGTACCTGAAGAAGAAACACATGAGCCTCCTGATGACGCGGAGGACTACGAACTCGCCGTTGGCGATGTAATGACAGAGGGGTATGTGGCGGTCTCTGCTGAAACGTCTATTGCGGAGGCAGTCAACCAGTTTCAGGAATATGCGCCAGATGACCCAGCACAGACAACAATTTACTACACCTATGTTACCGATGAGGACGACCGACTCATCGGTGTCGCGTCGTTACGACAGATGTTGGCCGCGCCTGATGAGGAGCCAATTTCAGCGATAATGAAAGAGGACCTCATCTCGTTTCATCGCAACGCCGATGCGAAAGAGGCTGCATTGGACGTGGCCGAATTTCATTTCCCTGCCGTGCCAGTTGTCGATAGCGAGAATAGATTGCTCGGTATCGTTCGGTCTGATGTTCTCGTCGATGTGATGGAAGAAGAAAGCAGTGAGGATATGCTTCGGATGCAGGGAATGGATTTGCCAGAGCTCTCGAAAGATGATTTCACAGACATCGAAACCAAGCGAAGTTCGATTATGCTGGATGCGTCGGTGTGGCAAATCCTCAGGATTCGCGTTCCGTGGCTGATTGTCGCACTCGCAGGCGGCTTCCTCGCTGGCGGTGTTATCGGCGTCTACGAAGACGCACTAGAAACGGTCGTTATTCTTGCCTTCTTTATCCCAGTCGTGATGGATATGGGCGGGAATGTCGGTACGCAGTCATCAACTATCTTTATTCGGGGTGTCGTTCTTGGTCATATCGACAGGGGTAATGTGGTCCGTCGGATCGGGAAAGAGACGTTTGTCGGTGCTTTGATTGGATTGATGGTCGGGGCAGTCGCAGCAGTTGTCGCCTATCTTTGGCTTTCAGTACTCCGCGGCGACGGGGCTGCGTTCGAGGTTGGACTCGTCGTCTTTGGGGCGATGGTTGGAACATCAATTGTGGCATCGCTCGTAGGCTTTCTCATTCCATGGTTGGTTTACCTGCTCGGACAAGACCCAGCAGCAGCCTCAAACCCGATTGTCACGACCATCAAAGATGTTTCCGGGCTGTTGATTTATTTCGGCCTTGCAATGGTGTTCATCTCAGAACTCAGCATTTGATTCGGGACCGTTTCCTTTTCGTTGATGGGAGAGCGTTACAGCGAATTACGATTCTGTGACTGTTATTTCCGGCCGCTCAAGCAGTTCGCCTGCCTGCTCTGTGGGACAATCACGGCGACCTACGATGGTTCGAATCGTCTCACCTGGCTCGATTTGCTGCTCAAAGGTCAGTTCGTCCGTAACCGACCAGTTATCACCCATCGGTGTCGATGCAGCGTCCGACGGTTCCGTGATAAACGGCTCTGAAAGGCGGACAGTTGCTGGTTCATCGCGGAATGACTGGATTTCGTAGGCGACCACCGGGGACTGAAGGGTCTCCCTGTCAACGTATTTTGTCACGAGGAGGTCATCAGTCGCCGTACTATCTGTCTCCTCAGCGCGTGCAATCACATCATCAAGGACAAGTTCCCAGACTGCACTCGGTGATGACTGTGAAGCGGTTGACTCCTCGGAACGAGTGGCTTCCGCCGCTTCGGCCTCTGCTTTGAGTAACTCCTCCCTATCGGGACCGACTGAATCGGCTGCTTCCTCGATTCGTGAGAACAAGCCAGCACGGGAGGCCGCATAAACGAGACCGCCGCCAATCCCGAGCATCGCCAAAATGCTCGCTGGCCAAGCAAGAAAGCCGATTTGGTCAAGGCCAAACCCATCGTCATCAGTCTCACCGTTTAGTCCGTTAGCATCTTCATCCGCATCAGGGTCAAGCGCATAGAACTGTCCTGACCCATCGCCAAGGTATAGTCGATTGTCGGCCACGACAGGCTGAGTGCGAATATCTCCCCTGACCGAGACACTCCATTGTTCATCACCAGTCGATGCGTCAAGGGCCAAGAGGTCGCCGCCGGGACTTGTCCCCACGAATACAGTCTCAGCACCGACTGCCGGTGGGGCAACCAATAGCTGTTCGGTTTCGACGGCCCACTGTTCGGCACCTGTATCCGGAGACAGAGCATAGACAAAGCCGTCTCGACTGGCAAGATAGAGATACTCGGAGCCGAGTGCGGGCGTGGCAACGATAACCCCCTCAGTGCCAAACTCCCACTCAACATCCCCGGTTTCGCGGTCGATGGCATAGAGCGTCGAATCACGACTGGCCGCATACACGTAATCGTCTGTGACGACCGGTGACCCGCTAAAGCCACCATCCCCACCGTCTTCAAACGCTGGCCATTGACCGCTTCCATCGGTGGCATCGAGCGCAAGCAATCGCCCATCTTCAGTTGTGCAATACACCGTCACTTCCTCATCGGCAACAACCACGGCTGGAGCCCCAACCACATCTGCATCGGTTGCCTGTTCCCATTCAACGTCACCAGTGTCTGCATCAAGAGCATACAGCCCGCTTTCTGCGCCACCAGCACCAACAAACACTCGTGCGCCGTTATCTGCAACCTCGTCTACGATTGTTGGGGAACTACGAATTCGACCGCTTACCGAAAAACTCCACGAGGTGAGTTCTGTCCCGTCCTCACGACTGAACGCGTACACAAGGCCATCGTCACTGCCGACATACACCCGTTCGTCGCCATCGATATCGGCGACAGCAGGCGTCGAATGTATCTCTCCGCCAGTCTCAACCGCCCAACTATCCTCGCTTTCGTCGCCAGATTCCGTATCAAACGCAAAGAGGGTATTGTTCGTCCCTCCGACATAGACCATTCCGTCAATGACCGCCGCAGAGCTTTCGATTGGTTCGCCGGTTTCAACCGTCCACTGAGGGTTTGGGCTTGATTCCGGACCCGTTGCGTCAGGAGAAAATCCCGTATTCCGTTTGTCAGCACCGAGCGTCGGCCATGTCGTCTGGTCAACGTGTTGTCCAGCAACATGCCCACCAACTGCAGTAGCGGCTACAGCAACGCCGAGTGACTGGAGGAGTTCACGGCGTGTTGGGGTCGTATCCATTATCAGGTCTATTCAATCCGTGGTTAAAACAGCATTCTTCTGGATTTTGGTTGCCCGCAAGCACTCACTCGACACCCCACGCTTCAGGCGTTGTTCCAACGTACTCCCCGTGAACACGAACTTCACGGACATTGTTAGTGTGCCCATCGTACTCCCATACCTTCTGTGGTTCTCCATCAACCTCCTCGATTCGGTGGACGGTGTTCCCGCCGTACGAACATGCATAAATTGTGGAGTCCTCCCCACCAGGGGGGACTGCCACCTGATGTGATAATCCAGTCCAGTGATATTGCTCAGTGGGCGTCTCGACGTCACTCTCCGTCTGTTGGTAGACCCATTCTGTCGTTGGCTCACCACCCACCACTCCAACGGAGTGAACCGTTCCGTCATTTGTCGCAACATACATATCGCCCTGTGGGGTAATTGCTGCCCCGAATATCATATTTCCTGCATCATATTGCCACTGGAGCTCCGGTTCTCCCTCTTCGGGGACAGATAATTTATACAGATACTGGTCTTCCGAGCCAACGTAGAGACTTCCTTGACCATCCCACAGCACTTCACGCATAATGCCGCCAGTTCCTGGGTTCCATACCCATTTGCGAACCGGC
>PUNZ01000037.1 GCA_003551945.1 Halovenus sp. | reverse complement strand
GTAACCACTTCGTCGGTCATCGCCCGCTCAACGCTGTCAGTTTCGTCGACTTCCAGATGCGGTCGGACATCCGTCGAGGAAATAATCCCGAGCACCTCGCCGTTCGTGTTGATGACTGGGGCACCACCAACTCCCTCTCGTGCCATCCGTTCGTCGGCCTCTTTAACCGTCATGTCCGGACCGACTGTCACTACTTCTTCGAGTGGGATGATGAGTTCGTCAGCCCGCTTGACCCGTTCGATTTCCTCGACGGTTTCATCGAGCGTCATGTTCCGGTGGAGCACACCGAGGCCGCCATGGCGGGCCATCGCAATCGCCATTCCGCTTTCCGTGACCGTATCCATCGCCGCCGAGAGCACAGGAACCGTTAGCTCAACGTTTTTTGAGACACGGGTTTCCGTGTTGGCTTCGTCAGGTTCGACAGTGCTCTTGCTCGGTCGGAGCAGTACGTCATCGAAGGTCAACGCCTCCGGAACGCGAAGTTTTTCCGAGAAATCGTTCGCCATGTAAACGGTGGGAAGTGGTTGCTCAAAAACGTTCCGAGATGGGCTGTCCGTGGTGTATGGTACAAACAAACAGGCGGGAAAGTCGGAGAGTTCATCCTCTCCCCAGAGCCGTTTGTCAATGTACAACAGTGTCCATTGCTCGACGTATTTGTTTGTACTCCTCAACTAATTTGCCCACTTACTTGACGGATGTGTTGTATGCACCCCGTTCTCACACAAGTATTTTACCTCCCCATGTGAATAGTAGAGTGTATGAACTCCGCTTTCCCCACTGGCGGACGTGTCGTTCGCGAACTGCCGACCGAGAGCCAAGGCAAGAATAAGACAAAGACAGTGGGATTCAATTTTACAGCGGAGTGGCCACTTTCGACACCGTCGAATATGATGACAGCCTCATCATCTGTCGATGACGTGTCGCTACTGTCGAGCCGAAACGGTACCGACAGTCGACCGTTGCCGAGACGGTTGCCCGAATACCCACTGGCCACGGGTGAGGCCTCCCTCTAGCCCCCAATGAGTAGTTCACGACACCCAGTTGCCCTCTCCATAGAGCGCCGAGTCAGTTCTTCGACCCGGTTGCTTGCGGTGGTGATGTGTCTCCCGCTCGTTGATGGTGTCTTCGTTGCCGTCGTCCTCGGTGGCGCACTCAGCACGGCTGCGGGCATCATCGAGGTTGGCCTGCTGATTTTCGGCGGAAGCGCCATGGTCGCAGTCATCCTCGCCGAGATGGACCAAGGGCCACGCGAACAGGCGAGAATCGTTCTCGCTGTTGGCGCGGTGGTCATCGTCGGCGCAGCGATACAAGCAGCGCTTGCACCCACCGTCGAGAGCATCCTAAATATGGACGTCTTCGAGCGGTTTGCCGCGCTCGTCATCCTCGCTGTCGCGGCCTCCACGGCCAGTTCTCGTCTTGGTGACTACCTGCCCGGTCCTGGCATTATCGTCCTCTTGGGACTGATTGCCAGTCTGACCCCGTCGACGGCAACGCTTTCAGTGCAAACGGAGCCCGGACTGATTGTGCGTGCCGTCATCGCCGCCTCCGTGGGTGTTGCGTTTGCGCTCACAGTTGCGGTCACCAGCCCGTGGCTCCGCAACGCTGTCGAAATCGACCGTTTCCGGTTCGGAAGCGCGGTTGCACTGGGCGTACTTGCGTTCTCAGTGGTTGGGCTCATCCCTGAAAATGCACCCGTCGCGTTGGCTGTGCTCGCCGTCACGGCCCTCCTTGCATTCGACCCCGGACGCGCCCGCGAGCCCGAAGAGGTCTACGAACCTGACGAGATTGATATTACGGCCGCGTTCTCCGATGGCGGGAACAACGAATCAACCGAAGATATGGCCGGTAGCCAGTCCCCTGTTGACGCCTCCAACCCCTCCGCCGAGGAAACACCGCCATTCCCCGACCCCCGAATGGGAACCGACTCAGCGACCACCCAGTCAGAGACCAACAACTCCGAAGAGCAGCGACCGCCGTGGTTCTGAACGACTGGAAAGAAGTTGGCGGCCTCAGGACCGTTCTGGAACGCCAGTCAGTAGCTGTGCAACGTCTTTGATATTGTGCGTATCAACGAGCAGTTGTGCCGCCTCACGAATCACAAACTCACCCGCGAGGTCGGTCCCGTAACAGGCTGCATAGAGGTCGAGATACGCGTTCATCGTTCCTTCGAGAGTATGATACTCATCAGGAGGGAACCGAACCATCATGCCTCCGGTTCGTGCCTCGACATAGAGAGAAACCGCAGGGCCGAAACCCTCCCTGAGGTAGGTCATCGCCTGCTCTGGCGCTGGTGGGTCCGTCGGTTCAGTGAATGACTGTTGGTCTGCTGTGGCTTGGTCAGCGAGTTCGTCGATACGCGCAGCAAAGCGTTTCTGCGGTGTGCGTCTGTCTGACTGGTAGTGTGTCGGCATTGCTGATGCAGTGATTATCCCTGCTTGAACTCGACACCCTTACCGCCCGGTGGGTGTTCCCAGTGTGTGTCTGCCACGACCGCGCAGGTCCCACACTCGACACACGGCTGGGTATCGAGGCTGACTTTTCGCTCTTCGCTTCCGTTGGTCTGTACCCGCTCTTCACGGTAACAGCCACCACCGAAGCCCTGTGCACTCACAGGACAGGCGGTGACAGCGATACCGCTTGCCTCGAAGCTGTTGTCGAGGACTTCGATATGTGGGTCGGCGACATCGTAGGTCAAATCGCCGATGCGGTCTGCTAACTCCGGGGGTTCGATATCGTTCGTCGCGTTGATTGGCTCGCCAAGCACTTCACCGACGCGCTCTGGCACAGTTACGTACGAAAGTTTCGTATCCGGAACCATCCCAAGAACGAACGGCGAGTTAAACGACCGCTCGATAAGCCCGCCGAAGAGTTTGAGGCTCACACCACCAATCCCGGAGTTGAGTACCGCACTGCCAAGCCGATTGACAGGCCGGCTTTCGGAGAGTCGCCGTGTCATCCGGTAGCGACGCGGTCTGAGCTGTTTCATTACACCCTCATCACGCAGCTTTTGCTCGTAGATATCTCCCGCTTGTCGCTCATCGCCGCGAGTTCTGGCCTCGACAAATGCCTCTGCAGCAAGGCCGCCAGCGGTAACCGCGTGGTTCATCCCTTTGATGATTGGGCCCTGTGCTTGCATCTGCCCGGCAGCGTCACCAACAAGCAACAACCGCCCACGGTGTGGCGACGGGTGTGCAACCTTTTTCGAGTCAGGAACGAGCTTTGCGGCGTATTCCCGCTCTTCGTACTCCCCCTGTAACCACTGGTCGAGGAGGGGATGGGTCAGCAGGTTATCGAGCAGTTGATGTGGCTCTGCCCGCTCGTCGGCAAGCGAATCAAGGTGGAACACCGTTCCGATAGAGAGGCTATCCTCGTTCGTATAGAGCAAGCCACCACCTCTGACGCCCTCGAACAGGTCGCCGGAAAAGAGGTGGGCAGCGCCCGTCTCTTCGCCAATATCAAACCGCTCGTTGATGACCTCCGGTGGCATATCGACGACGGCTTTGACACCCTGGAACCAATCTTCGGGGTTCTCCCAGTCCATTAACCCAGCATCGCGGGCTAACTCCGAATTGACGCCATCCGCTGCAATGATAACGTCTGCGGTGATTGGGTCGAGTTCGTCAAACGTGACGCCCACAATCTCACCACCTTCACGGAGGAGGCCGTTTGCCCGGACTTCGGTCAGGAGCCCCCCACCAGTCTCGCGGGTGAGTTCATGAACCTGCTCGGCAAGCCACGAGTCCATCTTCCGGCGCAACACCGCATCACACCACTCCGTATCGTGATGGTGTATCCGCTCCAAATCGAACGTCTTGACCTTCCGGTCGGCAATATTGTGGATGTAATACTCATCGACCGGTCGCTCGCTCGCTTCCTCACGGAACTCTGGAAAGAGCGAATCGATGGTATACGGGGCCGACTCCTCTGCGTAGATGAGGCCACCGGAGACATTTTTCGAGCCAGCGTCAACACCTCGTTCGAGAACGAGCGTTTCAACGCCTTGCTGTGCCAGTGCTGCTGCGGCCGCGGCCCCACCTGGACCCGCGCCCACGACGATTGCTTCGTAATGTTCGTACTCGTCTGTCATCGGTTTCCTCCGTCTTGTGTTGTCGGCTCTCGTTGCGTTCGTGGCTGTCCCGCCTGCTTCGCCCGAAGTGCCTGTCTATCTAGTTCCGTCAGCACCCAACACTCCTGTTGGTCAATCATCGCTTGCCTCCGCTACCACCGCACCAAGTTCCCCTTCTTCAAGCGCGTCAATCAGTCGTGGAAGGACCTCATAGAGGTCGCCCTCAATGAAATAATCTGAGAAATCCCGGATGTCAGCGTCAGGGTTGGTGTTTATCGCAATGACCGTCTGGGATTCATCCATCCCAACTTTGTGCTGAACCGCACCGGAGACACCCGCTGCAATGTAGAGTTCGGGTTCGACGACCTGTCCTGACTCGCCTATCTGGCGTTCCTCGGAGACGTACTGTTTGACGTGGCCGCCGAACTCATACGACGCGGTGATGACGCCGCGAGTCAGGCCAAATGCGGCATCGTCAAACGCGTTTGTGAGTTCAACACCCAGTTCAATCCCTTCGGTCGGGTCGCGCGTATCGATACCACGGCCCATGCAGACGACAACATCGTGGCCGGTTAAGTCGACACCACCCTCCAACTGGTCATATTCCTCGACGGTGACGCGGAACCAGTCGTCCGGCAAGTCGATGTCGTGCTCGATAATCTCGCCCTCGCGGTCTGGGTCGGGTTCCGGAAGCTCGAACGCACCAGGGATGACGCTTGCCCCCTGCGGGTGGAAGTCTCGGAATGGTTTGTCGATACATAAAATTGTGGAGTATTCAAACCCGGAAAAGTCAGGGCGGGGCATATGGAGGACCCGCTCGAACTCGACGCTATCTCCTGGTTTCCCAGTTTTCGCCGGGTTCGAAATCATCGCTTCGTCGATGTAGAGGTCAGAGCAGTCAGACGCGAGCCCGGAGTCGAGTTCGCCCTGCACTAACGCAGAGAGGTCACGACCGTTGTTCGTGGCCGGGAAGACGGTGTAGCGCGGTTCGTAATAATCGCGGAACTCGACATCCCAGTCACGGCACATGTGACAGAAGATTTCGGTGTACGGTTTGTGACGAAAGCGTTCGAGTTGGTCGTCCTCGTGATAGAGGACATAATCTGCGCCGTAGGCCACGGCTTCCTCAGCCAACTCAGCAACGTCATCGCCAATGATGACAGCCACGACGTGCTCCGGGTTGCCGTCTTCGTCGCCACCGTATTTGTCGTTGTAGTCATCCATCATCTCTCGCGCTCTGCCGAGCATCTCCTTTGAGACATCAATCAGTTCACCCTGTTGTGTCTCACAGTAGACCCACATATCGCGGTAGTCCTCGCCCTGCACACCCTCGATATACTGTTTGTCTGCGGTCGGGTGGCTGAGATTCGGGTATTTCTCCTCCGGTGG
>PUNZ01000139.1 GCA_003551945.1 Halovenus sp. | reverse complement strand
TCGCATAGCAAATCAGCAGCAAGCACATCCGCATCAGCAACAACGCCAGCAGGGTTACTTTCGGCATCTTTCATCCTCATTCACCTCGCTCGTTCGATGACTGCTCTCGGTACGCTGTCAGTGTCCGCTCGATTTCGTCGATGGTCACCGCATACTCCGCTGCCCGCTCGTACAACTCGGTCCACGTCATATCCACTCCTTTGCTCGGATGACGTATGTTCTTTTGGAGCGGCTAACAGGCACTGGGACTCGTGATGCCTTGTCGTACACCCGTCTGACGGGCGTTTAAGTGATATGACGGTGAGCGTTCAACTGGGCGCGTACCGACGGCCTCACACCCACAACTCCCATCCTCCCACGGCGCGCCCTGACTTTTTACAATACGCTCCCACTCCCACTCCCTTCCGTGGTTTTTTATGCGTGTTGCTCGCCGTTGAGCGTTTCGCGTATCGCACTGATGGTCTCAGAACTGGTAACCACTGCCAGCGAATCGCCTGCTTCGACCGTGGTTTGTGGCAACGGAATTGTCATTGGCTCATCGCTCCGCCCGTGTGCATAAATCTGTGCGCCGTCCGGCAAGTCCAACTCAATCACGCGCTGACCGATAATCGGCGATTGCTCTGGTACGCGGATGCTGGCGATTGAGAGTTGTTCCGTGATATCTGCCAGTACGTTGAGGTCACCACCGAGTAACGCAGTTTTCGCGCCTGCTGCACCGAGTCGCTCGGGGTAGACAACCTCATCGACGTTGTCGCTGTAGCGATCGTACAGTTCAGTATTGAAATCCTCGCTGACGCGGATGACCGTCCGGCAGCCATTCGAATCCCCAATCACACAAGCGGCGAAATTCGCATTCAAATCACCGGTTAACCCGCCGAGTGCATCGGCGTTAGCGACGCCCGCGCGCTCAAGTACCGCCTCGTCACCACCGTCACCCTCAATTACCGTAAATCCTGCATCATCTGCGCGGTCAACTTTGTCGGTGTCATTGTCGACGATAACAACCTCGTGGCCCTCATCGCGGAGTGTCCTCGCAGTTCGACGGCCCACCCGGCCAAAGCCTACAATAATGATTTTCATGTGTCGACTCTATGCGGCCATCAGCTAAAATAGTATGGGTCGTGTTAACACAGAATGTCTGGCCACTCTGTATAGACAGAGTCGAAAGGGGCTTTTGCCCCGGTCTACAGGCTCTGAATATGAGTCTTGATGAGCTTTCGGCTGAGATTTCTGACCGCTACGGGGAACTTGGTGAGGAACTGACCGTTTCTCTCGACCGCGAGACGCGAAACGAACTGGCGATGCTCGATGTGGCTCTCGAACCGGAATCGACGGATGAACTCGTCCGTCGGGCTATCCATCTGTTTTTCCAAAGCACCGTCGAAACTGGACGACTTGATTTCAACCTTCGAACTAGTCATGATGCCACCTATGACGAATATCTCACGGATATGACCTTCGGCGAGATGACTGGCAATCAGTTCCCCCAGGCACAGCAAAACGACGACCGTCGATACCAGTTCTAAGTCGAAAACTGGTGGACGGTGCGCAGAAGACCCCGCTGCATCCACCGGAATTATGTGTGAGGGGGCTGTCAGTAGCAGTATGGACTCGAACCTGCTGTCCTCTGACCTCGCCGAAAACCTCGTGACAACCGCACGGACGGCCACTGGAGACAGTCTGCGGTCAGTTACGTACTTTACCCGTTCTGATTTCGACCAGTTGTATCTCCGTGATGATCTGGAGCAGGATGCCGACCTGAATACATTCGTTGGACATGAATGGCGTGGCTATCGCGAGACGCATAATGCCTATCAAGAATCGGAACTCGGTAAGTACCAGTTCACCGTCCGTTCATTTGAAAACGGGTATCTCCTCCGTGTTGCTCGTGACCGACGTGGCGTGTTGATTACCACTGACGGACTCTCCATGCAAAGTTACGAAGAGATTGCCCAAGCACTCACGCAGATGCTTGCGGACTTCGAAACGGAATAGGAGTCTTCCGAAGCTATCAAACTCCCACGACTGCTATATAAATACCCTCAACGGAATTATTTAACTTGCCTTTGAAGGATGATGAACTGAACCGATGACGGAGCAGTTACAACCTTTCGTCTCCGTTCTCTCAATAATCCACTTACGATGAAAGAACACATCTCTGCTCACGGACATACACATGTCTCCGCTGAGCATACGAGCACGTTCGAGGTAACGAGCGATGACTATCTGACACCAGCAGGCGATTGTATCCTAGCTATAGAAGCAAACCGTGTTCCGACGGATTTTGATGACGCGTTCGTTGCTGCCTGCCAGGATACCGACGCGACAATCACAGTAACGGTGGCCGCTGGTGACAGTGAAGAGAGGTTCACAGGTCAGGGACATCCCGACCTCACCTTCGAAAGCGACCGAAGCATGGTCTGTCGGACGAGCGAGTATATCGACGAACGGACGGTCGCTATCAACATGGACGGTTCCGCTGCCGACTTCGACCGTGGCCTCATCTCCGCACTTGCTGATGGAGCCGCGGTTTCGGTCACGTTGCAGGTCGAGTAATCGCTCCGCTCGTTACAGCCGTTCCGGATTGAGTTGCGTAACATATCTCCGCATGAAGAGATAGCTCCCAACGGCAAGTGCGGTTATAAAGCCGACGTGTGCAAACGTTCCAAAGGTGGCGCTATCGATTGCTAATTTTGCAATGGTTGATGCGGGATGTTCCGGGAGTGCAACGGCCAACCCAAACAACAAGAGAACCAGTATGGAGTAGAGGAGTTGTGCCTGCCGTCGCTGCCTTGTCAGCAGCGCGAGCATGAGGCCGATAACCACGGCAAGCGTTGCGATTGCTGTGACGGTCACTGCCAGCACCCAACTGTTCGAAATCCCGATGCCGTTGACGCGAAGCAAGCCAATCCAGAGGAGTGCTTGAAGGGGGGCGATAGCAATCATACCAAGCGCCTTGCCATCTACAACGTCAACTAGTGAGAGTGGCGCAACCCGGAGCAGTTCAAGCGTCCCTCGTTCAAGCTCTTCTGTCATCGAATCAACCGCGATGGAGCCACTGATAAACGGTGGTAAAAAGAGCAACAATGGAAGCAAGATAGTGTACGTGAACCCGAAATATGGGCTCCCCTCACCTGTCTCTTCGGGCAACTCTATCGGTGTAAACGACAGCTCATGGGCTCTCTCTTGTCGCTCGGCAGCCTCAACGGCGATGAGGTACTCACGGAGTGTCGTCACGATGAGCGTTGTCCGTAAATCCTCCGCAGGAACCACCACATCAAGCTGGACGGTTTCAGCCTCATCAGCCAGTACGCGACCGCTAACGACCGCGTCGACTTCCCCGCGCTCGAACGCTTCCATCGCAGCAGCCTCACTTACATACGGACGTGGCTCGACATCATCACGTTCCATCGCCACGGCTAGCAGTTGGTCTTCTGTCTCACCCGAAATCCCGACCGTTAGCTCATCTCCGCCCGCCGAGGCCGGGTCGTAGAGAGCCGTCAGCCCGACGACCAAAAACGAGGAAAAACCCGCGATAACCAACTGAATCACGAGTGCAAGGATGATGGTCTTTTCTTTGCTCAGCGAGGACAGTTCCCGCTTGAGGATGGGCCACCGTGGATGAGACAACTTAGACAAAGAGCATCACCACCGAGAGGTTGTAGACTAGATGAACCAGCATCGCCAGGCTAACCGCTACAATGTATGTCCGTTTGCTTCGGAAGGCTCCAAATGCTCCGATGACTGCGGTGGCAACGTGTAAGGCAAGTGGCGGGAGTAGTAACACCACTTCCGTCGGGCCGGTTATGACACCGCTAAATAACAACAACGCCTCGCCAATCTCCAGTTCGGTAAAGCCAATGAGTTGGAAGACTAGGATGGCAATCTCAATGAGGAAAAACGCTGCGCCGCTAATTGTCCCGAGTACAACCGCTGACTTCGCGGTTCGCTCGAACCGGTTGTGCTCGTATGCAGCGTAAATATGAAACGTCTTTGCGAGTTCCTCAGTTACTGCAACCACAACGAACAAAAGCACAATTGCGAGTTCCCCCAGTGCAAAGAACGTCGCCACAGCCACCAGCTGCGTGACCAGCACAAACGGGATGAGCATCACCGTCACGAGTCCAACATGCCATTTTGACGTTATCGGCCCGACAAGTGAGTCACATATTTTCCCGGACATCGAGCGCTGGTCGAACATATCCTCTTCGCGGTAGAGACCCGCACCGAGCGTGAAAAACACCAGAGCAACGAGCGTTGGGGGGCCGGCCGAAAAGAGAAACTCGGAAAGCGCAATCGTCTCGTTTTGGAGGTCACGAACAACGAGCGTAAGCGGAGAAATCAACGCAATTGGGTCGATATCGCTGAAAATTGCGGGAATAAACGCGTAACTCGTCAGGCTCACAGTGATGGTCACGGTGACAAAGGTGAGCTCCTTGAACGACCTAGCAAACATTGCCCCGAGAAACGTACTGCCGAGGAACAGCAGCACTAGCGGCGTCAGTGCCAGTACTGAAATGAACCCACCGAGCTCGCCTCGCAATAGCCAGACAGCACCCACAGCTAGCACTGCTTGCAGTGCCATCGCACCCACAAAATAGGGCAGAGTCTTTCCTGCGATGATGTCTGTCCGAGAGACTGGCGTCACCAACAAGAGCTCTCCCCGACGGTTAATTCGCTCAGAGAGGATGGTGCTCCCGTAGGCCTGAATAACAAAGTTAAGTGGGATGACAAACAAGAATGCGAGCACGAGCGATTGAAACGGGAACGGGGGCGTAATATCCGCGGGCGACCCGGTAAGGCCATCCTCCGATAGCGGACCGAGGAACTCAGCAAGCGGCCCTGTCTGCTCGTCTTCTTCCTCAAGTTCTTGCCCATCGCTTGGCTCAGGAGCCTCCGGGTCTCCATCATCAGCTTCGTCTGCTGGCAAGTCTTCGTCGGTCTCCTCTGTCAGCGCCTCGTCGGTATCCGTATCCTCATCAGCAGCAGGTTGCCCTTCATCCTCCTCATCACCAGAGGGTTCTTGCTGCTCATCAGCAGGCTGTCCGTCATCTGCATCATCTTGGTCTTGCTCGGGAAGTGGCTCCTCACCATCTGGTGCACCCACGATGACCGCGCTACCGGTCTGTTCTTCAAACGCGACAATCACTTCAACAGGGAACGCAGCGGAGTGATTTGGCTCCTGTCGGAGTTGTTGTTCGTTGTATGTCGCAACGCTATCACGGAATTCTTCATACGCCGCCGCTCCTTTCTCAGAGTCGCTTCGATGGACCGCTGTGTCCGCTAGGTAGAGGTCGATTTGTCCCGATTCGAGGTCTTGGACCGTTGCATCGTCGACAACGGCGAACGTATTATCTTCGGCAACGACTGGGGCGAACTCACTCTCCTCACTGATACCAACTCGATAGAGCTCATCATCTAGCCCAACGCCTGAAAACGCCACCACCGGCGCAACGGCAACCAACAACACCACTGCAACGGCAACAACTCCGAGCGTCCGTCTATCTACTCCTCCGGCGTTCTTTGTCAGTTCCCACCGCGCAATGCGAAGGATTTTGGCCGGTTTCACTGTTTGGCCTCCGCCTCTGCGATATTCAAAAAGACATCCTCGAGGCTGGATTCATCGGTCCTGATATCGGTTACAACGCCCCCTGCCTGCTCTGCGGCCTCCCGTGTCCGTTCGACTGCCGACATGCTTTCGACTGTCCGGCAGTACTGCCCATTCTCTTGGACACTGTTGGGCACTTCGACTGTCGTGTAGACACGGTACCTGGTCGTTCCGTATTCTTCTTGAAGAGTGTCAAGGTCACCGTTAGCGATGATTGCCCCGTTGTGCATAATCGCAACCCGGTCGCAAATTGACTCGACGTGAAAGAGATTGTGCGCGCTGAAGATGATGGTTTTCCCGTCTGCTGCAAGCTGTGCCGTGAAATCGATGATATAGTTTGTCGTCAATGGGTCGAGTCCGCTTGCTGGCTCGTCATATATGAGGACCTCAGGGTCGTTAATCAGCGAGCGTGCAATTGCAACCTTCCGTTTCATCCCTTTCGACATATCGCCAATCTGTCGTTCGCGGTGGTCAAGCCCTAGCTCATCCAGGGTCTCGTGTATCCGTTCCTGAGCGACCGCAGTTGGAACATCATAGAGGTCAGCGAAAAACTGTAGATACGAGAGTGCGGTCATTTCTTCGTACAGCGGTGACTCCTCAGGAAGAAAGCCAAGGCGTGAACGCATTTCGGTATTCTGTGCATCAAACCCAGCGACGGTTGCCGTACCGCTCGTTGGCTCGAGCAACCCTGCAAGCATCTTCAACGTCGTCGTTTTGCCAGCCCCGTTTGGACCGATAACGCCAAATACCTCACCCTTGGCAACGCTGAAGCTACTTCCTTCGACGGCAACGAACTCCCCATACTCCTTGCGTAACTCTCGCGCCGCTATCATGTGCGTATCTTTACAGAGACGAGAATGTATAGCTTACCGCAATTCTCTGAGAAATCGACACGCGCCAGTTAGCGTGCGGTCGGTGTATGGTCGTCGCCGACCATTGATTTGACCTGCAGTGCAGCGCTTGCTGCCAGACCGACTGCGATATCCTCTCGTTCGTCATCTGCAATATCGACGTTCCCGTCGGGCGTATAGTCTGCACTTACCATCGCGCCAACCGGCGGCTGGACGGCGACTGTCGCGCGCGGTCCATTCGACCCCTCGATGATTTCTGAGCCGACCACGAACTCACCGGGAAGTAATTCGCGAGTTCGGTTAGCCACGGACGTGAGTTCAGCTCGCAGGTGTTTACGCTCTTCCGACGTCAGTTCGACGCTGGTCGACTCACTCTGCGACGGGAGATTTCCATACATTGCTCCATCAATAGGTCCTCACCAGTAAAAAACCCGCCGGAAGCCACAATTCTCCGAGGGATTTTTGCCGACCCCCATCGAGCATTTAGTATGAGCGATGATGGATTCGACGGACTCGACCTTCGGTCAGTCGAAGACCAATTGGATGAGGTGCATGAGGGGGAGGGCCCAAACAACGTCGTGCTGGCGATACTTGATGGGACAACGCCACCCGCAGAGTGGGTTGAACTTGTCGAATCAGGCTCGGTTCTTATCCTCTCCGTTGAGGGAGATCTGAACGAGTTGGCTGCTGGTTTCGCACGTGATGTCAAAGAAAGCGGTGGCGAACTGATGCACTTTCGGGGCTTTCTTATCGTAACCCCACCGGACGTCCACATCGATACCACCCGGTTGGGATAGCGTAACCACTTCTTTTAGCGTGGAACAAGTGTCACGTAGTGGCCATCAGGATCACGGATTCGTCGTGTTTCTGCGTTAGGTGTTTCAACGCGCAGTGCCAACGATTCCACTGCTTTTGCTGTCTCTGCTGGCGTTTCCGCCTGAACACCAATATCAACGTGCACGCCTCCGCGGGCATCCGCGAGGCCCAGTTGCGGCTCCCAGAGTTCGATATCGAACGAGCCGGTTGTCATGCGCACTCGGTTCCGTTGGTCGCCCGTGTCAGTGAGGTCAAACCCCAGCTGTTCGTAAAACTGCTGCGCCCTGTCGAGGTCTTCAACTTCGAGGACGACCTCGAAGATACCGTCGATACCGGGGCCATCCACGGCCGACTGGCCGAGTTCGACGCAGTTGGTTTCCGGGTCGTAAAAATACAGTGACCGGGAGTCACCGAAGGTGTGTTCGACGAGGTCAAATCGCTCGTCAAGGCGTGTATACCATCTATCGTACTCGTCAGCGGGTATCGAGAAGGCATAATGGGTGTGCAAGCCGCCACGGGGGACGCTGCTTGGCTCGCGAAGAATCAGGTCAGTCTCGCCCGCAGCGAGCGCTGTTTCGTGGGCTGACTCGCTCCGGACATCCAGGTCGAGAAACGCCTCATAAAAGGCCTGTGTCCGGTCAAGGTATTTCACTTCCAGCGCAAGCCACTGGAGTTCAGTGAGCATATTCGGACATTCGGTGGGCGGACAAAAGACTGTTTTCCAGTTAGTTGGGTGGTGATGCCTAGGTGTCACCATCCCCAAACAAGATAGGTTGTTCCTTTAGTAGGTTGGATGCATATGTCTCTGTATGGGACTCAAAGGGTCAGGCGAGCCGACGGAGTGGCGGGAGATTGGCAGAGATGACAACGGCGTCAGTTGGATTGCGTATCCTAACGAGACGATGGAACGGGCCAGCCATGCAGTTGTTGGGGATGATGGCGGTGTCTGGGTTATCGACCCAGTCGATGTGGAGGGGCTTGATGATCTCCTTGCCGAATTTGGGGAGGTTGCTGGCGTGGTTGTCTTGCTTGACCGACACAAACGAGATAGTGCCGTAATTGCTAACCGCCACGACGTGTCTGTGTGGATACCTGAATTCATGGACGGTGTTGCCGAGGAACTGGATGTACCGACCGAACGGTTCCGGTATGCGCTTGCAGACTCTGGGTATGTTGTTCACACTGTCGTCGACACCTCCTTTTGGCAGGAAGCACTGCTCTATCACGAATCACACCGAATACTCGTGGTTCCTGAATCGCTCGGTGCAGCGGAGTATTTCTTGACCAGCAGAGAGAACCTTGGCGTCCATCCGATGAAACGACTCATGCCACCTCGTATCCTGACTCGTTTTGACGCTGACCAGATTCGTGTTGGCCACGGCGAGGGCATCTATACAGACGCAGGGCCCGCAATCCGCGAGGCCGTACAGCGGTCCCGTGCAGGAACGCCAGCGCTGATGGCGAAAACAGTGCGTGGCTTTCTCCCATTTTGAGTGGCGGGTCTGAGACACGCTCGATTATGAGGATTGGTACTTAAGTAGAAACGATTCTTACAGATAGACGTGATTTATTTAACTCGTGGGCTCATCGAAACCTTGCTCCGATTCGGCGATGAGAAAGACCCACAATCGGTGACGGTTCCGCTTGCGGTGACGAAAGCCGCCGAGCTGCCGGATGTTGACCTTCCACCCGATACATCGGTATTCACACACTTTTATCTCCCAAATGAAGGCGATGCGCTCAATGCTGTCTTTGGTATGGACCTTGTGATTCCCGCAGGACAAACACCAGGGTTGTTTATTTCCCACCCGAAAGGCGAGTTAGCAGTGACAAGGCGGGACGACCTCAGGGAAGTTGTGTTCATTGCAATTCCACCGTGGGATGAGGATTCCTTCCGTGCATTCGACCGGTCCGGTCGGCGAAAGGAGTACACCGTTCTTGATATCGAGCCTCCTGAGGAATCACATCCAGTGAGCTAACTGGGCTTGCAAAGCGTTTGTGCCCAAGACGAAATATAAAACACCCCTGCCGCCGGAGAGACAGTATGGTTACATCCAGCGCCCCAGGCAAAGTCTATCTCTTCGGGGAGCACGCAGTCGTATACGGTGAGCCGGCAGTTCCCTGCGCCATCGAACTGCGAGCACAGGTGACCGCCACCCGCCGTGATGACGGGCTTCGGGTGAACGCAGGCGACCTCACACTCGATGGATTTACCGTCGAGTATAGTGGGGATTCGACGGGTCATCCTGACGTTGCTGTTGCCGATAACCTTGTTGAGGCGGCGATGGGATATGTCAACGAAGCGGTTGCACAGGCGAAAGCAGCCGCATCGGAACGCGGCGTCGATACCGATGCTGGTTTCGACATCACCATCGAAAGCGACATTCCGCTTGGTGCGGGTATCGGCTCCTCAGCAGCGGTTGTTGTTGCTGGTATCGATGCAGCGACGCGTGAACTCGGCATTTCGTTGCCACGCGAAGAGCTTGCTGAGAGAGCCTATCAGGTTGAATATGCCGTGCAAGATGGGCAGGCTTCGCGTGCGGATACATTCTGTTCGACAATGGGGGGTGCTGTCCGCGTTGAGGGTGAGGACTGCCGGCAGCTTGAGGCACCTGAACTCCCCTTCGTCATCGGGTACGATGGTGGTGCTGGCGACACAGGGAAACTTGTCGCCGGTGTCCGCGACCTCAAAGAAGAATACGAGTTCGCCGCCGCAACTGTCGAAACGATTGGCGATATCGTTCGCGAAGGCGAAAAATTATTGGCTGCAGGTAATATCGAAGAAGTCGGCCGGTTGATGAATATTAATCACGGCCTGCTTTCTGCGTTAGGTGTTTCAGCGCGTTCGTTGGAGGCGATGGTCTGGGCGGCCAGAGATGCTGGCGCACTCGGTGCGAAACTAACAGGAGCAGGTGGCGGTGGCTGTATGGTTGCGCTTGACCCGACCCCAGAAAGCGTGACTGCGCTTGGCTATACACCTGGCTGTGAGGACGCTTTCCGTGCCGGACTCGATACGACAGGTGTCCGAGTGGAGGACGACACGAATGAGTGACGCCAGAAGGGAGGGGTTGACCGTTCTCAAACTCGGTGGGAGCGTCATTACTGATAAGGACCAGCCATATACCGTTGCGACGGAGCAACTCGAACAGGTTTCGGAGACAGTTGCGACCCATTCTGCGGGACAGTTGGTTATCGTCCACGGTGGGGGGAGTTTTGGGCACGCTGCCGCCGCTGCCCACGGTGTCTCAACGACTGAAGGGACGACCGACGCTGGCGCAATTACGGAGATTCATCGGTCGATGGGTGAACTCAATCGGGCTGTCGTTAACTGCTTGCAAGACGCCGGGATGCCCGCGTTACCGGTTCGACCACTCTCGATGGCTCACCGAACTGGTACCGGGCTTTCATTGGCACGGCTTGCTGTTGATTCGATGCTGCTTGAGGGATTCGTTCCGGTCCTTCACGGGGACGTGTTGATGCACGAAGGCACCGGCAGTACCATTATCAGCGGTGATGAGTTGGTTGTGGAATTGGCGACGTTGCTGGATGCGACACGCGTCGGTCTGTGTTCGACGGTCCCGGGGGTCCTTGACGACGACGGTGTTGTTATCGAGGAAATCGCCACATACGACGCTGTGGCTGACGTTCTTGGTGAGAGCGAAAGCACCGACGTAACTGGGGGGATGGCCGCGAAAGTATCGGAACTGCTCTCGTTGTCGACGCCAGCGGCCATTTTCGACCCGGCGGCACTTGCTGAGTTTCTTGACTCAGGTGAGGCGGGAACGATGATTCGGTGACGCCCCGACGAAATGTATTAGTGAGTTGTTGCCCTTCGCATGGGTATGTCAACGACAGGCCTTGGAGCGAGTCTCAAATACGGTGCAACATTGTTTGGCTATTTTTTCCTTATCCTCCTTCTTGGTGGAAGCGGCGTTACGCTTGGGGGAGTCCTTGCTGGCCCTGAACTCCAAACGCTACTCGCTGGCGGTAGTGCCGACATTCTTGCCCTAAGTGGTGGCCTGCTCATCGTTGGTCTTGGTGCCGCTTTGGTCCTCGTTGGTACCTTTAGCATTACGTTTAAGCTCATCTCCGATGCTGTCTCAACCGGCATTACCGATGGGGTTGACTCCGTTGATGTCTCCGTTACGGAGTTTGCTGATGACATAGAAGGAGTTACGCTCCGGGATGTCACAGTGAAAAAAGCTCCCGAAGAAGCGGTGTTCGAATCACCACCAGAGGATGTCGATGCTGACGGCCACGCACCAGCAGCGGACACTTCGCCATCACAACCGACAGGTGAGGTCCATGAGAACGAGCGGACGGCTGAAGACCACGAAAATCCGGATGCACCGCCCACGGAAGAGACGGCCCCACAGCAAGAACAGTCTGCAGAGGAGATTGTCTTTGGAACGGCAGCGGGTGGCCCCACCGAGCCAGGAACCAGTCCGATTAAACAGGCAGAGGCTGCAGAAACAGAGACTGCGTCTACGGCCACAGAGCCACCAACAGATGTGATGGGGGCTGACCCCGATGAACGAAGCGGCGATGATATTGCGGGCAGCCAGTCTCAACCAGCAGCTACAGAGCCTGCACCTGGGGAGCAGGACGCCGCTCCCGAGCCACCTGCGCCAGAAACGGAGTCATCCTCACCGACAGCGACGGAGACGAGCGATAGCTCAGGAGAGCAGCGAGCCGACGAATCAACCCTGTCGACCGAAGCGCCTGAGCAAGAGGATATCCCGTCGTTTGATGAGTTGGCTGGTGATGACGTCTCTGATGACGAAGAGGCAGGCTCATGGAAAGATGACCCGCTAGCGGACTGAGGTGCCTGCGATGCTGTGCCTTTCATGTTCGTACTGATTGATCGATTGTTCGCTCTGTTTCCAACTCACGGCGTAACCAGTGTCCTTTTAACCATTGCGGTAGGATATCTTGCTATCCGAGCGAACGGTCGCCCTGGGAACGATGTGGGCGACCGGCGACACACCGGCTGATTGGTGCGTGGCCCGTTGGGCCATACCCATGACGGTGGTCGACCGACAAGCACGTCGGAAGCGCCTACTGACCGGAAGGACGGTCATGTGCGCGCACCGGTCGTATCCACGCAGGGCGAGCGCCTCGGCGTGATACGTATGGAGATCGAAATCGCAACGATTGGCGGATACGAAGAGGTTGGCCGACAGATGACGGCAGTACGCGCAGGCGACGATGTCGTTATTTTTGATATGGGGCTTAACCTCTCAAAGGTACTGATTCATGATAATGTCGAGACCGAGCGAATGCACTCGCTTGATCTCATCGACATGGGTGCAATTCCGGACGACCGCGTCATGTCCGAACTAGAAGGCGACGTGAAAGCCATTGTTCCAACACACGGTCACCTTGACCACATCGGAGCCATCTCGAAACTGGCACACCGATACAATGCACCTATTGTCGCAACCCCATTCACCATCGAGCTGGTCAAACAGCAGATTCAGGGTGAGGAAAAATTCGGCGTCCAGAACGACCTCGTGAAAATGGAAGCGGGCGAAACGATGCGAATCGGTGACAAAAACGAGCTGGAGTTTGTCAACATTACACACTCAATTATAGACGCGATTAACCCGGTTTTGCACACGCCTGAGGGGGCAATCGTCTATGGACTTGACAAACGCATCGACCACACACCGGTCATCGGTGACCCGTTCGACCTCGAACGGTTCCGCGAGATTGGTCGTGAAGGAAACGGTGTTCTCTGTTATATCGAAGATTGTACGAACGCCGGAAAGAAAGGCCGAACACCAAGTGAAGCTGTTGCACGCAGCCATCTAAAAGATGTGATGTACAGCATGGAAGACTACGATGGCGGTATCGTGGCAACCACATTTTCATCACACATCGCGCGTGTCAAATCACTCGTCGAGTTTGCCGATGATATCGGCCGCCAGCCGGTGTTACTCGGTCGCTCGATGGAGAAATACTCCGGAACAGCAGAGCGTCTTGACTTCGTCGAATTCCCGGACGACCTCGGAATGTACGGCCACCGAAAATCGGTCGACAGAACGTTCAAACGCATTATGAACGAAGGGAAAGAGGATTACCTCCCAATCGTCACCGGTCACCAGGGAGAGCCACGTGCGATGCTGACACGCATGGGCCGCGGCGAGACGCCGTATGAAATCGATGATGGTGACAAGGTCATCTTCTCTGCTCGAGTTATTCCTGAGCCAACGAACGAAGGACAGCGCTATCAGTCGGAGAAGCTCCTTGGGATGCAAGGCGCGCGGATTTACGACGATATCCACGTCTCCGGCCACCTGAATCAGGAAGGCCATTACACGATGCTGGATGCACTGCAGCCACAGCACATTATCCCTGCACACCAGGATATGGGTGGCTTTGCTCCGTACGTCAATCTGGCGGAGAACAACGGCTACTCTGTTGGCCGGGACCTGCATGTCACGCGAAACGGACATCTGATTCAGTTGGTCGAGTAAATCATGGCACAGCAGCACACAGTCGAGGATATCCTCGAAACACGACGGCAGATAGTCAACGAGGCTATCAGTGAAGACCTTCCGATTGATGACCCCAAGAAGTTGTATGAGGCCTCACGGTATCTGCTTGAGGCTGGCGGAAAGCGACTTCGCCCGACAATTCTGCTGCTCGCGGCCGAAGCGCTCACAGATGTCGAACCAGGGTCTGAGCCATACCGGGAGTTTCCCGCTGTGGATGGCCGACCGATTGATGTCCTTTCGGCTGCTGTGAGCATCGAAATCATCCAATCGTTCACGCTGATCCATGACGATATCATGGATGATGACGATATGCGTCGGGGCGTCCCGGCAGTGCATCGAGAGTATGACCTCTCGACGGCGATTCTTGCTGGAGATACGCTGTATTCGAAGGCGTTCGAGAACATGCTAGAGACCGGCGCAACGTCGGAACAGTCGGTTCGCGCACTCTCGGAGCTCGCGACAACCTGTACTGAGATTTGTGAAGGTCAGTCGCTTGATATCGAATTTGAGAGTCGTCCTGCCATCACCACGGAGGAGTATCTTGAAATGGTCGAGCTCAAAACGGCTGTGCTGTATGCGGCTGCTGCGAGCATTCCAGCGATTATCCTTGGCTATGAGGATGCGTTTGACTCGCTGCACAGCTACGGACTTGATATCGGTCGGGCATTCCAGATACAGGATGATTTGCTTGACCTCACAACACCGACAAAAAAACTTGGGAAGCAACGAGGGAGTGACCTCGTCGAAAATAAACAGACGCTGATAACGGTTCACGCTCGCGAGCAGGGTGTCGATGTCGATTCCCTCGTTGATACGGACTCCGTTGAAACGGTGACTGAAGCCGAGATTGACGAAGCGGTCCAGATTCTCGAAGAGGCTGGCAGTATCGAGTTCGCAAGACAGCGGGCACACGAACTTGTCGAGAGTGGCAAACAGCACCTTGAGGTCTTACCGGACAATGAAGCCCACCGCTTGCTCAGTGAGATTGCGGAGTATCTGATCGAGCGCGAGTACTGAGCTAGCCTTTCACTGTGGGTCGCGGCCAGACCTCCCAACAAACGGACCTTTTATTCCGATGCTAGTCATGTGGGCGGGTATGGGTGAGCAACTGCGGTTCGATGTGGCTGACGAAACGGCAACAATCACGCTCAATAATCCCGCGATGCGCAACGCGTTATCGCTTGAGATGGCACAGCAAATCAAAGCAGCCATCGAAGAGGTAGACCAAAGTGATGTTCGCTGTCTTGTCATTCAAGGGTCGAATGAAGCCTTCTGCGCGGGTGGGGATATTCAGTCCATGCTTGAAGCAGTCTCTACCGATGCGAATATGGACGCGCTTATTGCGGATGTTGGCGAGCCAGTCAACCGGACGGTCCAGTCCGTCTATGAGTGTCCGGTGCCGACCATTGCAAAAGTCGATGGTCCTGCCTACGGTGCTGGGGCATCACTTGCCATCGCTGCGGATATCGTCCTTGCCAGCGAGCGCGCGGAGTTGAGCTTTGGCTTTCAGCGTATTGGCCTCTCCGTTGATTCGGGAACGTCGTATCTCCTCCCCAGGATTGTTGGTGAGAACACGGCGAAAAATCTCGTCTTCCGCGACAAAATCCTTGACGCTGAAGAGTCCGCAGACCTTGGGCTCGTCCAAGAGGTCTTTCCGACCGAACAGTTTGAGCAAGAATCTCAGCGTGTTATCGACCAAGTTGCTTCGGGTCCAACAATCGCGTTGAAACAGTCGAAATCACTGCTGCAACATGGACTCAACCGGACGATGGACGAGGCCATCGAAAACGAAGTTGCAGCATTGAAAACAGTCTTCCCGACCGATGATTTCAGCGAAGGGGTCAGCGCGTTCGTTGAGCGACGGACACCGGAATTTACCGGGGAGTAATCAATCGTGGCTTCGGTTCGGTTGTCTTTTGCCTTACTCGCCCGTAGCCTCGTCCAATGGAACGAATCGGATTGGTAGTCAATCCAATAGCAGGGATGGGTGGTCGGGTTGGATTGAAAGGTACTGACGGGAAAGTGGCTGAGGCACGGGAGCGTGGCGCTGAAATGCGTGCACCTGACCGTGCCCGCGAGATGCTCATTGAACTGGCGGATATCACTACTGATATCGAGGTGTATACCTGTGGTGGGTTGATGGGTGAAACGCAAGCGAAGGCAGCGGGTTTTTCCCCAACAGTTGTCGCCGAACCTGCCGACGAAGAGACGACCGCCGCTGACACGAGGCGTGGTGTCCGAGCGTTGCTTGCACACGACGTTTCGCTCATTTTGTTCGTTGGTGGTGATGGCACGGCGGTCGACGTCGCCGAAACGCTGGCAGCAGAAGACGATGAGACACCAATTCTCGGCGTTCCAGCCGGCGTCAAAGTCTATTCGTCGGTCTTCGCTGTCACGCCAGAGGCTGCTGCCCATATTGCAGTCACGTACGATTCGACTGAACGAGCAGAAATCAACGATATCGACGAGGATGCGTATCGTGAGGGGGCGGTTCAGACTGAACTCCGGGCGCTTGCGACTGTTCCTGTGGCGGAACAGCGTCAGGGAAGCAAACAGATGAGCGCAGGAACTGTCGATGGGTTGGCAAACCGCTTCGTCTCAGAGGTGAAACCCGGGGTCACTTACGTGCTGGGTCCCGGTAGTACAGTCGGCACCATCAAAGACGAACTTGGTATTGACGGGACAGCACTTGGCGTTGATGTCTACCGTGATGGTGAGTTACTGGTCTCCGATGCTGCTGAGCAGGATATTCTCGATAAACTTGGTGACGAAAACGTCGTTGTTGTCACACCAATCGGTGGACAGGGGTTTATTTTTGGGCGCGGCAATCACCAGATTTCTCCTGCTGTGCTTGAACAGTCCTCGGTCGAAATTGTGGCATCACGGCGAAAGCTTGACTCGCTTGGCGTTCTTCGCGTGGATACCGGTGACGCTGCGATTGACGAAGCGCTTCGGGGATGGCAACGAGTCCGTGTCGGCCGATATGAAACTCGGTTGATGGAGGTCGTGTGACCATATTGTCTCGAATCGTCTTTTCCACCCTATTATTCAGTACACTGACGGGTAAAACTCACAAAATACACTCACTCTTTTCAAAAACTTAGGAAGTATGGATAAGATTAAGGTCGAACGAAGCAGTAATAGGGTATATGGAAACACGCAAAGTGCAACGGCTTGGACCCTCCACTCTGGCGATGACGCTTCCGGCGGAGTGGGCTCAATCATATGATGTTGAAAAAGGGGATGAGGTATCCATTCGGATGGGCGGTAAAGGGACACTTACGGTGCTTCCGGAATCTGTCCAATCTGAAGAGAGCGAGGCAATTATCAACGCTAGCGGACTTCCTGCTGATGCGCTAGAGCGCGCCATCGTTGCACAGTATGTCCTTGGTCGGCGGATTATCCACGTCGAAGTCGAAGAAGGTGAAACGCTTCAGAGTACCCACATTAACGCCGTGTATAACGCCGAAACACAGCTGATGGGTCTTGGAGTTGTCGAGGAGACACCAGAGAGTATCGCCATTCGCTGCTCTGTTGATGCGGAGGACTTTACGCTCGATAATCTGCTTGAACGGCTGGAATCAACTGGGTCGACGATGCGTAACGAAGCGATCAAAGCGCTTGCCCATCAAAATCCGGACCTCGCCCAGCGCGCGCTCAACCGCGAGCGGCAGGCGAACAAAATTTTCGTGCTTCTCTTGCGCTTGATTTTCACCGCGTATCAGAACCCGAACCTCGCTCGGTCCGTGGGATTGACCGATGGTTTCCCGTTGATTGGCTACCGCTCGATTGCCAAAAACCTGGAACTGACTGCTGACAACGCCGAAGATATCGCAGATATTGCACTTGAGGCAAACGGCCATGCGCTTAATATTGACCAGCCGACAATGCGCCGCATCAGGGAGTTTACCGATGAGGTGAACGAACTAACAAAGCTCGCGGTTCAGTCGGCTGTCGAGCGGGATTACGATGGGGCGATTGAGGTCAGAGAGCGGTTTAACGCAATTAACACACGTGAACAAGAGATACTGAATGACCTGCCGGAGATGAGCAACGAAGAACTCCTCCAGGTTCGTGAGGTGCTTGTGAGTCTCGACCAGACCGCACAATATGCGGTTCGGAACGCGGAGATTGCAACCAATTTAGCGCTCAACGAAGAGTCAGACCACATTACTATTCAGTGACGAGTCACCGGCGGATGTGGATTTCACAAACGGATACCGGGTGAGTTAAGTGATAAACCGGTATACCCTCAGATATGGCTGAGACCAAACAGGGGTCGGACCTGGGAACGGGCCTGAGTGTACTGTTCGGGCTGATTGTGGTGCTGGCCTCGCTCGCGACCGCCACAGCAGCATACCTTTCCGAAACGCAAGGGAGCGATACCATGCAGATTCTCTCTGCTGTTGGACTCACTGTTGCACTTGTCGCTGCCGGGCTTGCCGTTGCAGTTATTCACCTTTACGAGTAGATTTTTGCGACCGTGGCAAGACCCACAGACAAAATAAGGGATTAGTACATGGGGTCCGTAGTAGTAACTAATGAGCAACCTCAGCGAAGAAGATAAGCAAATCCTGGAGCACCTCCGAGACCGAGTTTCTGGAGGTGAGAGTTACTTCCGGTCAAAAAACATTGCCGAGCAGATAGGGCTCTCCGCAAAACAGGTTGGCGCGCGCCTGCCGAAGCTAGCTGAGGAGTCGGATGATGTGGAAATAGAAAAATGGGGTCGCGCTCGGTCGACAACCTGGCGGGTCACCCGTGCCTGAACGGTCCCCCGTTATTTGACGGCTGTAGCACCTATGTTCCCCACCGCGACAACGGGAGGTTTTTACTCACAGTCTAGTAAGCATCAGTATGGTTGTCCGCGTTGAGCGGGTCGTTGAGGTACCGGCCCCTCGGGAGACGGTCTGGGAATTTATTGCAGACCCTGAGCGACGCGCAAACCCAATTAGCGTCGTTGATCGATTTGAAGGTCGGGATGATGGAACACACGTCTGGCACGTTTCGCTTCCTCTTCCACTCGTTGACCGAACGATTGCCATTGAGACCGAAGAGCACACTCGTGACCCACCGGCCTACGTCGAATTTGTGGGAACATCGAAGGTCCTGCGGGTGATAGGTGAGCATACGTTGGTCGAAGCCGACGGCATCACGACGCTTACCAACCGGTTTACCGTTGACGGGAAAGTGCCCGGCGTCGAACGGTTTTTTAAACGCCAGATGGATACGGAGTTCGATAACTTAGAACGGGCTCTACAGGAGTATCTTGCGGCACAAAACGGGACGTGACTCCGTTTTATGAAACTCGCACTCGCACAACTTGAGATCACACCCAAATCCCCCGAAAAGAACAGAGAAAACGCTGTCGAAGCAATTCACAGTGCAGCAGCAGCGGGTGCTGACCTCGTTGCCTTGCCAGAGATATTTACTGTGGGGTACTTTTCCTTTGATGCCTACGCTGACACCGCTGAAGCGCTTGATGGTCGGACTGTGACGGTACTGCGCGAACAGGCTATTGAACACGATATTGCGATTCTTGCGGGAACGTTCGTTGAGGACCTCGCGGAATCTACTGCCCGTGGGTTCGAAACGCCCGCTCCCGAGGGTTATGCAAACACTGCTGTGTTTCTGGACAGAACTGGCAGCCGTCGTGCCGTGTATCGGAAACAGCATCTTTTTGGGTATGACTCAGCAGAGACAGAGCTGCTTACCCCCGGCAGACACCTTCCGACTGTTTCGTTTGAAGGCATCACTGTGGGACTTTCCACTTGTTATGACCTGCGCTTTCCGGAACTCTACCGCCGACTGCAAGAGAAGGGTGCAACGCTGTTTTTGATTCCGAGTGCGTGGCCATATCCCAGAGTTGAGCACTGGAGTGTGCTTCCACGAGCACGTGCAATTGAAAATCTCTCGTATGTTGGGGCTGTCAACGGGGCCGGTACGTTTGCGGACGCGACGCTGCTTGGTCGCTCTGCCATCTATGACCCGTGGGGAACGAAAGTTGCAGGTGCTGGAGAGGACTCCGCCGTAATTATGGCTAACATTGACCCGGCAGTTGTTGCTGCGGTTAGAGAAGAGTTTCCGGCCCTTTCCGACAAGCGGGACCTTTATGAGTGATAATTCCCTAGCCTCACTCGCCGGTTTGGACGCTTTTCACGTCAGAACCGGTATCTGGCGCTGCTCGGTCGCCAAGGGCTGCCGCGGGATGTGTGGCCATGTGTCCGGACACAGCCACTAACTCTCTGCCTCCTCGTCTTCGTCTCTTTCGGTCCAAGACGTGACCTACTAAACAGTTGCAGCCAGTATGAGTGGTATGGACTATACGTATACGGGGACGGCACACACCGCGTTGTTGGAGTCATATCGGACCGACGAGGAGTCCTTTCAAACGTGTAAATCACCTGGTTTCCCCGAGCGTCAGGGAGTTATCAAAGAAGTCGATTCCCTCCGTCGATTGCTCTTTCCTGCCTGCTGGAACGCAGACGAGTTAGTCGGGGACAAGGAAGCGATTCTTGCAGAGATAAACGAGTTGGGCGAACTCTTTTGTAAAGGCATTCAGCCATACTCTCCTTCTTGTATGGCGGGAACGGTCACGAAGGTACTCAATGCACTCCCTGAGATTCGCGAGCTATTAAAAAAGGATGTCATTGCGGCCTACAAGGGTGACCCTGCTGCAAAGAGTTATATCGAAATTATTCGTGCGTATCCCGGCTTACAGGCAATGATGGTTCATCGGGTTGCTCACAGGCTGTATACTGACGGACAGCCAGTGTATGCGCGTGAGTTGACTGAGGCTGCAAAATCGACCACGGGTATTGATATTCACCCTGGTGCAGAGATTGGTGAGTACTTCTTTATTGACCATGGAAGCGGCGTCGTCATCGGCGAAACAGCGACCATTGGGAACTGGGTCAGACTCTATCAGGAAGTGACGCTCGGTGCGTTACACTTTGAGGAACAGGAAGACGACGAACGGGCGCTCAAAAAGGATTACAAGCGTCATCCAGACATCGGCAATAACGTCGTCATCGGGGCGGGAAGCAAGGTCCTCGGCCCAATCTCTATCGGTGACCATGTCAGTATTGAGGCTAACTCATGGGTGACCGAAGATGTCCCGGACCACACCAAAGTATTTACGAACCATCCTGAACTGGAGCGTAAATCATTCGACGATTGATACTACTGGGCTGGTCCTCGTTAGTTGTCTATATCGTTGTCTTCAGTACCAGTTATTCGTGAGAAAATAGCCCAGAGCACAGCAAACATGACTAGAAAGGTCAGGAATCCTTGTACCGCCATCTTTGCTTTACTCTTTCCTGTCGATTCTTCCCCTTTCGTCCCTTCGTCCACCTCGTTTTCATCTCCAATGGTCACCGACGGCTCGAACTGAAGGTTGTGGATGTGTGGCTCAATCAGTGTGAATTTTGCGCACATATGGATTGGTACGCTCGTCTCGTACTTGAACGAACCCCTTGCTGGGAGT
>PUNZ01000208.1 GCA_003551945.1 Halovenus sp. | reverse complement strand
TGATTAATGTATCAAAAGAGCGTAAGAAAACTAGATATTTAACTGAGCAACGAGAATAGTTGTGTGAGGTATGCCACATGCTACTGGAGGATAGAACCTGTCTGGTAACCGGCGGGTCAAAAGGTATCGGTGCGGGCATTGCGAGAGAATTGGGAGCACACGGAGCAGACGTGGTCGTAAATTATCGGTCGTCCGAAGATTCAGCCCACGCTGTCAAAGAAGAAATTGATGAAGGCCCGGGCTCTGCGGTTGTCGCCCAGGCCGATGTTGCTAACTTTGATGAAGTACAGACGATGTACGACGCAGTTCGCGAGGAACTTGGTCCTATTGACGTACTTGTGAACAACGCAGGTATTACCGTAGACCGAACGTTCGACGAGATGACACGCGAGGACTGGGACCGCGTTATCAGTGTCAACCTTGGTGGCGTTTACAACTGTACGAAAGTCTGTTACGACGACATTCGAGACGCTGAAGAGGGTCGCCTCATAAACATTTCAAGCGTTGTTGGACAGCAAGGAAACTACGGGCAAGCGAACTATGCAACGACAAAAAGCGGATTGTTCGGGTTCTCCCGGACAATTGCGCTTGAGATGGCACGACACGGTTCAACGTCAAACTGTGTTGCACCGGGGTTTGTCGAGACGGATATGCTCGCCGATGTTCCAGAGCGAGTCCGGGAGAAGATTCTCAAGAATATCCCACTCCGGCGATTTGCAGAGGTTGAGGATGTTGTCGGTATTGTTCGCTTCCTCGCAAGCAAGGAATCAAGTTACATGACAGGACAAGTGCTCGCGGTCAATGGAGGAATGGAATGGTGACAGGCGTTCGAATTGCTGGCGTCGGAATGACGCCGTTCGGTAAACAATCTGAGCGGACATCACGCGAACTGTTTGCCGCGGCTGCCGACGAGGCATTTACTGATGCGTCGGTTTCTCGGGACGCTGTCGAGGAACTCTTTTATGGCAACTTTATGGGCGAGTTTGCGGAAACACAGGGCCATCAGGGGCCGCTTATGGCAAATGCCGCTGGCGTTGTTGCACCGGCGACTCGTCTCGAAAGCGCCTGTGCATCAGGCAGTGCCGCCGTCCGTCAGGGCGTCCAAAGCATCCGAAGCGGGGATACTGATGTTGTTCTTGTCGGTGGCGCCGAGCGAATGACCAATATTTCAACGGCTGAGACAACCGAAGCGCTCTCGGCCGCAGCGGATGGCCTCTGGGAGATTAGCGCAGGAGTGACTTTCCCTGGTGCGTACTCTTTGATGGCGAATCGGTATTTCCACGAGTTTGGTGGCGACCGCGAAGACCTCGCACATATTGCCGTGAAAAACCACGAGAACGCTGTCGAAAATGATCTCGCACAGTTCCAGCGTGCTATCGATATCGAGGACGTTCTCGAAGCACCGACTGTTAGCTCGCCGTTCGGTCTCTATGATTGTTCGCCAATCAGTGACGGGGCAGCAGCAGCCGTACTCGTGAGCGATGACTTTGCCGAGGAACACGGTCTCGATGCGCCAATCGAGATTACTGGGTCGGGACAAGGTGTCGACAACATGAGCCTGCAGGGCCGAAAGTCGATGGTTAAAACACCAGCCGCACGCCGTGCCGGTGAGATGGCCTACGAGGATGCCGGTCTCGGCCCGGCTGATATCGACGTCGCTGAGGTCCATGACTGTTTCACCATCGCAGAGGCGCTTGCGCTTGAAGCGCTCGGCTTTTACGAGCCTGGCGAAGCTATCAGCGCGGCACGCAACGGTGAGACAACTATCGACGGTGACCTTCCTGTTAACCTCTCGGGTGGCCTGAAAGCCAAAGGCCATCCGGTTGGTGCAACCGGTTGTGCCCAGCTTACGGAGATGACAAAGCTGCTCCGTGGCGACCACGTCAACAGTGACGCGGTCAGTGACGCCAGCGTCGGTCTGACACACAACGCTGGTGGGACCGTCGCCAGTTGTATTGTCCACGTTCTGGAGGTGGTTGAATGAGCGACGATGTTCGCGATAACGGCTACGATGATTTCCTCGACGCCGTCGAAGCAGGTGAGCCGTATTATCTCGAAAGTCCGAGCGAAGATGGCTGGCTTCCGCCAGCAATGGTTGACCCGAACACCGGGGATGGCGACTTGACCGAACAGCCGCTCCCGGAGACCGGTGAAATAATCACGTTCACGACGACGAACGTGGCTGGCCCGGCATTCAGCGATGATGCACCCTTTGTCGTTGCGATTGCTGACTTCGGCCCAGTAACCATCACTGGACAGCTCCGTGATATCGAGCCTGAAGATGCAGCAATTGGACAGGAAGTGAGGCTGGATGTTGGACAGACCGAAACGACGGGTGACCGGTTGCTCGTCTTCCGACCGGCCTAAACAGCGCTCTCTTTTGTTACTTTCACCAATTACACCTCATCAGCGAGGTCTTCTTCCACTGAATCGACGAGCCGAAGCTTTTCGTACATATCGAGGCCGTACTCGACGCATATCCCGACCACAACGAAAAAGACCGCAACAGCTGCCACCGTAATTGGGTTTGCCATACCACAGTCAATATCACTCAACCAACTAAAAAATTATGTCCGATTTTGGACACGTTTTTCCTTAAAAGTTTGGTCCGCGAGAGTTACTTTCGAGCGTTGCGGTTCCTGATGGTTGGTCACCGAAGGCTGAACCACCGTCTACGCTTTCGAGTTTGCCCGCGACTTTCCGACGGTTCGTCTCGCCAATTCGGTCTGCAATACGCTCGATAAGCTCGACAGTCGGTTCATTGACTGCGCTGTCTTCATCTTTGACGACCGTTCGGTTTGTGCCATCTGCACCGAAGTCAGAATGAATTGGCAGCTTACCCAAGATTTCGACGTCATAATCCTCGGAAATCACTTCCGCGCCGCGGTCACCGAATGGGTCGTGGGTGTCACCACAATTCTCACAGTGGAACTCGCTCATATTTTCGACGATACCGAGAATCGGTGCCTCGTGTTTTTCGAACATTCGGAGTCCTTTCCGCGCATCGTCGACGGCCATCTGCTGCGGTGTCGTGACAATTGCGACACCAGTCACTGGGAGTGATTGCAACAAATCAAGGGAGGCATCTCCTGTCCCCGGCGGGAGGTCTACCACGAGATAATCGAGGTTTCCCCACTCGACGTTTTCAAGGAAATGCGTCATCACGTTGTTGACCATCGGCCCGCGCAAAATGGCCGGGTCGTCCTCGTTTTTGATGAGAAAGCCCATGCTCATCGTTTTGACTCCATCTGACTCTGCTGGGATGAGTCGCTCTTCATCCGGGGTCACGGTCGGTTCCTGGTCGGTTGGCATAATTCGTGGCACGTTCGGGCCGTGAATATCTGCATCAAGCAATCCAACCCGAGCGCCGAGCTTATCGAGCCCTGCCGCGAGGTTTGCAGCGACGGTCGTCTTGCCAACACCACCCTTACCGGATGCAACTGCGATGACGTTCCGGATGTTTGGGAAAATTTCCTCGTCGAACCCCTGTTCTGCCGTGACGTTTGCGTGTAATTCCGGTTCGAGTCCGAGGTCGGTCACGACCGCTCGAATAGCCGTCCCAAGGTCCATCTCGGAGGGTGCAAACGGCGAGTTGAAGGCAACGGAGAGCTTTGCTGTCTCTCCGTCTATCTGCATTCCATTAATCAGCCCCAGAGAGACGATATCCTCGCCGATATCTGGGTCTTCGACTGTTCGAAGCGCCTCTTCGAGTTCTGCTTCGGTGACACTCATTATCCGGAATACGTTCCCCAGCAGGGAGTCCCTTACGGAATAGCTACTGGTTAAATCCGCTGAAACGACAAAAAGTGTTGATGTGTTTGGTTGTTAGGCGAGTCCGCCGAAATCAAAGATGAAGCCGATCATCACCGTTGTCAGGTAGAGCCCAATCCAGACGGCGCTCACAAGGGTCAGGAAAACCGTCACCCCGAGAACCGACGTCTTTGGATTTCGTGGCTTCCCAAGGAACCAGCCGAGGAAGATGGCATAAACCGGGAGTCCGACAATCCCGAAGATAAGCCAGACACCGACTGGAATCGTTTCCCACGTCATGCTGTCACCTCCTCGTCGTGGTCTTCATCGTGGTCGTGGTGGTCCTCAACTGCGTGCAGTTCAATCACAGGGAAGACTTTCAGCACGACCATAAAGATGAGAATGGCCAGCGAAATCGTCCCCGCAATTGAAGTCATTTCGATCCAACTTGGGAAATACGGTCCCGGCACGCCGGAATACAGCGAGAACGTTGGATATTGGAGTCCCTCAACCACGAACAGGATTTTCTCGGTTAGCGTTGCATAGAGTGCGAGCAGTGCAATCGCAACTGACCGAAGCGGCGTGAAGACGCTTGGTCTGAGCGCTTGCGCAAAGATGTATGCGAGCACGACAACCATCAGGCCAATTGCAATCACATACACTGGGTGTGTCACCATCGTTGAGGTGACCGCAGCGACATCGAGCGGCGCGGCGTAGAGACCGGTAACGACCGACTGGAGCTGCAGCCAGATGAACAGCAGGCTGAACAGTCCAAGCCACAGCGTCAGACCTCTGATGACGTCATCTGTGAGGATGTGGTCCCAGTCGTAGACACGCCGAAGTCCAGTCGCAAGCACGATAACCCCGGCAAGTGCGGAGGTTAGCGCGATGCTCAGGAACTGTGGTCCCTGAATTGCGCCCATCCATCCAGGCATACCTGGAAGGAGTGCGAACAGCCATGGAATCACACCACCGTGGAGCAACAGCGGCGCGAGAATGATAATTCCGAGCGCCAGCCACCAGACCATCCGCTCGATAATCTGATCTTCCTTTTTCGAGTAGCCGACGGTGATGATGCTATAGACTGGGCCGAGCTTTTTCGGCATCTGGTCACGGAGTCGGTGAACGTCGTATCGGAGCGTGAGGACGAGATAGGTCGCCGTCAGCACAAGATACAGCGTAATGACGGTAATATCCCATGCCAGTGGCGAGGACTGTACTGTCCATGGATAGGCAGGGATAACGCTCGACACCACCCGGTCCGGTCGACCCATGTGGACCAGAATGTACGTTCCTGCCATCGCCAGTCCGGCGATGGTCAACAGTTCGGCAAGGCGGGCGACTGGCTGGTAGCGGTCCATTCCGAACAGCCGGACGGCTGCCGAAATGATAATTCCACCGTGGGCAATACCGACCCACCAGATGAACGCACCAATGTACAGTCCCCACGTCACACCGCCACCGCTTCCCCAGTCGGAGAGGTTGGTGACGGCGAGACCGTGCTCAAGCTGATAGCCCCAGATGGCCATCCAGCCGACGGCAATCAGCGCCAGCACGGCAAAGATGATTTTGTACCACCGACCGGTGCTTTGCATCGGCCGGAGGATGTCTTCGGGAGTTGCTTCTTTTTGACTCATTATCCATTCACCGTAGTTCCTGCATCAGCACCATACTGGAGGTGCTCGCTGCGGTCGTCTATGATGTCCATATACTCGCCCCACATCG
>PUNZ01000134.1 GCA_003551945.1 Halovenus sp. | reverse complement strand
ACTTCGGCTGCATCAGCTGGGACTTGCTCGTGAACGAAATCGAGTAATACCGCTTCTGAGGTGCCTTCAGAGGTGTTCAAGCGCCCGATAGAGCGTGTTGATTCCGTGCTCGATCTTGTTGGCACGGGTATTGGTAATGGCGCGGACCACCATCGGTAATTGACAAAGGCCCTATAGCCAGCGCGTAGGACAAGCTTCGAAGTCCGAGATTGCGTCGACACGTGATCTCGAGGGGGTCGCAGTTGATTGATTAGCCAAATACCGTTGGCCCTCAGGGCAAAGTTCCCACTCATTGTCATGAACCTCGGGGAAGCCGACGTCCTCGAGATTATCTCCGAAGACGAGAGCGAGCACGAGTACCTGATTGTCGAGGTGAAAAACAGCACCAACGAGGATACGATTCGACGAGGCGTCAAGGAGACACTCGAGTACCTCGCGTTCCTTCGTGTTAACAAGGAGTGCGTCTTCGGTCACGAGGACGGAGACTACTTCGGCTCTGGCTGGAACGGGCTTCTGGTAGTGCAGGACTTCGAGGAAGAGACTGTGTCACTTGAGGAGCAATCCGATCAAGAAATGGCAGTCCTTCAGGCATCTGAGTTAGAAGGCTGTTTAAAAACGGCTCTCAGTGAAATTGTCTAGGCTCTGGTGTCGACAGCTTCGGTCACCACATAGAACGGCACTGTGTCGATAACCGCGACTAAGAGCTTGACCAAGTACTGGCCGACGACGATTGAGAGTAACGCCCATCCCCACGTTGGGTCGCCACCGAGACCTAAAGCCGGGAAAATCGCGAACCCCAGTGTGATGAACACGACCGTATCGACGCCCTGGCTGGCTGCTGTCGATCCGCAGTTCCTCACCCATCGGTATCTGCCAGCCGTTCGAGATTTCACATGTTGGAGTTATGTTATTTGCGCCTGAACGGGTGCAGGCGCGTCAGAGAAAGTGCCTGCGTGAAGACCTAATGAAACAGCGAACGAGACCTACTCCGGAATATCGAAAGACGGCGTATTTGAATCCAGCTTGTGAAAAACCAACATCAACAGTGTACTGCTCACCAGCATGCGCCATTTCCCACCAGGATCAGGTCCGACTCGAGATCAAGGAAGTCCAATCATGATTCTCGAGGTCCAGCAGACTCGAGGACACCACGTTGTACTCGGCGTCGACGAAGAGTTCTGTGAGACAGTCGTCTCGGCCTGTGAGCTTCGAGGAGAGTGGTTCGAAACACACGGTGACAAGGAGATCGGAAATCGACTGGACGCGATCGCGACGATCTGGATGGTCGGACGTCGGCATGGACGTGTCCACACTCGAGTTGCGTGGCTGGCTCTCGCTGCTGACGCCTGTGAATGGTACACTCAATCACTTCGGAGAACTCGAGAAAATGAACTTGGTAGGCGGGCCAAAGACGCCTGCCGACAGCTCAAGAGTGTTCTCCAAGAGCATCGACGAATGAACGGCTGTAACTACGAACTCAGAACGAGAAGGTAGTGCCACCATCTCGAAGCGCTAACAGCGGAAATACTGGAAACAATGGTGTCATGGTGATACACGAGTTACCCCATATGGGATTAGTCACTGTATTTCGTGGGGTAACTCACACCCGGTGATCTTAGTCGAGACAAGCTATGGGCAACACAGTTCCACCCCTCGTTTTCAGTGTATCCCGCACCAATTCCCTATCCAATTTTCAGCGCGAAAACGTCTGCTGAGCACCCCTTGTTTTCAGTGTATCCTCAAAACGAGCGCTTGGAAAGCGACTCGAGGACGGTTTGTAGCTCATCGGATTCAAGACACGCACTCATCACGATATCAGGGTCGTGCAGCAATCGGTGGACTCGATAACTCCCTTCACCACGGCCAGCACCGGTGTGACGGCTTTCAGTGATCTCTGGAAGCGACCATTTCTTCAGGAGATCAAGAATCCGCTGGTGGCTCAACGACTCAGCAGCTACCTCAGTTGCGACGACACGGTACACGTCGTAAATCTCGCCTGTGGAAAACGAATCCGTCAGTTTCGACTTCGTAAGATATGCAAGTGCGAACAGTGCGTACCGTGAATGTGGAGTCCCATTTCGAATCACTTGAATTGAACGGTTGATATCGCTATACTCGTCGGCAGTTCGAACGTGGTCTTCAGTGACGGTCTCACTTCCATCGCGTTCTGCGAGTTTTCCTGCTGTGCGAAGGATGTCCAAGGCACGACGAGCGTCACCGTGATCTCGAGCGGCGAGTGCTGACGCTAGCGGGAGTACACCCTCCTCGAGGACGCCATCGCGAAAGGCGTCACTCCGTCGCTCGAGAATTGCTTCAAGTTGAGTAGCATCGTATGGTGGAAACACAATTGGATCATTTTGGAAGCTCGAGGCAACGCGTTCGTCGGGTGCATCTGTATAATCTGTCTTGTTACTGATCGCGACGACAGAGATGTAGCACCCAGTCTTGCCAGCTTCTTCGGAGCGAGACAGTTTCGAGAGGATTTCGGCAGCGTCAGAACCGAGTTTATCAATCTCGTCGAGAATCACAACGAGTGAATCGGCATCGTTGAGGAGGCCGTCCCGATCCCAGAGTGCATCGTAATATCGACTCGCACCTACCCCCTCTTTTGGAATATAGGAGTCTGGATCGATCGCATCCCTAACCTCGAACGCCATCCGTCTTGCAGCTCGCGTCTCCGTATTGTACTGATCGCAATCAACGTACGCCGCAGCGAGCGTGATATCGTGCATGTGAGCAATACCTCGAGCACGACCGGTCACGTGCTTCGCGACGAGTGATTTGCCAGTCCCAGTCTTACCGAAGAGAAATCCACTTTCGGGAGGATCACCGAAAGCTGCATGTTTCAGAAGTGTTTCTACCGTCGTGATCTCACCGTCGCGACCAACTATTCGGTCTTTTTGTGGAACGTGCTGAGGGCGTAGAAGTTCACGACGCAAGAAAATTGATGTGTCTTCAGTCGCCATCGGATCGTCTTGGAGATCCTCTATTGAGGGAGTCGGAATGGGATCGTTTGGCATCTAACAGAGAATCTCATTCATTACTGATAAAGACACCGACCCCATTTTCAGTGTATGTTTCGATTTTGGCGGTTGGAGATGATTTTACAGGATTCATATTCTGACCAGGAAGAACCCACCCACCCCTCATTTTCAGTGTATAGTCTAAAACAACTGTACCACTGATTCAACTGGAAACCAATAGTCTTGAACACGTTATTATATTAGTTACTGTCTAGGTAAAGTAGTAGTAAGAGAAACAGAGATAGAAGCACTCTAAGTCAAAGAACCAATATTCCAGCATTGTTCTTTATATAGAGTAGTTTTTGGTAGTTCGATACTCGAGAGCGTTTACACTGAAAGCGAGGGGTGTGGCTGTAGTTTCTTGCTTGCCAGTTATGGCGAATATCGTCCCCCACGTCATCCCTGACCGTCGAAGAGAACACTAGATTTTGACCAGAACAAATCGATAGGGGTGTCTGTGTGAGTTAAAACCATCATGCTACTATCATCAAATGAGTGCCCTCAACCAACATGCTGGTATTACGTTCCACCAAAGTGTCTCGAGAACGGAGTAGGTCCGTTGAATGCTGAGCTGGGTCATCGGGTGCTGACACACACCACCTATTCAAACGTTTCTGAACTGGTTTGACAGTGGCTTTGAGTGTAGTTACCCCACAGGTCCAATTAGTCGAATTCGTGGGGTAACTCTTAACTCGCCCGGAAAACTCCGCTCCTTTCGAAACTGGACCTCGACAGCAGACGTTACAAGCCATTTTGTGTGCCAACAGCCATGAGGTGCAATTGAATGTGTCTCGAGATTACCCGGTAACCCATACACCTTTGACCAACTATTCCTAATAGGAATTGTATGCCCATTAGGAATGGATCAACGACGCTCGAACTGGAGTATCCGTTTCCTGAAGAACGGATATTCCGGTACCAAGCAATGCAAGATGTCCTCTCGATCGTCATCGACCAGCCGTACTCCGAGTTTACGATCAGTGAACTCGCGACGTTGATCGACGGCAACCAAGCGACCGTTTCCAAGGCCGTCAAACTGCTCTCAGCTGTCGGCGTCGTCAAAACGCAGAAGGTGGGCCGGAAACAGTACGTCGGGATCAACCGCGACCGGCTCAATAAACCCGATCCGGTCTTTTCTATTCCACAGTCCGAGTTCCACAAACCGGTTCGGACGTTTCTCGACCAAGTTGAGGACGAAGTCGACCAGTTGGTCGGCGTTGTTCTCTTCGGAAGCGTCGCCAGGGGAGAGGCCGACCGGGCCAGTGACATCGATCTTCTCATTATCGTTGAGGAAGACAAAACCTCAGCTCGACGCGCTGTCCAATCGATTGTTCGCGAGCTTCAAGAAACGAAGTTCGACGGGAACCGGTACACGTTCCAACCGTTGGTCGAATCCATCGAAAGCGCCCGAAGAATTGGTGAACGACTCCGAGAACAGTTCGACGATGGTATCACGTTGGTCGGCTCAGACGAACTCACTGAGGTTAGAAAGGAGGTGTACGCCGATGGTAAATGACGACATCCGGGACGACCTGGCAGACGCCGAACGGACGTTCGAAGAATCGCCCGTAACGATCGAAGACGGACTCGACGTCGACGAGCCGGAATTGGTTCAACTTCGTCGTGCGTGCCGACTCATCGCAGCCGGGACGTACCTCCTCGAGCGAGGCTACTACACGGTCGTGATCGAGTTCCTCGAAAACGCAGTTCGTTTTCGGGATCGCGGAACGCGGAGCGTTCCGTAGACGTCATTTGTCGCAATCGAGCGCACCATCCAGTTCCGGCTCATTCACGATGGGGCGATGGCACCAGAGGAGATCATCAGTAGCCATCGGCGACTCTACCAGCGAGGTGCCCAGGCCGGGCTCTACGACGATCGGTTCGGTGAAGAACTCGCCGACCTTTGGAACCAGAACCGGACGAAGACGTATTACCGACTCGGAATTGCGACCAAAGAGCAAGCCGAATCGATTCACCAATTCGCCACCAACTTCCACCAACATCTTGTCTCGACGAGCCGGGTCAAGTATGAGTGCATCTGTGAGTCTTGACATCCACCCACGACTGAAGGTTGTGAGCTTTCTCCTCGACTCGCTGTAACTCATAACTCGCCCGGAAAACCTCCGCTCTTTTCAAAACTGGAGCTCGACAGCAGACGCTACACGTCCTTTTTTATGCGCCAACAGGCGTGAGGCGCAACTCACTGTGCCTCGAGATAACCGATGAGTACAGATCAACCACTCCAGAGCGAGCCGCACCGAGAGTGCCAACCCAAGCAGAAGAAAACCAGTGATCGAGATCGCAGCTTTCCGGGTGACGTTGCCCGCCTTCACAGACACCAACTCGTAGCCATTGACGAGTGGCTTCCCGGCACCGAATCATCTTCCTGCAAGGAGGGAATCCCGGCCTTCAGGCCGGGAGGGAATCCGACAACGGCTGAACTAACCACGTTCTGACAGCCAGCCCGAATGCCGACCGTTAGCTTTAACTTACGTAGAAACTT
>PUNZ01000175.1 GCA_003551945.1 Halovenus sp. | reverse complement strand
CAGCCAACAACGCCGTCGACCTGACAACGAGCGCTCGTGATCTGTCTGAGGTCATGCTCAGAGACGAGACCGAAACAAAACCAATGCCGTTGGCGCAAACAGTCGAACAACAAGTCGACCGGCTGCAATCCGAAACTCAGTCAGCGATTGTCACCATCGATAGCTCACTCCCCGCTGTCGACGTAATTGCTGACGAACTGCTGGAGGCGGTTTTCCGAAATCTGCTGAAAAATGCCGCCCAGCACAACGACAAAGACGTCCCCGAAATAACAATCAGTGCAAGCGTCGATAATCACCAAGTGATTGTCAACGTCGCAGACAACGGACCGGGTGTCTCTGATGCACATAAAACAGAGATCTTCGGTCGTGGAAATCAGGGACTTAAGAGTGAAGGCACGGGCATCGGACTCTATCTCGTCCAAACGCTTGTCGACCGCTACGGTGGCTCTGTCTGGGTTGAAGACAATGATCCAGAGGGTGCCGTCTTCTCTGTCCAACTCCAAGTCGACAGCTAAACCAGCGGTAACTGGACACATAGTTTCGCGTATGATTTTTGATAAGAAAACTTTGACTAGGTGACGGATATACTACAGCTACGAATACCGTGTCAAACCGTCAGACACCCATCGTGTGGAGTTGGACCGCCACCGAGACATTTGTCGGCGAGTCGGTCGATGCAAACTGAGAACACTGGGCGATTATGTGGGCGGCTAGTCGGAAGCCTGCTGGCCGTGGTCGACGACAACGTCGAGATCGGTGGGCTGGCGCGCGCTGTACTGCGCGACGAACTCGTCGAGTTGGTCGGGGTCATCGATCCCTGGTAGCTGCTCGTCAGCGGTAGTCGACTCACCGCCGACACCGAGCACGTCGTCGATGTGGTCGGCCACGGCCTCGGCCATCATCCGATACGTCGTCAGCTTGCCGCCGACGACGCTGGCGAAGTTCTCAACACCGTCTTCGGTGTGATCCAGCAGGAAAAAGCCACGCGAGATGCCGCGCTCGTCGCCTTTCCCGGAGTCTTTGCTCCCGCGGCCGGCCTCGTCGGGTGCGTACAACGGTCTGACCCCCCACCAGGTGCGGTCGATCTCCCGGCCCTCGATCGCTGGCAGCATCTCGGTGCACTCCGCGAACATCTTGTCGACTTCCCACTGTTCTTCCTCGTATTCGTCCGGATCGTCGACCGCAACGCTCGTCGTGCCGAGCACGACCTGCGTCGCATGCGGGATGATGATATCGCCGTCGTCGGGCACTCGGCACCGGTTGACAACCGGTTTGAGGCCCTCGTAGTCGACGCTGACCATCACACCCTTGGTCGGCTGCATCTCGACGTCGAGGCCGGCCATCGCCGCACACTCGCCGGCCCACGCGCCCGTGGCGTTTATGACGTAGTCGGCCTCAATCGTCTCATTGAGCGAGCCGCCGACCTCCGCGCTAGAAATCGCGCCATCGCTGACAGTTATCCCTTCGACCGGAGCGTGCGTAAAGATCTCTGCGCCGTGTTGTTCCGCACTGGCGGCGTTGGCCGCCACCAGTCTGGAGGGATAGATGACACCATCCGGGACGACCATCGCCCGCTCGACGTCTTCCGAGAGGTCAGGAACGCGCTCGCGGGCCTCGTCGCCGGCGATCACCTCGGCCGGAATGCCGTGTTCCTCACAGCCGGCGAGTTTCTCCTCGAAGTACGCGGGGTCGTCTTCGGCGAGTTGGACGAAGATCCCGCCGGTGTCGTCGATACACTCGCCAGCAATGTCGCGGATCGTTCGGTTTTCTTCGATACACTCTGCGGCACCCTCCGGGTCGGCTTCGGCGTATCGCGCGCCGCTGTGGAGCAGCCCATGCGAGCGACCGGTCGTGCCGCCAGCCAGTCCATCCCGCTCGACGACCGTTACGTCAACGCCGCGCATCGCCAGATCGCGGGCTGTTCCGACGCCAGTGCCGCCGCCGCCAATAACGAGTACGGTTGTGTGGTGTGTCATATTGTCTCCTTATACTACCTGTACACAGTCGATACTGTGTTTTGATCAGTCCAACGGTGTAAGGAGATACAACTAATAGGGGTTTGACGGTCAAAAACCCAAGTCTTTGCTGAGCAAATAGACTGTAGTGACAAGATGATATATACAGATTCAAGGCGAATACACCCGCCTTCCCGTGAGGGACAAGCGTTCCGACCACTCAGGTCGGAACCGAGGACCGAACAGGCGGGTGATGAAGCCGAACGACGGGGGGGGGCCAACCGACCGACCATAGTATGACCCGAGTTTCCCACGGTAACGTTTACCTGACAGGCCGCCATACAACAACATAGGAATCGGCCGGAACGGAGCGGATTCCGAACCGTCCTTCGGAGGTGGCCTGTCCACCCATCTAATGAGACAGTATCCGAAACGGCAGGCGGTGAACGCACATGTTTGAAGCGTGTGTCCGTGTCGACTGCTGAAAGCGACTCAGAAGGTCCCCCCGACTCTGCCGACGCCTGCTGGCATCCAGTCGACCAAAATAACGGATGGATGGCAAACACGGTCGAGGATAGGGGTAACGGCCGCTTGGCACTGCCAGCAGTCCACCACATCGACACTGTGGGACTACCCGCGCCCAAAAAATGTGGTAGTCAGCTAACTATACTGCAAACCTGAAACTCCCACCGTTCGGGATTCCTCCCGCCTTCAGGCGGAGGAGGATGTCAATTGTACTCTTCCGTTTGACAACGTATGGACGAAAGCAACAACACGAATGAGACAAAGAATCAAGACACGACTACACCCTCGCGACTCGGAAGGGTCCTGCTGGGTTTTGGACTAGCTGCACAGGCCTCCGAAGATTTCCGCGATATGGAGGATACCATAGAGTACGCAAAGTCCGCAGGAGTTCCAGCACCAAATCTCGCAGTTCCGTTCGCCTCTGGAATGATGATCGTCGCAGGTACTGGAATCATACTCTGGAGACTTCCACGACTCTCGACAGGAGCGGCAGTTACCTTCCTGACAGTCGTAACAGCGACAATGCACGACTTCTGGAACGCTGACGATGAGGACAAAAGCGGCGAGCGACTCGCGTTCTTTGGTAATCTTACAATGTTAGGCGGAGCACTCGTCTTGCTCAAAGAGGCGTTCCAGTAGAAAAATCACCAGACAGAGAATTAGCCCGATTTATACGTTGACATATTTTTCATGAATCCGATCCATACGTGCTGCCATCACGAAGTCAGTTTTGTGCAGACCGTCAATTTTGTGCGTCCACATTTCGACTCTCACCTCGCCCCACTGTAGGTGAATATCTGGGTGGTGCCACTCCTCTTCAGCAAGTTCACCAATCTCATACGTGAATTCAAGTGCATCGCGAAAATCGTCGAACGGATACGCGCCTTCCAGGTGATGATCATCGACGACTTCCCAGACATCATCGATCTCTCTTAGATAGCCAGTGTACTCCGGCTCTGTAAGTGGTTCGTCATCTGACTTACAGGCTTCACATTCCTCCTCTGCAAGTGATCGTGCCATACAAATATATTTAATCAGCCCATATTGTGTCTTACTCTCAGAACAACATGATCTTTTTTAACGGTATAGCATTCCACCCTGAATAGTTAACCTCAAAGCATTAGTTTTAACAGCTAATGAAACCATGATTAATTGACCGTCTAGCCTCAACGGTCATGGGTTGGGTTGCTTGGTCAGCTCTGTCGACTCGGTCAAATCGATTGAAGCCCGTCATTCACCCAATCCATTCCCAATTCAGGTACTCTTCAACTGATTGATAGCGTGGATCCCATTTCCTCAAGCACGAGTGAAGCGAACGGTAGGGAGGAGAAGGACGCGGGAGAATGTCACTAGCTATTCTACATTAAAAATTTATATGATTTTGACTTATTACCATCTGGACATAATATGATATAGATGGATACACGCACTGACTCGCCTGAAATCCAGAACGTGGTCGCATCAACCAGAATCAACCACGAACTGGAACTTAAAGAGCTTGCTGCAGATATAACTGGTGTTGAGTACAATCCAAGCGCCGTGCCGGGATTGGTCTATCGTATAGAAGAACCCAAAGCAACAGTTCTCATCTTTCGATCGGGTAAGATTGTCTGTACCGGTGCATCAAGCACAGAAGATGTTGATAAGGCGGTGTCTATTGTATTCCGCGAGCTACGTAGTCTTGGTCTCCGGTTTGACAAATCACCAGAGGTCACCTTGCACAATATCGTATCAAAAGCAGATCTTGGTGAGAGTTTGAATCTCAACGCTATTGCGATCGGACTCGGCCTTGAAAATGTTGAGTACGAGCCCGAACAGTTTCCGGGGCTTCTATATCAAATGAGTGAACCAGATGTTACAATCATACTCTTCGGCAGTGGGAAAGTCATCATTGCGGGAGCGAAACGGCCGACAGAAGCTCGGACTGCAGTCGACAATATGATTCGCGAGCTTGGTGATCTCGGACTCATGGGCACCTGAGTGTGAAATTGGTTTCAATTACATCCAACCATTAAAGTTAACACTATTAGCTGACGACTGTTGAGTATGAGTGTCGGAACCGTCGACGGTGACTCCGAGCCAACAGTAGAAGTGTCAAAAGCCGCTGCTGATCAAGCAATCGCACTGATGGACCGTGAAGGAATGGATACTGATGTGGGTGGGCTCCGACTGTTTGTCCAACAGGGAGGGTGTGCAGGCCTATCATATGGTATGAGATTTGACAACGAGCCCGAACCGGACGACACTGTGACTGTCCATCATAGCCTACGAGTCTTTGTTGACCCAGCGAGCATCAATTATATCGGTGGTAGTCGACTCGAATACGAAGACGGCCTCCAGGCAGCTGGTTTCCATGTTGAAAATCCTAACATCGTCTCTGAATGTGGTTGTGGAGAGAGTTTCCGTACATGAGATTATCCTCTGAACAACGCCTTGCAAAAATATCGTACAGTATGAGAACCGAACTGATGAAATTTTACAAGTGTAACATAGTTCAATGAATAACAATTCAACAGACTCTGTCAAAGACCTGACGACCCGTGTAACAAACTTCCTACAGCGAAACTTTCCACAGATTCAGATGCACGGCGGTAACGCCGCAATCGAGTATCTTGACGAAGACAGTGGCGAAGTTCATATTCAACTCGGAGGTGCGTGCTCTGGGTGTGGGATCTCACCAATGACGATTCAGGCAATTAAACGGCGCATGGTCAAAGAAATCCCAGAGATCAACAAAGTACAAGCGAATACCGGCCAGACGACTGCCGCTGAAACAGACATGAGTCCGTCTTTGCCTGGCCAGAGCGATGATAAAAGCTCAACTCAGGGCCCGGACATCCCGTTTTAACAGTATATCAGCTGTTGAAAAGCATCAATTCACAGGTGTCCTGGTGACTCAGTTGAAAACTGGAGGTCACCACCACGGCCACCCTCAACCGTATCAGCACCAACATCTCCCGTCGACGGGACCTTAATTTGGACTTCTTCGATGGCATCGAACGCAAAGTACAGGTCCCGTTGCATGTTCTCTGCGGTGATATTGGAGACCCCACACCCCGAGCAGGTTCCTCCTAACTCAATGACCACCAACCCGGAGTCGGGATCGAGTTCGCGAACCAT
>PUNZ01000172.1 GCA_003551945.1 Halovenus sp. | reverse complement strand
GTCGTCAGTGGAACCAACCCGAGACGGAGTGCAATCTGTTCGTCGAACATCACACTCGAGTTTTCGATGACACGCACTTCGTCGATGCTGAACGTTGGGACGTCAGCAACCATCGCTCGGCGAATGCCGTTGGCAAACGCAGGCGTAATCGGGCGGGCAACGAATCGTGCCTCCCGTTCACCGCGGTCGACGAACTGAACCTCGTACTCGTCCATGGTTAGAATCCTGCGTTCTTTGGTCCGCGAGTCCCGTCGTGTGGGATTGGTGTGACATCTTCGATACGGCCAATCTCAAGTCCAGCACGGGCAAGTGCACGAATCGTCGCCTGTGCACCTGGGCCAGGGTTGGTCTGTTGGTTGCCACCAGGGCCACGAACGCGAACGTGCACGCCTTCAATACCCTGTGCTTTGACGTTCTCTGCGACTTCCTCAGCCATCTGCATCGCCGCGTATGGGGATGCCTCGTCACGGTTTTGTTTGACAACCGTTCCACCACTGGATTTTGCCAGCGTCTCGGCACCGGTCTGGTCAGTGATGGTGATGATGGTGTTGTTAAACGATGCGTGTACGTGGGCGATGCCCCATTTGTCGTCTTCTGCCATTATTGTTCCTCCGCTCGTTCTGGATGTAGTTCGTCGGTCAGTGCGGACGAGCTTGCGAACTCGATGGTATCCTCGACTGAGACGTCTACCTTATAGGATGGTACACGGACGCGTCGACCGTCGACGGCGATGTGGCCGTGCGTGATGAACTGACGGGCCTGTGACGTCGAGTTGGCCAGTCCTTTCCGGTAGACAACGGTCTGCAGTCGTCGTTCGAGGATGTCCGTCGTTTCGAGCGCCAGCACGTCATCAAGCGTATCCTCGGAGCCGAGGATGCCGAGTCGCTGCAGGCGGCTGAGGAATTCCTCACCCTCTCGCTCTGCAACGGTGACGTCCCCGCCAGCGCTCCCGATGAGGTCACGGGCCTCACGGCGGTACTGTCGCAGTTCGGATTCCGCTCGCCAGAGTTCTTCTTTGTTTTTAAGACCGTACTTGCCGAGCAAACCACCCTCTGCGGCGATCCGCTCGCCCTGGAATGGGTGGTTCGGCGTCTCGTAGAACTTTGTGTTACTTCCGAGTGCCATTATTCATCATCCTCCGCGGCTTCAGCCGCATCCTCTTTGATGGCCTCGACGTTCACACCGATGGTCCCTTCGGTTCGGCCGGTGGATTTGGTCCGCTGACCCCGAACTTTCTGTCCGCGTTTGTGTCGGGTCCCTTTGTAGGAATTAATCATTTTCATGCGGTTGATATCCTGTCGGCGGGTGAGACCGAGGTCGTTACCGATTTCGTGGGTGGTCTCGCCGCTGAAGAAGTCGTTGCGGTGGTTGGTCAACCACTCCGGTGCTTCTTCAGCAAAGCCTTCGACCAGTTCGACGATCTCGTCGATACTGTCATCATCGAGCGCACCGAAGGTTGCGGTTCGCTCGACACCGGCTTTGTCGGCAATAATTCGTGCGCTGCGCCGTCCGATACCCCGTAGGTCTGTCAATGACCGCTCAACGGATTTCGTTCCGTCAAGGTCGGCCTGTCCGATACGAACGAAATAGCGAATGTCTTCCTCGCCGTCTTCGCCCGCATCCTCTGGTTCTTCTGCACTCATGTCTGGATGTGATGTGTTGCACGTCGTGGCGGGGATTCGAACCCCGGAGGCATTACGCCACATGGTTAGCAACCATGCGCCTTGGGCCGCTTGGCTACCACGACACGCCGTTTTTGAACGCTATCTTCTCATACTCGCGCCCATACTGCGTGGACTCGGGACCCGATGCCCCTACACGATTCTATACATACGTCTCCTTCCGGGCTATTTAAACACAACGAAACCGTGGTGGGGTGTCAACCGGAAACACAGGGAACGCCACCACCGCAGAAAATCTGCACAAACCCAGACTTCTTTAGTCAATGCGCGTATAGGTAAAGGCAGTGACCGAACCGCCGCGGATACTCGTTGCTGGTCCTTCATCAGCTGATACACCGGACGTATCGCTGGGAGAGACACCATTTTCGGATGCGGAGATTGTCCACGAATCAGCAGTTGAGACGGTTATTGAGCGACTGCAACACGAACCGTTCGATGCGATTTACTGGTCTGACTCAGAGACCATGTATACGGTATGCGAGAACAACGAAGGAGCAACCGAACAGTATCGGACGTTACTAGCAGCGTTACCAGTCCCCGTCCTTGTCGTCGACCGTGAGCATATCGTACAGTATGCAAACGACGAAGCACTCGCCGTAACGCAGGCGGAAACGGACGACCAGATTCGCGGTCGGTCGTTGCTCTCGTTTCTCCCTGAGGAAAGTCACGAGATAAGTCGAGAACGGCTTGAACAGGTGTTTGAAACCGGTGAAGCAACGGAAAAACGAAAGTTCGAAGTTGAAAATCTTGCAGGCGGAACCGGCTATATCGAGAGTCGCATCATCCCAACGACATACAATGGAGAGCCGGCCGCACAGGTTGTCCTCACCGATGTGACGACACAGCAGATTCGAGAACAACGTCTCGAACGTCAACGCAAACAAATCACTCGCCTTCACGACGTTGGTGTCGAACTGGCCGCGTGTGAGACACAAACGGCAGTCTATGAGCTCGTGGTCAGTGCAGCCGAGGATATTCTCGACCTAGATACCTGCCTCGTCGACAGCGTTGTTGATGGACGGCTTCGGACCGAGGCGACCTCGACTAAACTTGAGGAGTATCAGGAGCCCCCCATAGAAAGCGAAGAGGCAGGCCTCGCAGGCAAAGCGTACAGAAACGACACCACCTACCTCATTGACCGTGTCTCTGACCACCCCGACGCCAACCCAACAGACGAATACCTCTCTGGGCTTACCGTACCGATAACCGACCATGGCGTCTTCCAGGCAGCTTCACACGAATCAGAGTCGTTCAGCGAAACCGACCTCGAACTGGTGGAGGTCCTCTGTGGCCACGCTCGCGAGGCACTCACCCGTATCGAGCAGCAACAACAGCTTCGAGACCAGCGAGACCAATTGAAGCGCGAAAACGAACGCCTTGATGAGTTCGCAAGCATCGTCTCACATGATCTCCGTAATCCGCTGAGCGTTGCGAAGCTTCGGCTCGATCTTATCGAAACCGAGTATGAGAGCGAACATATCGCTCCTGCTGCCGGAGCGCTTGAGCAGATGGAACTGCTCATCGACGATTTACTGACGCTTGCGCGAAATGGTGAAACGGTCTCAGCAATGGAGCCAGTCACCGTATCGAGACTAGTTGAGCGAGCCTGGGAACTGGCCGAGACCGGTGCTGCAACGCTCGAAATAGCCGATTCATCTACCATCAGAGCGGACAAACAACGCCTTCATCAGCTGCTCGGAAACTTGCTTCGGAATGCTATCGAACACAACAGCGACAGGACGGCAGCGCTCACTGTGCGAGTTGGAACGCTCAACAGCACTGACCGAACCGGCATCTATGTTGCTGACAACGGGACCGGTATTCCGGAACCGGTTCGGGAGTCACTCTTCGAACCAGGTGTCTCAACAAACGATTCCGGAACGGGACTTGGATTGGCAATTGTAAGCCGCATTGCTGAGGCACACGGCTGGGACATTACAGTGACAGAAAGCGCAGATGGCGGCGCTCGGTTCGAGATTACCGGTATCGAACTGCTTGAACACGGCTAGTTTGCCGTCAAAAAGCGTTATTCGGTCGAACGGAATGTTAACAGCTCAGCAGCCGTCTGTATCTCCGAAAGTAGCGTGGTTGGGTCTGCCCCATTGTCACCGACAAGCGTGACATGCCCCATCTTCCGAAGCGGGTAGACCTCGTGTTTGCCATACCAGTGCATCGAGAGTCGGTCAGTCTGAAGTGCGGCTGGCATGCCCGAAAGCTGCGCCGGTTGGCGTGTGTCGACATCACCGAGCAGATTCTTCGACGCTGTTGGGGCTCGGCGTTCAGTCGACCCGAGCGGAAGCCCAACTACAGCGCGAAGATGCTGTTCAAACTGAGAGGTATAACAACCCTCAATCGTCCAGTGGCCTGAGTTGTGCGGTCGTGGGGCGACTTCGTTAAAGAGAATCTTGCCGTCCGCTTCGAACAGTTCAACGCCGAACACACCACGGCCGGAGAGGACATCCAGAACATCGGTTGCCACCTCTCGGGCGCGTTCACGCACGCGGTCGTCCGCCCGTGCGGGAGAAACAGTAGTCCGAAGGATTTCTTCTTCGTGAATAGTCTCGGTTACGGGGAACGTATCCTGTTCATCATCCCCCTGACAGGCCATCACGGCGAGTTCGCGGTCATACGGGACAAACTCCTCAAGCAGTGCCGGGCCAGCAATAGCAGCAAAGGCATCCTCGACATCCTCAGGGGATTCAATGAGGACGTTTCCGCGCCCATCGTATCCGCCTTGACGAGCTTTGAGCATCGCCGGGTAGCCAAACTCAGCAAGTGCAGCGTTGAGTTCAGCAAGCGAATCAACAGGACGAAACGCGGGAACGGGAATACCAGCATCAGCAAGCGCTCGTTTCTGTACTAACTTATCCTGTATCAGCCGGAGCGTCTCCGGATGTGGATGGACCGGCGTCCCCGTTTCCTCGTGGACACGCTCAAGCGCAGCGGGGTCGGCAAGCTCAATTTCGAACGTGAGATAGTCCGCTCGTTCGGCAAGCGTCCGGATAGTGGCCTCATCATCGAACGCACCGACAACCTGGTCGGAGACCGAAGGTGCTGCAGGCGCGTCGGGCGTTGGGTCAGAGACGAGCAGTTCTAGACCGAGTGGCGACGCGGCCTCGCCGAGCATCCGGCCGAGTTGCCCGCCGCCAACGACGCCGACGGTTGTCTCGTGCACGCGGGGTGTCATGGTCGCTCGTTTTCACGAGACGCGCAAATAGGCATCGTTTCGAGCGGAAATGAGCCAACCAGCCATTCCGAGCATTTATACGTCCTGGTAACCAGTGCTAGATTGCAATGGCGAAAGGTACGGTTGATTTCTTCAACGACACTGGCGGTTACGGTTTCATCGACGCAGAAGACGAAGACGAGGACGTTTTCTTCCACATGGAAGACGTTGGCGGTCCTGACCTTGAGGAAGGACAGGAAGTCGAATTCGAAATAGTACAAGCAGACAAAGGCCCACGAGCGAAAAACCTCGAGCGCCTCTAAGAGCGGCTGAAATACGCCTTTCTAGCATCGTTCTGCTTTTCAATTACCATTTTATGACGAAAACCGTGAGCGGTAAGGTTCCACCACGGATAGGGCCCGGTATGGAAGAATTACTTGACGCAGACCTCAGACGACGGACGTGGGAACTACTACAACCGGGAGAAATTGAACTGGATGGATTGGTGGTCCATACCGAGCTCGATGGTAGCAAAGAGCCAGAGATGCATCAGGCCACCATAGAGGTCGGCGAAATTATCGCTGACAACGCCGGGTTCGACCCGCGGGAGACGTTCGTCTACTCGGGCACCAACGATTCGGATTTCTCCTCAAACCAACACCAAGGCCTCACGCTCGATGACGAATCGTTCGTCTGGGAGTGTCAGCAACTGCTCCGAAACGGCTCATTTGATATCGTGTTTTATTTTGAAGCGCACGCGGACATGGGGGGGATTCTTACTGACGTTCGGGAAGCAGGATACGAAGCAACCGGCGTCCGGGGCGATGTTGAGAAGGCTTCCGAGGCCGCAGTTCAGTGACAAATGAGGAACAGGAAGGTTATTCCCAACCTCT
>PUNZ01000054.1 GCA_003551945.1 Halovenus sp. | reverse complement strand
TGCACTTGGGCGTACTGGGGCCGCCTGCGAGTTCTTTGCACGAGGAGAGACAGAGAGAGGAAACAACCTGTTTCAGTTTTCGCCTCGTCTCGCGGCAGGAAAAGCACTTGCAGATTATGCTACAGCGATGATGGATAGCAGTGATGGACTTGCTCGCTCGCTTCACCAACTCGCGGAAGCAAGTGACTGTGGATTTGCGATTGAGTCACCGCTCCCGTTTACAGAAGCGTTTGAAACACTCGGATTGGATACGCGACAACGTCGAACGTATGGCATCTTTTTCGGCGAGGATTTTGAGTTGGTCTGTACCATGCCACCAACAGCAGTTGAAGAGGCACAGAATGCGCTTGCAGTCCCACTGACACCGATTGGAACCGTGACGGAACAAGGAGTAACGTTCGACGGAGAGGACCTTCCCGATAGCGGATACACCCACTGAAGGATCTCAGGGTTCGATAATCTCGATCGGAATCGGTGTGAAACACAGTGCAGCGAGCACGAACGTAATGATTCCCACCAGTACCCGCGGGGTGTCGAGCGCTTGGTCATTCACCGGTTTTACCGGTCCCGCATACGCGAGTCCCAGCGCAAAAATACCCCAAAGTGCCCAGATGCCAACCGAGTCCGTGCTATCGACACCAAAGAACAGATAGGCAGCAAGACCAAAGAGTGCAAATGGAACCAGCAACGCAATTCTGCGCTGTCTTTCGCCAACCATCGCTCTGAGGATATGCCCACCATCAAGTTGCCCGACTGGAAGCATATTGAGGAGCGTAACGAGCATCCCAACCCACCCACCAAACACAACGGGGTGAACAACACCATTCTCTAGCTGTTCGGTACTGCCAGTTGCCTCAGCAATCAGTTCAAGCAGCGGCGGATGGTTGAACATAATGACTGCTTCGTCTTCCGCTCCCGTCGCGGCCTGCTGGGCGGCCAGTGGTTCGAGTTGTAACCCAATTGCAGTGACGACGACGGTGGCAACGAGCCCCGCGAGTGGTCCTGCGACACCGATGTCAAAGAGCGCTTTGCGGTCTGGAATACGACCCTCCATCTTGATGACTGCACCGAGGGAGCCAATATAAGTCGGGACTGGGATGAAATACGGCAGGGACGCATCCACATCGTGATACCGACTCAGCGCGTAATGACCGAGTTCATGGACACCAAGCACACCAAGTATAGCCAGGGTAAAGGGCCATGCCTCAACTATCCGCCACGGCTGTTCTGTGAGTGGAATCTGATACCAAAAAACAGCCCCGGCAAAGAGCGTCGAAAGCACGGTCAGGAAAAACAAGATGAGGTTCGTGCGCGGAATTCCGCCCGAGTTGACGGACCGCGGCTGGGCTACAAGAACGTATTCACCGCGAGAAATTGGCAGCCCACTACTAAACTGGTAGCCGCGTTGGATGCGAATTTCGTAGCCATGAGAGCGAAATAACGACCACAGTTCGGTCTCAAGTCTCTCAACAGCAGCGACTGGCTCACCGATGTAAAGTATCCGTTCACCATCTCGTCGGGTTTCATAGACCTGAAACAGCGAGGCAAAGGCTGCAGGGTCAGGCGGTCGCTCAGCGCCACCTGTTGGCGTTTGATTCGAGTCGTCGCTCGCACCCATCTACTGTTCGTACGGAACGAAGGAGAATAAACCCCGGGAGATGCCCCTGGTTGCTAACGGTCGATATGTGAGGGATACAGAAGGGTGAAAATCTGTACCAGATACCGAATCGTAAAAAGAGGTGGTATCACACGGTCGGGCGTACCTGCCTACACAGCCTCACCAGACAGTGCGAGAGTGGGCACTAGCAGACGTTCAGTAGTATCAAAAGGGGAGGGCAGGTGAGCAGTGGGGAGCTTATGCTTTCGTCACGCGCCATGTGGTCGCACTCGTGTATGACCATTTTTCAATCTCGAGCTCAGTGGCAGAGTCTTTCAGTTTGACCATCAGCGCGCCAATCTCTTTGGGGGACAGACCCACATCGTCCGCGATAAACTTGCTTTTGAAATACACCTCACCTTCCTGTGCCTTCGTCTGGAGGTAATTCTGCAATCGTTCTTCCTTGGAGGACTGTGCGAACTGAGGTTCTTGGGCGGACTGTGTTGTGCTCATTGCTTCGATTCAGTATACAGTGTCGGGGGGTATATAAACGGAGGAAGGTTTGGATTTATTCCAGCAGTTTTAGCTTGAATTAGGGTAAATTAACGTTTCAAGACTGTTTAAGAATGCGCGATATGATTTATAATTAGTTCTAACGCTGTATCTTGCTATCGGCAAAGTAAGTTTATTTTCGTCGTTACTGTATAAAATTATCACCACAGCAAATGGATAGAGGTAAGTTTGAAAGGTAAACACCAGATACGCTGTTGTGGTTACCACTTCATTTCGTTGCTACCTTCGTGTCATTAGGGAGTAAGAGTCTGCTTCTTCAAGAATGCTGCAGTGGAGCGAACTGGTGTGTCAGTCCCGTAATTGGGTGCCCTTGACAACGCTTAAGACGGCGTCGCGGTTACGCCGTGGCAATGAAAGTAGTCATTTCTGTCGGCGGTAGCGTCCTCGTCCCCACCGTTGGACCGGAGCGCGTTCGCCAGTATGCGGCGGTCATTGATGACCTCCGAAACGATGGGCATGAAATCGGCATTGTCGTCGGTGGAGGGCCAACCGCGCGTGAGTATATCGATGTTGGACGCAAGCTCGGTGCTGATGAGATTTCGCTCGACCAGTTAGGTATCGCAGTAACGCGATTAAACGCCCGGTTGCTTATTGCAGCGCTCAATGGCCCCACACCACCAACGCCACTAGAGACCCATGAAGCAGCGTACGAATCGTTCCAGCGGGGCGAGATGCCGGTGATGGGGGGAACAACAGCGGGCCATACGACTGATGCTGTTGCCACCGCCCTTGCGGAGTATATTGACGCTGATTTGTTGATTTACGCAACGAGCGTCTCTGGTGTGTTTGATGCGGACCCAAAGCAAGACGATTCCGCGACAAAATACGAGACGCTGTCTCCCGATTCGTTGCTTGATGTCGTCTCTAACATTGAAATGTCCGCTGGCAGCAACGCACCCGTAGACTTACTAGCAACAAAACTGCTTCAGCGGTCCGGATTACAAGCAGTTGTCCTCGACGGAAACAACCCGGAACAACTACGTGGTGCTGTCGCTGGCAACCATGATGGAACCGATATCATCCCCGACCATGACTGAACACACGAATAACTCAGATATCGACGAGGAGCTCGTAACGGATGACGCGCTTGACCCCTATGCCGTTGCAAGTGACGCGGACCATGTGTTCTGGGCAGATGCAGTGGCTGACGTCATCGAATCCCGGCGACTGGGTGGCGCAGATAACCAGGACGAAACAGCAGGGGAAGGAAATCCACTTGTAATCAAAGGTGGCGTTTCACCCTCGGGAATCCCACATCTGGGCCACTTTAACGAGATTCTACGGGGCTATTTTGTCGCCGAAGTCCTGAGAGGGCGGGGCCATACCGTTCGCCAACTGTTTACTTCGGATGACCGTGACCGCCTTCGGGCAATTCCTCGCCAACTTGCCGATACTGACTGGAATATTGTTGGCCTCGGTGATGTCGATGCAGGCGCGCTCGGAAGAAACCTTGGAAGGTCGTATACAGACGTTCCAGACCCGTTTGGAGTCCGTGACTCCTATGGTGAGCATTTCACACAGCTGTTGCGCGAAAGCGTCGAACAGCTCGGCCTCGATGTTGAGTTTGTCTCGAATACAGCCTGCTATGAAGATGGCTCCTTTGACGAGTATATCGAGACCGTTCTCGGAGATACCGAACAGGCACGAGCAGTGCTTGCGGCGTATCAGGACAAGGTCGATGACGAGTATCTCCCGTTTTTTGCGAGCTGTGAGGAATGTGGTTTGCTCACCGAAGATATCACGGAAGTGAGTGTGGACTCACAAACGGTTTCATACCGATGTAGCGATGTTGAGGCTGGTGATGATGTGTTTTCAGGGTGTGGACACGAGGGAACCATCTCAATCCGGGATGGGAAGCTTCCATGGCGATTCGAGTGGCCAGCCCAATGGGCACTGCTGGGCGTCGACTTCGAACCCTTCGGCAAGGACCATGCTGAAGGCTCATGGCCAAGTGGCGTCGACATTGCAACGCACGTCTTCGGTATCGAACCACCTGTGCCGATGGTGTATGAGTGGTTCACCCTGGAGGGAGAAGCACTGTCATCCTCTTCAGGTAACGTGGTGACTGTCGCGGAAGTGTTAGAACTGCTTGAACCAGAGGTCCTCTATTACTTCTTCGCAAAAGAACCACTCAAGCAGCGGGATTTCAGCATTGAACGTCTTGACCAACTAGTAGACGAGTTCGACCGGTTCGAACAGCTGTACTTTGATGAAATAGAAGGTGAGGAACAAGAGAAGGCGCGTGCAAACCGTGTGTACCCGTTGTTAGTTGATGAACCCCGAAAGGAGCGTATTCGGATTCCCTACACCTTCGCTGCTGTCCTCGGGATGACTGACGATGAGTCGCTGCGAGAGGAGATTGCACGTCGAGAGGGGCATATCCCGGACGATGCACCAGAGTGGGCAATCAACGAAGCCCTGGCTCGCGTCGAGCGGGCGCAAACATGGGCACGACGAACTGGAAATGAGTTCGATTACGAACTCAAACGCAGTGCGCTCCCTGATGTTTCGCTTGATGCCGACATCGAAGCGGCACTTGATGAACTGGCAGCGTTTATCGAAGCTGGTCGGGATGGGGAAGAGATCCAACAGAAGATATTCTCAACCGCCCGAGACCACGATATCGACGTTAGTGACCTCTTTTCCGCGGGGTATCAGCTCTTATTTGATGAAGAGCAAGGGCCAAAATTGGGGCCCTTCCTGGCGAAGCTTGATAAGGAGTTTGTCGTTGCGCGGTTACGGCGAGAACGCTGACTCAATTTCGAGATGTGTGGTTCGGCCAGTGCCCTCAATTGTTGCCAGTGTTCGCCGTATTTTGATACTCATCAAGTTCAGTTCGGTCTTCAAACGCAGTTGTGACTTTCTCTGGAGGGTCCCGTGGCTCCTCTGGGCGAAGGACATCATCACGCAACTCGAGGTCGCTTTGGTCGGACTCCGTGGATGGGTCAGCAAGTGTAAACGTGATGTCTGAGTGGGTATCTAACCGTTTAATATCGTTGAGAGACGGGATATCAATCGGCTCCGTGGCAGAAGGGCTTGGGTGTGCTGTCTCTGCCGAGCCAGTGTCCGTTGAGCTATCAGACCGCCACAGCGTGGAATGTTCATCCACTTGTTCTGGGTCAGGAGCAGGATTTGGCGAGTGTTCTGTACTCTGAGGTAGCTGGTGGGAATTAGCTGCCTCACTTGCATCAGGCCGATTTGTTCGGAGAGCAGTTACTGTCTCGTTGAGCCTGGAAAGACGGTCCTCTAGGTCTGACAGGGCTGGCCGGTCATATTGGGTCGCTAGTTCGCGGACACGTTCGAGGTGCGATAGCGCCGTTTCACCGGTAGAAATGGCCCTTAGTCGCTCACCGGCCTGTTGGTGCATGCGGGTCTTTTCCGCTTCCGTTTGGGCCGCTTCCGTCCGTAACTCAATGAGCATATCGACGGCGATATCTCGCTCACTGCGAATTTCAGTGGGATTGCCGGTAAACTGGCGAGTATGATCACCTAAATCAAGGAGGAGGGCTTGCTCATAGCGACGAAGTACAGTTTCCCAGCACTCAATGGCAGTTGAGGCGGTATCGGTGTCCTGTGCCTCTTGTTTCGCTTCCTCAGCCTGCCGTCTTGGCTCAGCAGCAACCATTTCAAGCTCCCACCCAAGCTCTTCGATGGCCCGTTTGAGCGTTCGCTGCGTGCCAAATTGAAAGGCATCTCCTCGTTCAACAGCGTCTTGCTGCCCTATTGCACACTCATAAAATCGTAACGCACGTTGGAGTGCTTTTTTCGGTCGAACAGAATCTTCGTGTTCAACAAGGTACCGTCCAAGTTCCAACTCCGACCGTGCGCGCTCGACATACAGAATGACATGTGCCTTCTCAAGGGTCCGTTCACTCTCAGTCAGCCCTGGCGCTATCACCTGGTTTGGAATAGGCGTCGTAAGTTCGAGCGTACAGATAAACCGGTCAAGTCTATCCCGGATGGCTCGATATTCTCGTTGTGCATCGGTCCACTCCATCGATTCTGCGTGTTCACGGATAACCCCTGCTGCGAGTTCAATATCGTTTTTGAGTTCGAAAAACTGCTGGCGAACATGCGTTATCCACTGGAGATGTCTCCTGACAGCGTCAATTGTAGACGAGTGTGTGTCCGGGAGTTGGAAGGCCCACTGGACGGAATCAACGGACTCAACAACGACTGAATTGAGCCGTCCTTGTTGGACAGTCGCTGTCGCCACATCTCCGTAACTGAGCGAAGCCTCATCAGGGACAGTGCCCTCAGGCGTTGCAAAGACAATTCGACGGTCCGTAATGAGCAGTACAAGAAGAGAATCATGTTGCTCGGTAGTCTCATCGAATCGTTTCGTTGCACCTCGACGATTGACAAAGCCAGCTCTGGCGCGCTCATTATCAGAGATGATACTGCTGAGAAACGCTTTCGTCAGCAGCCCCTTGTTACCGGTATTATTACCAGCAGTAGAGGGGTCATTACCAGTTGGTGGAATGGGTAGCTCTACTTAGTCCATTTTCACCAGCGATAATAAAATAACCGGCTCATGGGGTGAGCAAACGAATGAGAACAAAGTTACTTGCAATCTGAGCGCATATTTACGACGTAATGGATGGTTTCGAGCACAACGCAGCGCTCTTACAGAGCAAACGGGATGCGACGCAGTATCAAATTCTGGTACAGGTTGCGGATAATCAGCCAGCCATCAGCCAACAGGAGATTGCGGATGCAATTGGTGTGACATCACAGGCAGTGAGCAATTACCTGCAGGAACTCATCCAAAACGGATACGTTACGAAAGAACGCCGCGGGCGGTACGCAATCACGAAAGAAGGTGTAAACTGGTTAATTAGTCAGACGGATGACCTTCGGAATCTTATCGCTCACGTCTCGGAAGATGTGATTGGACAAGTCGAGGTTGAATCCGCAATCGCCACGTCGGCAATTGCTGAGCACGAAACAGTGACCTTGACCATGCGGGATGGATTCCTTCACGCCTCACCTGGTGAGGGAAGCGGGGCGACTGCTGTTGCAATGACAGATGCCGAGGCTGGAGACGACGTCGGCGTTACGGACTTTGAAGGGGTTGTTGAATACGACTTGGGGACAGTAACGATTGTCTCAGTGCCACACATCCGAAACGGTGGAAGTAGGGCGTTCGATACGGCGAGCCTGCCCGACACAGTCGATGGACTCGTCGCTATCTCAGGCGTCGAGGGGTTGGCTGCAGCACGACGTGCTGAACTGTCAATTGATATCCGATTCGGTACGCCCGAGGCCGTCGTCGAGGCTGCGACGAAAGGACAGGATGTTCTGCTGGTGACCGTTGCGGACCGGTTGTCAACTCACACTGACAAGCTAAGAGAGCGAAACATCAGCTACGAAGTGATCGATAACCGAACGTGAGTGGGACACACCACCTGTGTGGATTTTGATGGGACTTTTTGAAAGGGATGACCGAATCACAACAGCTATTTTTTAGGCCACCCTAAAACGAACGATGACCACAAGCGGAACAGCGAAAGCGTCAATTCAATCGAGCAGGATATCCGTTCATCACAGTTCTCCGGAGCGAGTGGTTTTTATTGAAGCAGAAAACACGGACGGATGGATTGCAACCGACGTAACAGTGTCACCGCAGCGGTGAATGATACCGCTATTGAGTACCCATCCACGATAAACCAGGGCGTGAACAGCGCGTGACATAACCGACTAATAGACGGGCCGATATTGATGCAGTATGACAGACCGCACAGCAAGCATTACGCGTGAGACCGCGGAAACGGCCATCGACGTTGACCTCACGCTCGATGGAAGCGGTGAGACGACAATTGAGACAGGGATCGGATTTCTTGACCATATGCTTAATTCGTTTGGAACCCACGGATTGTTCGACCTCTCCGTGACCTGTGATGGGGACCTTGAGATTGATGACCACCACACGGTCGAAGATATCGGGCTGACGCTCGGTACAGCGTTTGATGCTGCACTCGTAGACAAACGCGGAATCAGACGGTTTGCCGACCGAAAAGTCCCCATGGATGAAGCCTGCGCAGAGATTGTTCTCGATATCAGCGGTCGCCCGTACTTTACCTTCGATGGAGAATTCTCACAGGAGCGTGTCGGTGGCATGACGAGCTATATGGCAAGGCACTTTCTCCGCTCGTTTTCGACCACAGCAGGGATTACACTCCATGCGAGTGTCACTGGGGAGAACGCACACCACGAAATTGAAGGTCTGTTCAAAGCCCTTGCACGGGCAATGGATGATGCAACCCGCATCGACGAGCGCCGGTCCGAGACACCGAGCACCAAAGGCGAGTTATAATTAGTGCCCTCCGTCAACAGACAGTATGGTTAGACGGAGTGTCCTCTTTTCACCTGGTGACCAGAAATCGCTACTCACAAAGGCACTTACTAGCGGTGCCGACGTCGTTGTGTATGACCTCGAAGACGCGGTTGCGCCCCCCGAGAAGCCAACTGCTCGTGAGACTGTTTGCACAGTGTTATCGGAACAACTTGGAGAGGATACCCAGAAGACAAAAGAGGGGCCGGAGCTGTGTGTGCGGATAAATCCACTTGACTCGGGTGGAAAAGCCGACATTGAGGCGCTTTCGTCCCATCCGCGGCCCGATAGCGTGATGATACCGAAGGTCAATTCCCCCGTTGCTGTCGAAAGCGTTGTCGACGCAATGGCGAAGGTCGATTGGCAGCCACCGCTCCTTACGCTGCTTGAGACGGCTGCTGGCGTCCTCAATGCACAAGCAATTGCCAGCGTCCCCGAGACTGCCGCGTTGTTATTCGGGGCTGAAGATTTGTCTGCCGACACGGGGATACAACGGACTGCCGGTGGAGACGAGATTAGCTATGCACGCCAACATGTCGTGCTTGCTGCCAATGCAGCCGGGATTGATGCGATTGACACCCTCTACACTGACTTTGGGGATACGGATGGATTAGCCACAGACACAGAGCGTGCAGTGCAGTTTGGGTTTGATGGGAAGATGGCAATTCATCCAGCACAAGTGACGGTTATCAATGAGGTATATACACCTGCACCGGAGCGTATCGACTGGGCACAAACAGTTGTCGAGGCTGCAGAAACGACACAAAGCGGGGTCTTTGCTGTTGATGGAGAGATGATTGATGCACCCTTAATTGCGCAAGCAGAGACCATACTGGAGCGTGCGCGTGCTGCCGGAGAGGTTGATTGAGGCCAAAAACAACCGTCCTAAAAAACGTGAGAAAGGTACCCAAAGGTAATCCATACACTCTTTTGGGCGGGTGCTGAATGACCACTTATGTCGTCAGTAACTGCTCAAGATATCCTCGATGAAAATCCGACCGTGTTTGATTCGGAGCAGAGCGTTGATGCTGCAATCGATATTATCCGTGAATCGGCAGCAGACTCATCAGGAACGGTGTATTACGGATACGTCGTTGATGATGATGGGATTCTCGAAGGTGTGGTGTCACTCCGTGAACTGCTGAATGCCCACGGTGAGAAGCCGGTTGGAAACGTGACGACTGACCGGGTTGTCTCCGTAGAGACGACCGACTCAGTCCAGTATGTTGGCCGCGTGTTCAGCAAACACCAGTTTATGGCACTTCCAGTTGTCGATGAAGCAGACAAACTCGTCGGTGTCGTCCGCGCAGATGCTGCCATTGAAGCGCTGGATGAACAGCAGTCAAAAGATGTCCTCATCCAAACCATCCGCGATATTCCGTACGACCCCAGTAAAGAACGGACGTTTGAGTGTTTCGAGTGCGGCACAATCACCCAACGTGTCGGGACACCGGGTGAGTGTCCAAAGTGTGGCGGCGATATGCGACACCGTGGAACGCCTATCGAATAACAGTCGTGTAACCTCGTTGACTTGCTTGCCAGTAACTCGACATACTTTTTTGATGGCTATGTCAAGAGGTGGCAAATGAGTGCCGAAGCCAACCCGTTTGAAAGTCTTCAAGAACAGATTGGGGAAGCCGCTGAATTTTTAGATATTTCGGAAGATGAACTTACCTGGCTGCAATATCCCGAGCGGACGCTTGAGGCTAACCTCTCCGTGGAAATGGACGATGGCTCGCTGGAGCGATTTCCTGCCTATCGCTCACAGTTTAACGGCACGCGCGGACCCTACAAGGGAGGAATTCGGTACCACCCTGGCGTTACCCGAGATGAAGTCAAGGCGCTTGCCGGCTGGATGGTCTACAAATGTGCTTCCGTTGGGATTCCGTACGGCGGTGGGAAAGGTGGCATTAAACTTGACCCATCTCAGTACTCGACGGACGAATTAGAACGAATCACCCGGTCGTTTGCGAAAGAGCTTCGGCCAATCATCGGCGAAGACAAAGACATCCCAGCCCCGGATGTGAACACTGGTCAGCGGGAAATGAACTGGATACGGGACACGTATGAGACCCTTGAGAACACGACTGAGCCAGGCGTTGTCACAGGAAAAGCCATCGAAAGCGGCGGCAGCGAAGGGCGAGTCGAAGCAACCGGCCGCTCGGTTATGCTTACCGCACGAGAGGCGTTTGACCATTTTGACCGTGATATAGCAGGTGCAACAGTTGCGGTCCAAGGCTTTGGAAATGCAGGCTCTGTCGCGGCGCGGTTGCTGGATGACCTCGGAGCAAATATCGTCGCTGCGTCAGATTCATCCGGAGGTATCTACAACGAATCCGGTTTCGATACGGACGCACTCAGCAGCCACAAACGAACGACCGGCCGCGTTGCCGATTTCGCAGAGTCAAGTGATGAACTGACCAATGAGGAACTGCTGAAGCTCGATGTTGACCTCCTCATCCCTGCTGCACTCGAAAATGCAATCGATGCAGACCTCGCGCCAGAAATTCAAGCAGATATAATCGTGGAAGCTGCAAACGGGCCGCTGACACCTGCTGCAGACCGACAGTTAAGCGAGCGCGATGTTGCCGTTTTTCCAGATATCATCGCAAACGCGGGCGGTGTCGTCGTCTCGTATTTCGAGTGGGTACAGAACCGTCAACGATTTTTCTGGTCCGAATCGAAGGTCAACGACGAACTCGAGCGGATTATTGTTGATGCCTTTGAGGACTTGCTTGAGACCTACGAGACCTATGACGTGTCAAACTATCGAACAGCGATGTATATTGTTGCAATCGAACGGGTCTTGCAAGCAAAAGAAGAACGCGGCATCTGGCCCTAATTGAAGGGCTTCATCGCTCCTCGTGGTCGAGTGTGCAGTCTCGAAGCGTCTTTATCTCTGTCGTCCCTAGGTAATTGCATGTCGACATACCAGCGGTCTGTCCGGGTCGCTGCGCCACTTGAGGCAGTCTGGGAGTTTCACTCAACTGAAGAAGGGCTGAAAGCGCTCACGCCAGATTGGATGGGAATGACCGTTACGTCAGTTAAAGGACCGGACGGAGAACCAAATCCACCAGTTCTCGAAGCAGGGTCAGTGCTTGAAATAACTGTACAACCGTTCGCATTCGGCCCGGCACAACAGTGGACCTCAGAGATAACTGCCCGCGAACGAACGGACGGCTCTGCGTATTTTACCGATGTCATGACCGAGGGGCCATTCACCGAGTGGGAACATACACACCGATTCTACGCTGATGGCGACGAGACGGTTATCACAGATACAATCGAATATACGCTTCCACTCGGTCCAGTAAGTGAGTTCGCTGGCCGTCTTGCATTTGTCGGGTTCGAGCCGATGTTTCTATACCGACATCGGCAAACCAAGCACCGACTGGAATCATAGCACGAAACTAAGTGGTTGCGAAAGAACCGCAAGGTCTGTTACGAGCATAAGCTACATACGCCCCCCTATCGCATTGACTGGTATGCCGCGTGACGGATATCAAGCGACACTCGCCCAACTGCGCGAGGACGTCCTTTATATGAGTGAGGTAGTTCTTGAACGGTTACAGATGGGGTTGACTGCACTTGAACGGAAAGATGAGGAGTTAGCCTGGGAGGTTATCGAAGGAGACGACGAAGTTAATCAGCTATATCTCGAGCTTGAACAGGACTGTACTGACCTGATTGCACTCCAACAACCTGTCGCTGGTGATCTCAGATTTATCGCTGCATCATTTAAGATAATCACTGACCTCGAACGAATTGCTGACCTTGCGACAAACCTTGGCGATTACACGCTTGATGCCCAACGAGACATCTATCAGGATGTCGACGTCCAGGATATCGGTGTGCGCGTCGTACAGATGATTGAAAAGTCGATGCAGGCGTACGAATCAGAGGATACAGACCTCTGTTATGAAGTTGCTGACGAGGATGATATTATTGATGAACTTTGTGAGGAAGCCTCTGCAACAGTTGCCCGCGACCTCATCGAACGACAGGATATTGGCTCAGAGGAAGAAGTCGAGTTCATTATGCAGGATGTTGTTCGACTCCTGTTGACCGTCCGTGACCTCGAACGGGTTGGCGACCATGCAGTGAACATTGCGGCTCGCACGCTCTATATGGTCGAGTCCGACGATGACCTGCTGTACTAGCCGTCACGTTGTTCTCGGACGTTGATTGCGTATTCAGATTTGGGTCTCACCAGCAGTTATTACCGTTCAGTTCCGGATAACCCACTTCCGGTAATCTTGAACTGTGCTGTTTCTCCGGCTTGCTTTGCATGATGTTTTTCGAGCGTAGCCCTACGATTTCCACCACGAAAGCGGTCAAGCCTGAGAATGACCGCAGACCAGTGATTGAGTGTATGTCCACCAAGTGCGTTTGCTGTATCACTCTCAGGGTCTGTGTAAACTTGATTCGTGAATGCAACCGCCAGGCTGTGTTTTCGTGCCAGCGAAAGCAGATGCGTTATTTGGCGGGCAACGGAGCGGAGTGTCTCCCCTTCTGCTTCCTCAGTGCGTTTAAGACGGTAAAAGCCCGTCGCGCTATCGAGCACGATAAATTCGACCTGTTCAGCAAACTCCGCTGCATCTTGCACAGCCTCCTGTTGCTCTTCGAACGTCGTTGCCTCACTGACGATAATCCGAGACGCAACGTCGTCGATACTGGTCCCGGGATGGCCATTCGCAATCTGTTCAAGTCGGTCCACCGAGAGCCCTTCAGTATCAATGTATAAGACGTGGTTTCCACGTGCGGCGGCCTCAACTGCTGCCGAGAGGACAATGTTGCTTTTTCCTGCGGCAGGCTGACCATACACCTGTGTTGCAGCGCCATACTCGAACCCCCCACCAAGCAACGCATCAAGTGGTTCGCACCCGATTGGAATCCTCTCTGTCACAGGTCGGTGTTGGGTCGGGTTTACACTTAAACTCTCGTTCTGACCTGTGTCATGGGAGTGGGTTATCACTGCTTTGACTGGTCGAGAGATGGTCAAATCGGAGCGTGACTGTTGTTCCCCCATTTATATTGAAAGAAATATCACCACCTGATTTTTCCACGACCCAATGGACGAGCCACAACCCGAATCCGCTACTGTGTTCTAATTGTGTCTCTGTCCCTCGTTCGATGACACTCAACTCTTCTTTTGAAATTCCAGGACCGTTGTCCTCGACAGTAATCGTTACTGCTTCATCCGTCACTGCCGTCGTTATCCTGACCTGTGGATTCTCATGAGTGTTGTACCGTGCTGCATTGTCGATGAGATTCTCTATCGCATCACTGATTTGTGGAACGGTAATTATCCATGCATCAGTTGTGAACGCTGTTGTAAACTCGACTCCAGGATACGTTTCGCGCATTTCCGAGACGATAGTCTCAATCTCTTCGCTAGTTCGGTATTGGACACGTTCGGTCGTATCTACCAGTTGTTCAATGGTTCGTGCTTTTTCGCCCCATTCAACCAGACGGTCCGTTGTTTTTGCTATAATCTCGTATGACTCCTCACGTGGTGGGCCTGCCTCCGTTCGCATCAAATCCGCGTGTGCCAAAATTGTGTTCAGTTCGTTGCGCAGGTTATGGCGGAGGAATCGGCTCTGTACATCCTTTAAGAGCTTTAATTGTTCTTCGCGGCGGAGTTGTTCCGTCACATCTCGACAGACAAGAACCTGTGCGAGCACGTTCCCACGGTAATCTCGAAGAACGGATTTGTTGATAGTAAATCGCCGGTGCTCCTTGTCAACTGTCGATGAAACGTTTTCCGCAACGTGTTCAATCGTCGCATCACCCAGTGACCCGTCCGCAAAATAGCTCGAGATATGTGTCCCAACGATTGGTGTGCTTTGGGTAAATCGTTCCTGTACTGGCCTGTTTACCTGAGCGACAATGCCACGTTCGTCGAGAAGAAAAACGAGGTCTTCCATCTCATCAAGCACAGTCTGGCGAGCAATCGGGATGGCATCCATCAACCGCATGCGAAACGTTGCGTACATCAATATAATGGCCGTTGCCAGAAAGCTCACAGGTGTGAGATCCACCGCAACCAGATTTGTATTAAATGCGATATTTGCGACAAACGGGACGAGAATCGCAAAGAGAATCGCGAAAATTTGAATTCGGTAGCCATACTCTGCCTTCCACATCATGTGCGCAAGCATCCCAAGTCCCAGATAGACCAACCCGTAGGAGTAAAGCACGTGCCCAATCCAGAGTGGGCCAGGAAGTAACTCGTAGCCCCAGAGCGTCTCCGCAGCGGGTTGTGCCTCGAAAAGGAGGTACTGATACGGAGAGAGCGAGAGGCCAACAACAACGAGTGGTTGTACCGCAAGAACTGCAAGCAGCCCACGTGTGATGTATCTGTCACGCCCGGTGTACTCGAGACCGAGAAGTAAAATACCGATAACAGTGACTTCGACGCCAATAAGCCGTATTGTCATCCCACCCCATGCCTGTGGCTCGGGCCCTGAGAAAAACTGGATGAGATCTGAGCCAACCCAGAGTGCCACGCCGACAAACATGATAACAAGCGACGTTGCCCCACGCTGAGCCAACCGGTTCAAACAGTAGGAAAGGAAGACCAGCGAGAGAATAAGTGTAATTACATTTAGGGCTGTGACCCCCACCAGTATCGCCATTAGATGAGCTATCTCAGCACCATTTCAAAATTGTTTCGACCGCGAGAAATTTGGGGAAGTCACCGCAAGCTTGCCCGATCGCTCCGTCTGTCTCGGGAACTTTATCAGGATACCGTTCTTCGGTTCTGCCATGAGCGAGGTCGAGCAGTCACAGGGTGGCCGAGAGAAAATTTGGCTAGAAAAATACCGCCCACAACGGCTTTCAGAAGTGGTTGGACAGGAGGCAATTACCGAACGCTTACAGAGCTACGTTGACCGTGATGACCTGTCACATATGCTCTTTTCAGGGCCAGCAGGCGTCGGGAAAACCACCTCGGCTATCGCGATTGCCCGTGAACTGTATGGCGACGACTGGGAAGAAAATTTCCTCGAACTGAATGCTTCGGACGAACGGGGTATTGATGTTGTACGTGACCGGGTCAAGAGCTTTGCTCGGACATCCTTTGGGGGATACAATTACCGAATAATCTTTCTCGATGAAGCAGATGCACTCACTTCCGATGCACAATCAGCGCTTCGCCGAACGATGGAGCAGTTCTCAAACAACGTTCGGTTTATTCTCTCGTGTAACTACTCGTCACAGATTATTGATCCAATCCAGTCACGGTGTGCAGTGTTCCGGTTTGGCCCCCTGCCTGATGACGCGATAGAACACCAGGTCCGAGAAATCGCAGCAACGGAGGGTATTGAGTTGACCGACGCTGGGATTGACGCTCTGGTATATGTCGCTGGCGGCGACATGCGCGCGGCCATCAACGGGTTGCAGGCAGCCGCAGTAACAGGGCAAGTTGTAGATGAGGAGGCAGTCTTCGAGATTACCAGCACCGCACGCCCGGAGGAAATTGAGGAGATGGTGACGCGAGCCCTTGATGGCGATTTCACTGGTGCTCGGTCACAACTCGACCGCTTGCTGACGGATGAGGGGATTGCCGGAGGTGATATCATCGACCAGTTACACCGGTCTGTCTGGGAGTTTGAACTTGATGACGAAGCGGCAGTTCGGTTGCTTGACCGAATTGGTGAAGCGGATTACCGGATAACAACAGGAGCAAACGAACGAATCCAACTCGAAGCGCTGCTTGCCTCTGTTTCACTCAGTTCCTGACGGCATCTATGCTCGTCTGTGCGTGTGCATGCCTTCGGAACAGTTTTACGCGCAGGTTTTCCATTTTTTAATCAACGAATGAGCGACCTTGAGGACGCGTATAAACTTGAGTACTTCGCGGAGGAGGGCTTTCACCGAAAGGAATGCCCAAAGTGCGGAGCAATGTACTGGACACGCGATGAGGACCGCGACTCCTGTGGTGAGCCCCCGTGTGAGACATACCAGTTCATCGACGACCCGGGGTTCGAAAAGGAGTACACGTTAGAGGAGATGCGCGAAGCGTTTCTCTCCTTTTTCGAGCGAAACGGGCACGAGCGAATCGACCCGTATCCTGTCGCAGCAAACCGCTGGCGCGATGATGTTCTGTTGACGCAAGCATCCATTTACGATTTCCAGCCGTTGATTACGAGCGGACAGACACCACCGCCAGCAAATCCACTCACAATTAGCCAGCCGTGTATCCGAATGCAAGATATCGATAACGTTGGAAAAACGGGGCGCCACACGATGGCGTTCGAGATGATGGCTCATCATGCGTTCAATGCGCGTGACGATGCTGACGGGTACGCGTACGAAGGGGAAGTATATTGGAAAAGCGAGACCGTCAGGTACTGCGAGCAATTGCTTGAAGAACTTGGTGCAGATATGGAACAGGTCACGTACATTGAGGACCCATGGGTTGGCGGTGGAAATGCTGGACCCGCGATTGAGGTAATTTATCGAGGGCTTGAATTGGCGACGCTTGTCTTTATGTCGCTCGAACAGGACCCTGATGGTGAATATCTGCTTAAAGACGGAAACCGATACAGCGAGATGGACACCTATGTGGTCGATACTGGCTATGGGCTCGAACGGTGGACCTGGATTAGTCAAGGGACGCCGACAGTGTACGAGGCAGTCTATCCGGAAATGATTACCTTCCTTCGTGAGAATGCGGACATTTCCTTGAGCGATTCGGAAGAGCAACTTGTCAACGATGCCGCTCGCCTCTCTGGCAATCTTGATATCGACGATGTTGATGACGTTGAAGCGGCACGCGGAGAAATTGCCGAGAAGCTTGGTGTCGAGACTGACACGCTTCGTGCGCTCGTTGAACCGCTCGAGCAGATTTACGCTATTGCAGACCACTCCCGAACGCTCGCCTACATGTTTGGCGACGAAATTGTGCCCTCAAACGTTGGGACAGGATATCTCGCACGAATGGTCCTTCGGCGAACAAAACGACTCTGTGATACCGTGGGCGTCGATGCACCGCTCGACAAACTCGTCGATATGCAGGCCGAGCGATTAGGCTATCAAAACCGCGATACGATTCGGGAAGTAGTCAGAACGGAAGTCGAACGGTACCGGGAAACGCTCGAACGAGGAGGTCGCCGGGTCGAATCGTTGGCACAAGACCATGCTGAGTCCGGCGAGCCAATTCCGACCCAGACGCTCATCGAATTGTACGATTCACACGGACTGCAGCCCGATATGGTTGCGGAGATAGCAACCGAGTATGGTGCAACAGTCGACATTCCTGACGATTTCTATTCGTTGGTCGCTGCACAACATGAAGATGAGGCGGACGAGCAAGAGACCGATGTTGACACGCAGCATGAAGCCGAGTTTGCGGACCTTCCCGAAACGGACAGGCTGTATTATGATGACCAGCAGCGATTTTCGTTTGAAGCGATGGTCCTCGACGTCTTTGAGCGAGAGGATGGCTATGACGTGGTGCTTGACCAGACGATGTTCTATCCGGAGGGTGGTGGACAACCCGCAGACCATGGAACGCTCACAACCGATGATGTGACGGCCGATGTCGTTGACGTCCAACTTATCGGCGATGTGGTCGTCCACCGAACGGATGCAGACCCAGGCAAGGGCGAATTTGTCCGTGGGCAATTAGAGACGACACGCCGGAAACGACTCATGCGACATCACACGGCGACACATCTGGTCGGCCATGCTGCTCGCGCGGTTCTCGGTGACCACATCAGACAGGCTGGTGCGCAAAAAGCAACCGACAGCGCGCGAATTGATCTGAAACACTTCCAGTCAGTAACAGATGAGCAAGTGCGTGAGATTGAGCGCAGAGCAAACGAGTTGGTGATGAAAAACGCCTCAGTCACCCAAGAGTGGCTTGACCGGAACGAAGCAGAGGAAACCTACGGCTTCGATATTTATCAGGGAGGAATTCCCAGCGGTGAACAAATCCGATTGATTCACGCAGAGGAGGATACACAAGCCTGTGGTGGAACTCATGTCAGTTCGACCGGGGAAATTGGTGCAATCAGCGTGCTGAGTACGGAGCGTATCCAAGATGGGGTCGTCCGGTTTACGTTCGCAGCGGGGGATGCCGCTATCGAAGCGATGCAACAGACGGAAAAGACGCTTGCAGAAACGGCCGACATCCTTGCTGTGAGTCCACCAGAGGTCCCGGAGACTGCAGAGCGCTTTTTCGAAGAATGGAAAGCTCGTGGAAAGCAGATTGACGAGCTCAAAGAGGAGCTTGCCGCCGTCCGTGCAAGTGGTGGCACAAGCGGTGAAGAAGTCGAACTTGACGAGGCGACAGCAATCATCCAGCGACTGGATGGGGATATGGACGAACTCAGAGCAACGGCTAACGCACTCGTTGATGAAGGCAACGTCGCTGTTATCGGCTCCGGTGCTGACGGTGCGCAGTTTGTCGTTGCCGTCCCTGATGGAGTTGCGCTTAATGCAGGGCAGTTAGTTGGCGAACTCGCAGAGCGCGTCGGTGGTGGTGGTGGCGGTCCCCCGGACTTTGCACAGGGTGGTGGCCCTGACGCCGACGCACTTGATGAGGCACTTGAGTCGGTCCCGGCGTTGCTCAAAGAATCGCTCGGGAACTGACTGTCGGGGTGTGGCGAGGGTGCGCACTGTCGCACGTAATTCGACAATCGTTTTAGGACGGGAATGTATTCACGAGTAAATGAGTACGTGTATCATTTGCGGCGCATCTACGGATGGCCGTGTCTGTGACCTTCACGAAGAGGATGTTGTCTTCGAATTCGAGGGAACGAAACCCGACCAGCTCAGCCCGAATCGGTATTACCGTGGCACGGTTGATGGATTTGCCGAGTTTGGCATTTTCATCGACATTGGCGACCACGTAACTGGACTGTTGCACAAAAGTGAACTGGATAAACGCATCGATAGCATCGACTTAGAACCGGGAGACACGGTCTATGTCAAGGTTAAAAGCGTCCGAGACAACGGAAATATTGACTTGGGATGGTCAATTCGACAGAAAAAGAGTCGCTTCCGAGGTGCATTGATTGATGACCCCAGCGCGGATGAGGAACGACTTCCCGAAGAAGCAACTGACGATGAGGAAGACGCTGGTGCAATCAGACAGACAGCAAGTACGAGCAGTACGCAAGCGGAGACAGCGGAGACAACGGACGAACCGGAGCCCGCGCCCGAGCCAGAACCGCCGGCAGAAACGACTCCACGAGAACCCCTCTCAACGACCGTTTCTGAGCTTGATGACCAGGTTGGTGAACTCGTCCGACTTGAAGGCGAGTTAACCAGCGCTCACCAGACGAGCGGTCCGACAGTATTTGAACTCCGTGACGAGACGGGGACTGTCGAATGTGCAGCGTTTGAGGAGGCTGGCGTCCGTGCCTACCCAGAAATCGGTGAGGGAGACATTGTCAGATTGGAAGGGGAAGTAGAGCGTCGACGCGGCGAGTTGCAGGTTGAGACCGAAGCGCTCGTCGTGCTCGAAGATGACCAAGCCGAGGCCGTCACCGAGCGGATGGCCACGGCGCTGCGCAACCGCGCCCGACCTGATGAAGTAGAACCAATTGCAGCGGATGATGTTGTTGAAGGGCTCACAACGGAGCTACGAGACGCCGCTACAGCAATCCGACGAGCGGTCATCGAAGGGCGACCAATCGTTGTCCGACACGGTGCCACAGCGGATGGTTATGCCTCCAGTGCAGCACTTGAACGGGCAACACTTCCGTTGATTCGTGACCAGCATCAAGACCCAGATGCGGAGTATCACTACTTTGAACGTCGTCCGGTAGAGGGGTCAGTCTACGACATGAACGATGCGACCCGTGATGTGACGATGATGCTTTCAGCGAAAGACCGCCACAACGAACAGGTCCCGCTTTTTGTCTTCGTCGCAGTTGGCGGCTCTGCAGAATCCGTGGATGGATACGACCTGTTGGATGTGTACGGTGCCCGCCGAGTCCTTATCGATGACCAGCCAGTTGCAGCGGACGTGACTGCCGCCGTTGATGTTGCAGTTGCACCTGCAACGGCTGGCGAGACGACAACGACCGTATTGGCAACGACAGTTGCAGCCCATGTCAACGAGGCCGTCCGTGACGAACTGCTCCACCTGCCAGCGGTGAGTTTCTGGGACGACGTTCCAGCAATCTACGAACAGCTGGCAACAGACGCGGGGTACGACCAATCCGCCGTTCGTGCGCTTCGTGAGGCTGTTGCACTCGAAGCCCATTACCAGTCATATCAGGACAAACGAGAGCTGATTATCGACCTCCTCTTTGCAGATGAATCGGATGTTGGTCTTGCAGAGCATATCAGCGAGCAGTTCCAGAAACGAGTTGAGACCGCAACTGAGACAGCTGAGGCGCATCTGGAAGAACATGAAACGGATGCAGGCAAGGTGTTGGTGCTCGATACTGCGAGCTACACACACCGGTTTGAGTTCCCGCCGACAGAGTTGTTGCTCGATGAGCTATACCGTCGCCATAGCGAAGATGTTGCGGCAATTGTCGGTGTCGATGAAGATGAAGCCTATATCCGCGGAGACGAGAGCATCGATGTGACCGCGATTGTTGAAACAGCACGAAACGCTGCACCGAAGGCAGCACTTGATTCCCGAGGTGCTCGAAGCGGTCGAATTGAGTTCCTCGCCGGCGAACGGATTCAGGCACAGAGCGCGTTGCTGTCCGCACTCGGCGTCGAGCTGTCAGGATAACCCAGAATCGATAGAGACGCCTGAAAAGTAGTGTTAGTTTGCTACTGTTGCTATTTTTCCACCTCAACAGAGGACCAGTATAAATTACAGGATATAACAGGATTCAACATATGAGTCTGTGGTACGTAGTAGCAGGCATGTATCGAGACATCCTGATTGCCACAGACGGGAGTGAGCTCGGACAGCGAGCAGCTGACCATGGACTTGGGTTAGCACGCTCGCTTAACGCAACTGTCCACGGGCTAGCTGTCCTCTCAGAAGGCGTCACGACGCGTGACCGGATACGTGCTGACCCAGAAGGGGAAGCGGAAGCAACGCTCAAAGAGATGAAAGAGACGGGAGATACAGAAGGTGTTGCCGTCACGACGGAGATTCGGTCTGGTGACCCGTGTGATACGATTGTCGAGTATGCACAGGAACGAGATGTTGACCTGATTATCATGGGGACGACAACCGGTGGCCGACTCGACCGACTTTTCCATGGCAGTACGACGCAATGTGTTTCGAAGAAATCAGCAGCACCAGTGCTCTCAGTTGGTGAAACAACCCAACCAGTATTCGCTGGACCAGCCGATGCGACATACCAATTTTACTGCAGTCAATGTGATAGTAGCTTGAAAATCACAACCGAAACAAAAGAAGCGCTCGAAGAAAAAGGCTGTATTCTCTGCGGTGGACCTGCTGCTTCTGATGCCTTTAGCAAACTGGAGGTGAACAAGTAATGACACTTGCACAACAGGCAAAAATGAGTGATGAAGAGATTTATGACTTTCTCGAGGAGCACCAGACGGCAGTGATGTCGATGACTGGGTCAACGGGTCCGTACTCTGTCCCGATTACGTACCGGTTTGACCGCGACAATGAGCGATTTTATTTCCGTCATGTCTTCCCCAGAGGGAGCGAAAAACGAGAATTCCTTCCG
>PUNZ01000214.1 GCA_003551945.1 Halovenus sp. | reverse complement strand
TTCTATCGCCACCGAATCGGCGTCACCCACTGATCCGTCAGTGACTGCCCCCATCGATGCCAGCACAAGCAACACTCCGACCAACAGTACCAACGAGAGAGCAGTCCAAACCACACGCGTTTGCTCCGCTGTAGAAATAGTCGTTAGAGAAAACCCCCGATTCATTACCTCTACCGTAGGATAACGGTGATTTATAGCCACCGTTGGAACGCCGTTTCATCGATGAACGAACTGTTCATTTTTGGACAGGAGTGTCATGTGTGAACTATTATACGAGCCCCTACCTATGACGCGGTAATGAATCGCGATGATCGCGAGGACGCACTGACGTTGCTTCGTCAGGCACCCGTCCTTGCTGCGTGTCGGGGAGAGCCTAAATCGAGAGGTGAACTTGTTGAGGCGACAGATGCTTCGAGAACGACAATCTATCGAACCACAACCGCACTCGAAGCCAGAGGGTTGCTCGAAGAAACGGGGGACGGCTACCAAACGACAACCCGTGGCAGAGCAACGAGCGCGATGGTCGACCGCTATGTGACTGGCATCGGAGGACTTGATTCCCTCCAGAGGCTCTTCGACCTGGCGGACCACCCCTCGCTCGCCGAGCAGGCACATCTGTTCATCGATGCAACGGTGACAGTCTCTGATGCATCTAATCCATATCGTGTTGTCGAGCGGGTCGTTGAGCGGTTTGAAGCCACGACTCGTTCCCGAGGGACGATCACTAGCGCGACTGCTGGCCGGGCGCTTGATGAAGCCGCACCGTCACTCGGGGATAAAGAGTCGATAGAGCGCATTTTCGAGGCCAGCGCGCTCGAAGCACACCAAAGCTACGGCGGCGAAACCTTTGAAGACGCACTCACCAACGAGTCACTAACGCTGCTGATTACCGACGAACCGCTTCCGTTCACGTTTGCTATCGACGACGACAGCGTCAGTATCGTGGGCCACGACCCGGCAACAGGATTACCGACTGTCCATATCGAATCCGAAAACAAGCAGGCGCGGGCATGGCTCGATACGCTCTATAATCGACTTCGCGACCAAGCCCGAATCCTTGAATAGCGGTTTTGCAATACTGTCACGTCCGTTCAGTGCATCGGTCTGACTGTGCTATTCCCGCTCGATAATGTGTGCATTCTTCGGGTCGAATCCAACGCTCGTCCGCTCGCCGACGGTCTCATCGCCGTGGACGAGCAGTGGTTTCCCGTTCCAGTCAAGCTGCACTCGTGTCGTCTCACCCAGAAATTCGGTACTCTCGACGCTTGCGTTGAGTGCATTCTTCTCGTGACCGACGACGAGCGACTCCGGCCGGACACAGAACAGAATCTCCTCACCAGTCTGCAACTCCGTTGAAAGGCGGTCCTCTGCGGGGCGCTCAATATCAACAACTGTTGGTGCGTCGCCCGCAAGCTGGACCGAGAGCGTCTTGGAGTCCATCTCCTCTATCTCGCCGGCAAAGACGTTATTATCGCCGATAAACTCGGCAACGAATCGCGTTGCTGGCTGGTGATAAATCTCTCTGGGCGTTCCAATCTGCTCAATCCTGCCATCGCGCATCACCGCAACCCGGTCCGAAATTGCAAGCGCCTCCTCCTGGTCGTGAGTGACATATAGCGTCGTCACGCCGAGCGTCTGCTGGATATCCTTGAGTTCGACGCGCAACCGCTCGCGGAGTTCCGCATCAAGTGCGCTCATCGGCTCATCAAGCAACAACACGCTCGGACCGGGGGCAAGCGCCCGCGCAAGCGCGACGCGTTGTTGCTGCCCTCCGGAAAGTTGGTCAGGGTCGCGCTCACCCATCCCGTCGAGGTCAACCAGCGAAAGTAACTCGTCGACTCGCTCAGCTTTTGTCTGCCCATCGGGAGGGTCAGTAAAGTTGAGGCCGTAGGCGATGTTCTCTCGCACGTTCATGTGAGGGAACAGCGCGTAGTTCTGAAACACGATACCGATATCGCGCTCTTCCGGCGGAACGCCGACCATTTCTTCGCCGGAGAGTTGCACTCTTCCTGCAGTTGGCTGTTCGAATCCACCAACAAGCCGCAGCGTCGTGGTTTTCCCACAGCCCGACGGGCCAACGAGGGTGAAAAACTCGCCGTCTCGAACCGCGAAACTCACGCCATCGACAGCCGTCGTTGCGCCGTAGTCCCGAGAGACGTCGTCAAGCACAATCGTGGGTGGGTGGTCATCAGTCCGCCCCAATTGTTCAGAGTCCGCCATTGCGTTGCTCACCTCCAAGGCGGTCGATGACAATAAAGCTCAGACTCGTCACGACGAGCAGGACAACACCCATTGCGGTTGCTGGTCCGAGTCGGCGGCCGATGAACCGTTCGATTGCGATTGGCATCGTAAACTGGTCGGTTCCGGTGGCGAGCAAGACGGTTGCGGAGAACTCCCCAATGGAGATGGCAAAGACAAACGCCGCACCAGCGACGACGCCCGGCCAGACCAATGGAAGCTCGATATCGACAAGCGCACGCGCTCGAGACGCACCGAGCGACCGTGCAGATTCGACCAGCCGTGGGTCAAGATTCTGCAGTCCAGGAGCGACTGTTCGAACAACGAACGGGTAGGCGGCCACGGCGTGTGCCGCGACGATAGCAATAGCACCTCCAATAATCAGCCGATAGCCGCCGAATTCGATGCCAAACACCGGGCCACGAAGCAGACCAAGGCCGACAATCAATCCCGACACGGCAAGCGGAGCCATCGCGATAACGTCAACGACTTTCCGCCCCCGATAGTGTCGGGTCGTCAGCACCGACACCGTAATCCCCATCGGCAGGGCAACGGCCAGCGTCGCCACCCCAAAGAGCAACGAGTTTCGAATCGCCGGCCACGGCTGGACCTGAAACGCTGCGCCCTCGACCTGTCGTTCGAGCAGGAACCGGTAGTTATCAAGCGTCCAGCTCCCGCCATCTGTGGTAAGGCTCGCAATCACGAGGCTAACCATCGGGACGACAAAGAGGACAAACGCAACGACGCTGTAGATGCCGAGTCCGATTCGGGGGACGAGTTCACGTGCCGTGAGTGCTGGCGGCCGGAGCGGACGGCGGGGAAGCGGCCGTGCACCGCGTGATTGCATCGTCTGCTTTGCCTCGTACCGGAGATAGGCATAGAGGATAGTGAGCGAGATCGCCAGTTCGATAATCGCAAGAGCGGCAGCCTCAGCGTAATCGAAGCGCTCGACCAGCCGAAACACTCGCACCTCGACGGTCATCAGCGAGGCATCCCCGAGCGCAAGCACAATGGGAAACGTTCCAAACGTAAAGACAAAGGTCAGGGTTGCGCCCATCAATACCGACGGATAGAGCTGTGGAGCAACAACGTCCCGAAACGCACGGAACGGTCCTGCACCGAGGCTTCGGGCTGTCTCGATAGCGCTGGCGTCGACGGACTCCCACGCAGCGAGGGTCACCCGAGCGACGAGTGGTGCGTTGTAGAAGGCGTGTGCAATCACGATGGCTTCGAGGGTAAACAAAAGCTCGACCGGCCCCAACCCAAAAAAGCCAAGCGCCGTATTCACCGGGCCGTTCGTCGAGAAGGTCGCACGGAAGCCGACCGCAACCAGAATCGACGGAAGGACAAATGGAACAATCGTCAGCGAGCGCAGCGTTCGACGGCCACGGAACTCATAGCGGGCAAGCAGGTAGGCGAGTGGGACGCCAAGGATAACGCTGAGTATCGTCGACAGGAAGGCCTGATAGGCGGTAAAGCCCACAATGCTGGAGGGTCGCTCGAACGAGAGCAGCGAGGGAAGCACCTCACGCAGTGGGTCGCCTCGCAGGAGTCGAGCCAGGTCGCCAAAATAGAAGGGGTCACGCAAAAATTCGAGAAAAAGCCCAAGCGTTGCCCGACCATCGACAATGAAGGCCTCTCTGAAGACGGCCCCCACTGGGTAATAGAACATCCCAACGAGCAACAGCGTGGTGATGACGGCAAGGACAGCAAGCGCTCGGCGCTCGACGCGGTCACGAACGGTTCGACGCGGTCCGGACGAACTCACACTGCGTTAGCCCGCAATCTCGCGGTCCCACTGGTCAATCCATTCGTCAATGTTCCCCACGAGGTCATCGTAGTCGAAGGTGACAGGCTCCGGCGGTTCGTGTGCCAGTTCGGCATAGTCTTCGGAGAGTTCTGCGGTTTCCGTCGCTGGGAACACCACGTTGTTCTCGGCAACCTCGCCCTGTATTTCGGGTGTGAGCATGAACTCGAGGAACTGTTCGGCGAGTCCCGGATTATCTGCCTGCTCGAACACCGCCATTCCCTCGGGGTTGGCGTAGGCCTGGTCATCGAGGAAGCGAATCTGGTGCTGGTCAAGGTCTGCGCCATCCTGTGCAGCGAATACCTGGTCCGTGGAGTACGAAATGACCATCGGTGCCTCGCCGCCGAGCCAGGCGTCGTAGGAATCTTCCCACGAACCAAGGATGGTCGTTCCCCCTTCCTGCAGGTCGGCCCAGAAGTCGAGATACTCGTCTTCGCCGTACTGATAGACCGTATGGAGCATGAACGCAAGCCCGACTGTCGAACCGGGGTCCTGTGCAATCAGGTTGTCTGCGTGGTCTGCTTCTCGAAGCTCTTCAAACGTTTCGGGTGCCTCGGTTTCGGTGCTGTCGTAGACTGGGCAAATATAGCCGGTATTGAACGGGATTGCGCGGTCTTCAGGGTCGAAATTAAGCCCCTCAATGATATCATCCCGTCCGGAAACGGACGGTCCTGACGCAAAGAGTGGCTCATCGAGTTCGTCATCAACCCGCACAAGGTCCTCTGTCGTCACGCCAAGGTAGAGGTCGGAATCGATGCTTGCACCGTCCTGTGCTCGCTGGATGTAATGGTCAACCTGTCCGTCAGGTGCTTCCCACTCCAGAGTCGCACCGGTTGCCTCCTCGAATCGCTCCTGGACGAGTTCTCCCGGCCCGATGGAGGGCGCATCAAGGAAGGAGCTGTACGTGCTCACGACGAGCGTCTCTTCGCCGTTATCGGTCGTGGTTCCATCGTCGCCAGTGTCGTCCGTTCCGGTATCATCGCCGTTGTCGTCGGGCGTCTGGAGTTCTGCACAGCCAGCAAGTGCAGCAACTGTCGTTGCGCCTGCTGCTGTGAGATATTGTCGTCGTCTCATTACTAAGTGGTATCTCGTGGTTATGGATAAACAGCACGGTCCGAATTCGATATCTTCGACGATTAATCGTGGGGGTGGAACCGCTTCATCGCCTGTTTTACCGCGCTTTTATCGCCGATAAACGTAATCTGGTCGCCGTACTGTATTACCTCATTGGCATCTGGGACGTGCGTGTCGCCGTCTCTTCCAATTACTGCGACGATACAGCCATCCGGGATATCAGCGTTGAGTTCACGAATCGTCTTCCCAACGAGGTCCTCAGCGGTCACGCGGACCTCCTGAACGTCGTGTCCTTCGCCGATTTCGTTCATCCAGTGTGTCAGTGCGGGCCGTTCGATTTCGTCGTCGATGGCCACTGCGGTTGCCGTTGGTGCATCAATTGCGGTCACATTTAGCGTGTTGAACGCATCGACGTTTTCCGGCTTGTTAACCCGCGAGAGCACCGACTCAACGTCGAACTTTGATGTGGCGAGTTGACAGACTAGCAGGTTGTCGTTGTCGTTTTCCGTCACAGCAATCACGCGCTTGGCATCGGCAATTCCTGCTTCCCGTAACACGTCGGGTTCAGTGCCGTCGCCAGCGTGGACGGTAAAGCCTGCTTCGCGTGCTCGTTCGAGTTCCTCCTCATCGTTTTCGATGATGATGACGAACTCGCCACGGTTCTCCAGTCGTGT
>PUNZ01000199.1 GCA_003551945.1 Halovenus sp. | reverse complement strand
TCTTGAAGAGGCGGGGCTGGTCGATGCCGATATCTACCTCCTGACCGAAGCGAAGCAGGCTACCTCTATCTCGGTCGCAAAGGACCTCAACCCGGACATAAAAGTGGTCGTCTACGCTGATGAATCCCTGCCGGACTTTGCGCGTGGACAGGCCGATTTGTTGCTCGACCCACAGCTATTCGAACCCGAAACGGTTGCCGAGGAACTCACCGGATAACGGTGCGGTTCAGGACGGACTGTTCGCTAACACCGTATCGAGCAATGACTGTAGCCGTTGTTGACCTGTTGCTTGCAGTGGTTGATGCGGTTGCCGAACCGAGCCTGCAGGAGCGCCGCGTTGGCGCATCGCCCATTTGAGCCCCGGAATGCCAAACTCACTGGTGACTGCCGCATTGAGTTCGATGAGTTGTCGGTGCTGTTCCCGTGCGTGTTCCGGCGCATCACGAGAGTGCTCATACACTGCTGCAACCAGTTCAGGAACCAGGTTCGCCACAGCGAGCACACCGCCCGTTGCCCCTGCTGCAAGGGCCTGTGAAAGAAGCGAGCCGCTCCCAACCAAGAGGTCAAAATCAGCCATCTCTGTTCGGTCAATCGTTCTCACAATGGCCTCAAAGGAGCCGGATGAGTCCTTCATACCGGCGATATTGTCATGCGTTGCAACTGTTGCGGCCGTCTCGGGTGTAAGACTAACGCCGGTGAACTTCGGAACAGCGTAGAGATAGACCGGGAGGGCACTCTCATCGGCGAGCGTCCGGTAGTAGCTGGCAAGTGCCTCCTGGCTGTGGTTATAATAGTACGGGGTCACCACGAGTGCGCCGTCAGCACCGGCCCTTGCGGCTGCTTTCGTTGCTTCCTTCGTTTCCTGGAGTCCCGGATTCCCAGTCCCGGTAAGAATCGGGAGCGAACTCGCAGCACAGACTGTTTCGATAACTGCCTGACGCTCTTCGTGTGTTAGTAGTTCAACCTCGCTGGTTGACCCACACGGAACCAGAAAATCGACGTTCCGAGCTTCAAACCAGCCAACAAGCTCGGTCAGCATATCAAAATCAACTGCTCCACTATCCGTAAACGGGGTGACAAGCGGGACACCGATACCGTGCATACCCGAACATCGGGTGCCAGCCACAAACAGTTATCTCACAGGAACCGGAAGGTCTCCAAATTCTTCGGGGCAAACGTCCGCATGTTATACTCGTGATACAGTGCCGACGAAAGGTCCTGGACTGACCGTTCATCACCGTGAACACAGAGGACTTTCTCCGGACGTGGATTCATCGTCTTGACAAAGTTCTCGAGACCGGCGCGGTCTGCGTGTCCCGAAAAGCCATCGACTGTCTCGACATCCATTTTCAGGGTCAGGGTGTTCTGTCTCCCATCACCGTAACCAACCGGAATCTCCTCCCAGCCGTTTTGAATCCGCCGGCCAAGCGTTCCCTGTGCCTGATAGCCAACGAAAACCAGCGTGGAGTTCGGGTCGCCGCCAAGGTGTTCAAGCCATGACCGAATCGGACCGCCCTCGAGCATTCCCGAGGTGGAGAGAATGATCGCTGGCCCCCCATCAGAAACCTCCTGTCGTTCCTCTTCGCCACCATCAATGTGGTTGAACTGCTCGGAAAGGAACGGGTTCGCGTCATCGTGGAAGATACGTTCCCGGAGGTCATCCCGCAGATACTCTGGATAAGTGGTATGGATTGCCGTCGCTTCCCATATCATCCCATCAAGGTGGATTGGAACCTCAGGAATCTCGCCTTCACGCATCGCTTCCTCGAGGACCAGCATAATCTCCTGTGACCGACCGACTGCAAATGCCGGAATAAGCACTTTGCCGTCCCGTTCGAGCGTATTCTTGAGGACGTGTTTCAGCTTTCGCTCGGAATCATCCTGGTCGGTCTGGTAGTCGTCCCGACCGCCATAGGTGGCCTCAAGCACGAGCGTCTCGACGCGCGGGAAGTTGTTGACTGCGCCGTTGAACAGTCGAGTATCCTCATAATGAATGTCGCCGGAGAACGCGACGTTATACAGACCATCGCCGATGTGGAAATGGGAGATCGCAGAGCCAAGGATGTGGCCCGCGTTGTGGAAGGTGAGTTTCACATCCGGCGCAATATCAGTCACATCCCCGTACTCAAGCGGGATGGTATGTTTAATTGCCTCACGAACCATCTCCGATTCGTACGGTGGAGTTCGTCCTTCCTTTGCTGCGACATCGAGATAATCAAGCGTCAATAGCCCCATCAGGTCACGGGACGGTTCAGTGGTATAAATTGGCCCGTCGTAGCCGTATTTGAACAGCAACGGAACGAGTGCCGAGTGGTCAAGGTGAGCGTGTGTGAGCACAACCGCATCAATCGAATTTGCCCCGGAACCCAGCGCCTCCGGGACCTGCAGATACGGGACTTCGTCCTCGGCACCTGGCTTATCTCCACAGTCGATAAGAATCCGCGTCTCCGACGTCGACAGGATAAACGCCGCTCGGCCAACTTCACGACAGCAGCCAAGTGTCGTGATTCTCACCCACTGGTCATTGGACATTTCCTCGCGGTGAATCTGTCTCCCCACGCGTTCGAGAATATCTCGGCGTTCATTTCGTTCTTGTTTGAGGAAGTTTCGAACGTTTTTCACCGTGGAGGATTCGATCGGCGGCGTCCGGACAACTTCCGGTGTCCATCCGACTTCCTGTGTGATTTCCCGGAGGGTTGCGCCGTGTCGGCCGATAACCATTCCTGGTTTTGCGGCCTCGATAACGACCTCACCAGTATCGATATGAAAGTCGAGGTCAGTGACGCCCGCTTCTTCCGGAATAACAGCAAGGACTTCCTCACGCGCTTTTTCCGGCGGTGAAAGAGACGTTGGGTCCGGTCGAATGGTAATCCGTTTGCGGAGCTGTGACGCAAGCTTACGTACGAGGTCACCATCGCTGGCAAACCGTTTTGGGTCACGCGTATAAATCACCAGCTCCGGACCTTCATATCGAACTTCGGTGATGGTGATATCGTTTGGAACGCTCTGTTCTATCTCCGTCTGTATATCTTCAAGTCGTCTATCTACCCTACTCATAACTGAACACTAGCTGCGCTGCTCATAGCTGAACATTGTTGGTGGTTCGGTGACGGTATGTGCTGCACCCGGCCGTGTATCACCTCTGTACGGTGATACTCCCGGAAAGCAGCGACCGGTCGAACAAGTCATAGTCTAACTTGTGTAACTGGTATCGGTACGTATATCCGGACAAGCAATCCGGAAAACCGTCTATACCCGACTTTGATGCCTCCGATTATAAAAGCCTTCGCAAAAGAAGGGGTCTTTCCCGGTGTTCGCTCCGCTTTCGTCGCGAAAACACGCAATCCTTAGGGGCAACCACCACCGAACTATCGGTAATGGGGATGTTTCGGTCGGACGAACTACTCGGTATCGCCGGGGAGACGCTCTCATTTGCCCTGAACGCTGCCGAAGAGACGCATCCACGAGAGTACATGGGATACCTTCGCACCGAAAAAGCACGGAACGTTGGCCTCGACAGAGACGGCCAGATTATTACGGATGTGCTTGTCATTCCGGGTACGACCTCCGATACCTCCAGTGCAACGGTCGATGCCAACTTGAAGCCGAACTCGGCACAGATTGTGGGCTCAGTCCATTCGCACCCAAGCGGCGTCCTCAAACCCAGTCAGACGGACCTTGAGACGTTTCGCGGCGGCGAGATACACATCATTCTCGGTGCGCCATACAATTTCACTGACTGGCAGGCCTTCGACAACAACGGAACGGAGATTGACTTAGATGTGCTCCACGTCGATCTGCCAGATGCTGAGGAATTTTTTGATATTACGCAGGAGGATATCGACCGTGAACTCAACGATGCAAGCGAAAAAAGCGGTGGCTTTCTCTCTTGGCTGTTTCGGAGATAGACGACAAAATAGCTCGTTAGGCGTGCCGAATTAGAGCAATCCAGTTTTCTGGAGTTTCATCAGGTCCTCGGTGTCGAGCGTCTCGCCCTCTTTGAACTTCTGATAAATCTCCTCTGCTTCTTCGCGTGCGGCTTCCTGTTTTTCCTCGCGGTGTGCGCGCTCTTTTTGCTCCTCTTGCTTATCGAGTTCGCGAAGGCGTTTCTGGACGCGGACGAAATCCTCGTGGTGCTGGTCTGCAGCCTCTTGCACCTCGACGAACTCCTCGTGTTTCTCGTCGGCTTCATCGCGAATATCGTCGGCCTCTCGATAGGCCTCAATCATCTGGTTGTGGTGTTGCTGTGCCTTATCGGCAAGTTCAGTCACCTTCTGGTGATGATTGGATGCTTCTGCACGAACTTCCTCAGCTTCGGCTTCAATCTCGTCCAGTTCGTCGTTCTGGTCGAGTTTGGCTTTTTTGTCCTGCAGCTTTTCGCGCTTTTCCTCGATTTTCTCGATGAGTTCGCGCTCGTCCTCAGCATCAAGCACTTCGGTTTGCTGTTTAAATTCGAGGTCTTCGATTTCGGATTCAAGCTCCTCAATCTGTGTTCCCTCGTCGATTTTCAGGTCACCTTTGAGTTCCTCAACGCGGTCAAAGAGCTCGTTTGCCTGAGCGTTCAGCTCGTTTCGCTGTTCTTTGTGCTCTTGAACCTGCTCGTTGAGTTCGTCGCGCTTTTCTCGGTGTTCCTGTGCTTCGTCAACCTTCTCGCGCGTCTTTGCGTTAAGCTCGTCGCGTTCGGATGCTTTCTCAGAAGCAAGCTGGTTTAGTTCGTTTCGGCGGTCGCGAAGTTGACCGGCGAGCTTGATGAGTTCCCCCTTTGAGTTCTCTTCAAGTTGTTCGTCTGTGAGTTCGATGTTGTTCGATTCGTCGATTACTTTCGGCATGGTTGTACCTCGATTCCATTCCCGCTGCGGCTGTCGACAGAACCCTCTCTTGAGAGTAGCGTTCGCCGATAACAAGTATTCCCTGTCATGTTGGGCGGAGTGCTGTACTGCCGTAACGCCGCATACGTTATGGTACTTTCATATTCAGTGTCCCTGTGTTTAAATATTCCGGTCACACACCCCTGTGTTTGCCGTTAACACACCCTCAAACGTGCGTTTTCGGCACTCACACGGTACGCTCATACTAACCAAACCAGCGTCAAGCGGATGAAATTCGAACAAATAAGTCAGTATTCAGTCAGGAAAGGTAATAGACATTCGTCACAGTAGCTGTCGCAGCAGCCAGTCGCAACGTGACCGACTCAGCACCAGACGGGATAGAGATTGGTTCGCCTGTTAACACGCCGTACTCCGACAAGGTGACCGAAAACGAGCCCTGTTTGTCACCCGCAGCCCACTGCAGTTCGCCGGAGAACTCTTCGGGACGGTCGTTCACAACGACGACCTCACTGGCACCCGGTGTGGGGTCGCGGAGAAACGCCTGGAGTGGCTCGAATGCAGTTGACAGCGTCTCTTTCGCTGGCTTTGGACTCCCATCTTGGTGATAGACCCCCATCCCTGCCGGGCCAACATCCCGGAGCATCGAGGCGAACGCACCAGTGCTCTCCACTCGAAGATGGGTTGTGACCGTCTCAAGAACCGATTGCTGGTACTCCTTGGAAGCAGACGCTGAGTCAGCATGGCGCTCATAGAGTGGGAGATCCACCTCAGGCGCATCCTGCGGGTCGGTTGTAACAGTCCCCGTCCCATACGCACCGACGATTGAAACGGGATAGCGCTCAAGCAGCGGTTCGATGCTCGAAGCCGTTCCGTATCGCCAACCGGGATAATAGGCACCGACGGCTGTCGCGGTTCCCGGCCCCCCAACAACTGGATACGTTGGCCGATGACCAGACAGTGTCGATGCAATCTGTTCTGCAGGACCGGTGTCGTATGCTGCCTGCCATGCACGATA
>PUNZ01000253.1 GCA_003551945.1 Halovenus sp. | reverse complement strand
TGCTTGCGCTTTCTGCGAACTCGCCGTATTGGAACGGCTACGACACGGGATTACAGTCCGCTCGGGCGAAGATATTTGAGGGGCTGCCAAACACCGGAATGCCGACAGCATTCGAGTCGTTTGCTGCGTTTGATGCGTTCGAAAAGACGATGCTTGAGACCGAGTCAATCCGCGACCGAGGCGAACTTTGGTATGATGTTCGCCCCCACACCGCACACGGGTCGGTTGAGGTCCGGACGCCGGATGCACAGACGAACCCAGAGCACGTGCTCGCATTTGCTGAATATGTGCATACGTTAGTGCTTGACCTGTGCGAACGGTACGAGGACGGCGAGCAGGGGCATGACCACCGGCGGGAACTGCTTGATGAACAGAAGTGGCGAGCAATCCGTCACGGACGAGAAACAGCATTTCTTGACCAGGAGATGCGGGGGACTATCACGCTTACCGAGTTTCTTGAACGGGAGTCCGATAGACTTGATACGAATGCACTTTGGTCGGTCTATGAGGCTGAAAGCGGTGCTGAGAAACAGCGACGTATTCGTGATTCTGCTGGTGTCGATGCACTTTGTGATGCGCTTATTTTACGACGAGCGTAACTTATCAGACAGTGGGCTGGATTTTCAGCGTTGAGAGTGACTCCTCACTGGATAGTATCGATGAGAAAAACAACCACACGATGACATGTGTTGGGGTGCCACCACCTGCCCCCGATGCCCCATTCAGGGCATTGGTAACCCTGCACACGTACAAAGGAGGTGGGTGTTTTTATATGACTCGCCGTCTGTCGTTATCGATAATGATACTCAGAGCACCAGTACTTTTTGTCGGAAGTTAGCTACACCGGTGTGAGGGGGCTTCAAACGGCACTTTGGTTTCTCCCATTTAATTCCCTCGAAGGAATCAAATCCCTTGATGGGCGGGGTCGTCATCGGTATCCCTTCCGGTGGAGACCGACGACTCAAATAGGTGGCACGACAAGCACGCATAACGACCGGGCGCACGGCCCGATTGCATCCCAATTCCATGAAACATCTCCCGAAACATCTCCAACCACGGTGGCGCTATCTTGCTGTCGAGAGTACGACTTGGCCCGACCATGCTCTTGAGAGGGACGTCTTTCAACGCGAACTCTATTACAGCGCACAGAATCTCCTTGGGGACGCTGGCAGCGCGCAACTCGACCTTTCGGTGGTCCGGTTTCGAACCAGTGACGGTGGGTGTGAAGCCGTTGTTCGTGTCTACCGTGGGCATGTCTCGGCCGCTCGCGCGGCCCTTGCGTGCCTGGGTTCGATTGCGGGTTCGCCGATTGGGATTCGTATCCGTGGAGTGAGCGGGACCATCCGGGCGTGTGAGGAAAAGTATATGGGGCGCGGATTGCAACAACGGGAAGAGAGAGACGTCGTGTTCGAGAACGCCAACCGAACCGCTCACTGCTTCGATGGTCGGGCGGATATCCGAGTCGGCGACGCGTTCGTTGGCGCGACGACGCTCGATTTCGAGTAACTATGCAGGGACATAACCAACAGCAGGCATACGACCGGGGGATTACAATCTTCTCCCCGGACGGTCGCCTCTATCAGGTCGAGTACGCCCGCGAAGCGGTCAAACGTGGAACGGCAAGTATCGGTGTTCGAACGCCAGAGGGTGTCGTCATTGCGGTAGACAAACGCATCCGCTCGCCGCTGATGGAGCGTGACAGCGTCGAGAAAATTCATAAGGCAGATGACCACATCGGGATCGCCAGCGCCGGCCATGTCGCGGATGCCCGCCAGCTAATCGATTTTGCCCGCCGACAGGCGCAGTTGAATGAACTGCGCTATGGCGAGCCAATCCCGGTCGAAACGCTGACAAAAGAGGTCACTGACTATATCCAGCAGTATACACAGGTTGGTGGTGCTCGCCCGTTCGGTGTTGCACTCATCATCGCCGGGATTGCAAATGGCAAGCCACGTCTCTACGAGACGGACCCATCGGGCACACCGTATGAGTGGAAAGCACTCGCTGTTGGCTCCGACCGCGCCGACATCCGCGAATACCTCGAAGAGGAGTATACAGACGACATGACTCTTGACGAGGGTGTTGGGCTGGCGCTGTCCGCGCTGGCATCTGTCAGCGATGACGGCCTCTCTGCAGACGGATTGGGTGTTGCCACCATCAGTACAGAAACTGAACAGTTCCACGAACTCTCCGATGAGGAAACGGAGGCCTACCTCGAACAGTTTGCCCTTCTCGGTGAAGCGGACGAGGAAGAGGAAGCGGACGACGCTGACGAGGAATAACGCGTATCCGTCGTTTTTTCCGGTCGCTCACTTACAGAGCTGCGCATCCAGTATCGAATCGGTCATCGGACGCTCGGAACGACATATCGTTGTTGATAACACCTTTAATGCGCCCGCCAGTAGACACGGGTAATGATATCACTCGACGAAGCAGTCACCGCTCGGCTTGAATCTCACGGCGAGCAGTTTGAGGTGCTGGTTGACCCGGACGCCGCATTGGCTATCAAACGCGGCGAGTTCGATGGCGACCTTGAGGACGTCATCGCTGCGGAGGATGTGTTCGAGGACGCCGCTACCGGTGACCGACCACCGGAGAAAGCCCTTGAGGAGGTGTTTGAGACGACTGACCCCCTCGAAATCATTCCGGAGGTCATCAAACGCGGTGAGATCCAGATTACGGCGGAACAACGCCGGGAGATGCAAGAACAAAAACACAACCAACTGGTTACGGAAATTGCCAGAAATGCGGTCAATCCCCAGATGGACAACGCGCCACACCCTCCTGACCGAATTGAGTCCGCACTCGAACAGACTGATTTCAGAATCGACCCGATGGAACCGGTCGAGAGTCAGATTGACGACGCACTCGACGCGCTCCGTCCGGTCATTCCAATCCGATTCGACACGGTTACGATTGCCGTTCAACTTCCGCCTGAGTATGCCGGGAGCGGGCAGGCAAAGGTAAGGCAGTTCGGCACGCTCGAAAGCGAAGAGTGGCAGGCAGATGGCTCGTGGATTGGTGTTATCGAATTCCCCGCGGGCATGCAAAACGACTTTTATGACCTTGTCAACGAAGAAACCAGCGGCACCGCAGAAACGAGAATTGTCAAAGACGAAGACGAACTCAACACGCGATAACCTTCGGTTTCGCTAGTCTTCGGCTCGAACGCTGAAGCCCGCTTGTTGCTGTTCACGTTGACTAGCCGCTATCACTGTTGTGACGAGCCCGTCGTCGGTTAGTTGTATCGAGAGGGTGCTGATACGCGACCGATACCGTTTGTGGTGATTTCCGTCGTCGTCGAGTCTTTGCTCGCTCGTGACGAACCCCGCTTTTTCCAGTTGGTTCAGCCGTCGGAATGCAGTTGGTCGTGACATCGCTGTGTACTCGCTCACCTCACGCCCGCTTCGAGCGGTTTCGGTGACTGCGTCGAGTGCCGCACGTGTGTATTCGTCACCAAACAGTTCGATAACCGTCTCCGTTGGACAATCGATTATCCGCTCTGCTGCTGGGGTACTTTGTCGTCGTTGTGCTCGACGATGTGTGTTGTGGACAGATTTACTCGACATATCGTTGTACAGGCAAGCCTCACTCATTGGTTTCCTTGCTAGGTATGCTGAATCCCAATGCAGTCCCCTCTAGCTATACTGAATACACTGTGTTGGCATCTCGACGAGGGATTTCCTGTCGAAGAGAGTTATTTTAACAACGCAGTTGAAATACATGCACACGAAACCCCTATGACCGCTGTCCCCGGTGATGATACACTCCCTCGTGCGTTGATTGTGGATGATGAAAAGGAGGTCGCCGACGCGTATGCACTCCGTCTTCGAGGTGTGTGTGCCGTCGAAACCGTCTATGATGGTGCCGATGCCCTCTCGCGTATTGACGAGCAGTCCTACGACTTAGTTTTGCTTGATAGACACATGCCTGGGCTGTCAGGCGATGAAGTGCTTGAGCGGCTTGCTGCGCGTGCGTTTACTGGCCGCGTTATTATGGTGACGGCAATTGACCCGGGATTCGATGTGCTCGATATGCCGTTTGATGATTATCTCTGCAAACCGCTCGAACGGGAAGACCTTCGAACTGCGGTTACCCAGCAGTGCCAAATTCTTGGGTATGAATTGCTTGGAGAGTATTTCAGCGCTGAATCCACACGGAGCGTTCTCGAAGCGGAGTTACAGTCTGATGCGCTTGCGGAGAATGAAAAGTACCAGCAACTGTCACAGCGGGCGACACACCTCCGGAACCGGGCGCGGCGGTTGCTTCCTGATGCTGATGCGCTTTTTGACGCCTTCGATGCAGTCGGTCGAGAAGGGCGCTGACTGAGGAATACCTCTTTCGTGGTGTTGTTAACTCCGTGCCTGAATCTCCTCGCGCAGGACGCTGCTGACGATATCACCGTCTGCCTTTCCGCGAAGTTCTCCCATACATTCGCCCATTAGCGCTGAAAATGCCTGCATTCCTTCCTCTTCGACCTGTTCTGCGTTTCGCTCGACGACGGTTTGCACGGCGGCTCGTACCTCGTCTTCCGCGGCGCTGCCCAGGTCTTCTTGCTCTGCTGCCTCGCGTGCCGACAGTGCTGGTTCCTCAGCGAGCACTCGAAGGAGGTCAGGAATCCCCTCTTTTGCGAGTTCGTCTTCGACAATCAGCTCGAATACTGAAACGAACTGGTCGTCGCTTAGGTCCGCTATCGGGACACCATCACGCCGCAGCTCTGTGACTGTTGATTCGACGGTTCCCGCAGCGAGGGTTGGGTCAACACCCATCTTGACGGCCCGCTCGAACAATGGCATTCGTTGGCCGTATGCCACTTGCTCTGCGAGGCCGTGGTCGAGGTCGTACTCAGTCACATACCGTTCGACTCGCTCGGTCAACAGCTCCGGTGGCTCAATCTCGCTTGCGTCTGGTTCGACCGGGGGCACATCCGTCTCGGGGTACATTCGCGCAGCACCCGGAAGCGGGCGTAGATAGCGCGTGGTTCCATCATCAAGTGCATCACGGGTCTCTTCTGGGACACCATCGAGTGCTGTTTTCGCCCGCTCAGCCACGGCACTGATTGCTAACTCTGCCGTTTCTGGTGTGTCTGCCACAAGTGCAACAGCATCCTCCGGCTCTGCATCGACGGCCTCGCGGAGTGCATCGACTTCAGCCTCGGTCACACCGTATGCTGGCAATTCGTCGGTATGGAAAATCCCACCTGCACCGTGACGCTTTGCGTGGTCTGCAAACTCCGTTCCGAGTCGTCTCTCAGGAAGAATCTCTTGGCCGACGATGTCGTCAAATCCAGCCAACCGAACAGCGTGTGCAACCCCGCCCTGTTCGAGTGCGCCGCCAATGACGCCGCTGTCAGTCGCTTCGAATACTGCTGTTACATCCTGTGGCTCGCCAACGCTTGCTTCGCGTTCACGCAGCGTCTCTGCAATCTCCAGCAGTTCGACCTGTCGACGAACCTCGTTTCGGACGATATCGTCGATGTCGTCGAGGCTTTGGACGCCTTTAATTTCGACTCGCGCACCTTCTGCAATGGAGACGTTAACATCCTGTCGAATGGTTCCCAGCCCGCGCTTTACTTTCCCTGTCGAGCGGAGCAACATCCCAATCTGCTCGGCGGCATCCCGTGCTTGCGCTGGTGTGCGAATGTCGGGGCTTGTTCCAATCTCCACCAGTGGGATACCGAGCCTGTCGAGGCTGTAACGGACGCCGTTGTCGGTTTCTTCGACCCGCTGGGCGCTTTCCTCTTCAAGTTGGAGGTCTTCGATGCCGACCGCTCCTGCTTCGGTTTCGATTTCCCCGTTTGTTGCAATCAGCATCGTCCGCTGAAAGCCGGAGGTGTTTGACCCATC
>PUNZ01000162.1 GCA_003551945.1 Halovenus sp. | reverse complement strand
TGGCCCTTTTCCGGAATCGGCTGAGAGGGTAGTCACAATTTCGTTGGCAGTGATGCCACCCTCAGTCGCACTGAGTGGCACTGCTCGGTCGTACAACCGGGAGCCCTCTGGATCGCCGACAAGGAGGACTCGCGCATCAAAGGGGTCGCGCTTGACGTGTGCGTTGTTTTTGAACGTCTCTTGTTCGGTAGCCGAAAGCGTCTCGTAGTCGTCGCCGGTGACGGGGTCGCGCGCAAGGCGGAACTGCCCGATAATGAACGCACCCCATTCCGGCGGGAGCCACACAGCGGGCTCCGTGACCGAAAGCGTTGCATAGAAAAAGACGTAATCGCCGGCAGATAGCGCAGAGAGTGGGCCTGCTTTGATAGCATGGTCGTCGCCGTAGGTGTAGGCCTCGCCACAGGGATACTCCGGAAACTCGGGGTCGAGATGTACGGGCGTCTCGGAGACGGATTCTGGAATCTCGAACGTGAGTTCCTCGGCCAGGTCAGCGTAGGTTGGCACCCCAGTTCGTGTCGGTTTCTCCTCAGGGATTGGAATGTAGGTAAACGCTCCGTCGGGAGTTACCGGGCCGCGAAAACCAGGCTCGTTGGTGTTTGCACCGATATTGATGGCGACTGCCTTTTTCCCGTCAGTCAAGCTTCTCACCGCATTCGCGACAGTAGACGAACATCTGGCTCTGGCGGTTGTATGCGCCACACTCGCCACAAGAAATGAGTTCTTCATCTGACTCGGAGTTGACCGGCTTCGAGGCTCCAACAGCGGGTGGTGAGCCGTCGTGGCCGGGGCCGGGCGTACCGTCCGTTGATTCTGCTTGGGCGGTTTTCGCTGTCCCGCTGCTTGAGCGCGACCCACGGATGAAATACTGATACAGCACAATCTGCAAGAGAATAAAACCGAGGACGTACGCTGCGACAATGAGCCACGTCTCCATACCAGTACGTACGGTATCCGAGTACTTGGTAGTTTGGACAGCTAGCCGTTCTGGTCCGCGAGATGTCGCTCTATTAGCGACGCGATACCGTCACTAACGGCATCGACTGTTTCCTCCCAGTTTGGCGGTGGTTCCCCGCCACGCTTTGGTGGGTCAAGAGCGAGCGTACGTGGGACATACGAGAGCCGGTCGAACCGTTCTGCGGCAACGTGACCAACAAACTCGGCATTCTTCCGCTTCGAGGAGATGCCGCCTCGTGTGAGGGTGTAATATTCGGTGAACACTTGGACGACGATAACACGAGATGCAGGTATCTCGCCGCTGTCGAGGTGACGAAAGAGCTTTGCAGTGTTGTCTGCCGGGTCCGCCCGTCGCCATTCCAATTCCACCAGACAGGTTAGTGATTGGGTTTCGGAACGCTCCGCTTTGAGTGCTGTTGCCTCTGTCCGACCTGCGACATCAACTGGTGTTCCAGCAATCCGGTACTCCGTCTCCCACGCAAGCGCTGGTGCGGTCGCTTCTAACCGGTCGCACAGGTATTCCTGTACCATCGTTGCGAACGCACCCATCGTCCGGCTGCACAGCTCGGCGAGCTGTAACTGTTTGGATTGGCCAGCGTCTTTTGCGGTTTCTCTCTAGTCACCGCGTGCCATCTCGAACATGGTAATTGCGTCCTCCCGGCGCTCGCTATGCTCGACGATTGGGGCGGGATAGTCGGGAGCGTGCATTTTGCGGGTGCCGTCGTCGAGTTCGTGCCACGAATGAATTGTCTCGGCCGGGACACCCTCCAGTTCGGGAATGTAGCGTTTGATGTAGGTTGCGTCGGGGTCGTAGCGCTCGCCCTGTGACATCGGATTAAAGATGCGGAAGTAGGGCTGGGCGTCGGTTCCGGTGGAGGCGGCCCACTGCCAGCCGCCGTTGTCGTTTGCGGTGTCGTGGTCGACCAGTCGCTCGCAGAACCACTCGTAGCCGTGTCGCCAATCGAGCAGGAGGTCCTTGGTCAGGAAGGAGGCGACAATCATCCGCACGCGATTGTGTATATACGCCTCTTCTCGCAGTTGGCGCATGCCAGCATCGACGATTGGATAGCCAGTTTTGCCGTCCTTCCACGCCTGTAATGCCTCCTCGTCTTCCCGCCAGTTGATTGGATTGGCGTACTGTTTGTAATTTTTCACCACCACGTCGGGGCGGTCCCAGAGCACCTGCGTGTAGAACTCTCGCCAGGCGAGTTGGTCCTGAAACTCAAAAACGGATTCGGATTCGGTTTCGGCGGCGTTTCGGGCCTCGACAGTCGCGCGGTAGACCTCCCGAATGCCTATTGTCCCCCATTTCAGGTGCGCGGAGAGTCGTGAGGTACAGTCGTCTGCTGGGTAATCGCGGCGGTCGGCGTAGCGGTAGATATCAGACTCACAAAAATCTTCGAGAAGGGCTCTGGCTTGTTCGGTTCCGGCGGGAGGAACGGTTGCGTCCGGCGTTTCGAAGCCTAGGTCATCGAGCGTCGGGAGAGAGTCGTGCAGCTTGTATTCTGTATTATTTCCTTCGTGTGAATTATCATTTTCGCCATTTTTTCTCTCGTAGGGTTTAGACCCGTCGAGGGCAAGAAACCCAGTTACTTTCTCTCGGGGAACCAACTCGTCGCTTTCGGGTGGCTCAAATGGGTCTCGTTTGTCCCGCTTGTGCCACTTTTTCGAAAAGTAGGTAAACACCTTGTAGGGGTCGCCGTCGTTGGTTGTGATTGCACCGGGTTTGTGATGAACGGAATCGTGGACTGGGTTACGGTCGATATCAGCCTCGATGAGTGCTTGCTGGACGGCCGCGTCGCGTTCGCGAGCAAGCCCCGAGTAATCCCGACACCACGAGACAGCATCGGCATCGAGGCTCGTTGCGAGTTCGGGAACGACCATTGCTGGGTCGCCACTGGCACACAGGAGTTCGCCGCCGCGGTCACGGTAGGCGTCCCTGAGCGAGTCGAGCGCATCGAGCATAAACGCGACACGCGGTGGCGCGCCGTGGTCGAGGACCGACTGGTCGAAGACGAACAGGCCGACCGTTGGTTCGCTTGTCGCGGCCAGTCCCCGGTTGTCCGACAGGCGGAGGTCGCGGCGATGCCAGTGAAGTTGCATAGAGGCGTGTTGGACTGGATGGTCTTGAACGGTGGGGAATGGGAGTCACGTTTTTTCGGCGCAATCAACACCGTTTGCTGTCGGTCAATTTAAGAAAGGATCAGTTATCCGATCTGCGCCCATTTTCTCTTGTATGCCTGAACCGGAGATGGTTGAACTGCCACGACTTACCGTTGCATCCGTACTTGATTACCTGACTGATTATCAAGCAGAGTTACAGCGTGCAGATGCAGAGGGCCCGTACACTGATGGACTGACGAAAGAAATTGAACGAGTGGCAACACTGTTGGAAGAACCGGAAACGTAGACACTCATTTGTCCCCATGAACGAATCCACAATTCCAGAAGTTATCGACGAAATCGGTATTCGTGATTATCGAGAACAATCACTCGTTCTCTACGACGATGAACCGTACAACGTCATCGAGTTTCAAGAAGATGGCATTGCCCTTTCTCACCTGTTCCGTGACGCGCTTGTCTCTAACCGACTGATTCCCTACGATGAAGCACTGAACGCGTATCGAACAGGGAAACTCACTCCCGCAACAGTTGTCCCATCCGAGTAAGGGTCAGTGCTTGCCGATGGGGACAGGCCAGTGGATGGTTTTATGATCGCCTCACCATATGAGTGAACCATGCGCGCAGCGGCCATGCAGGACCATCTTCGTGACCGGATGTACCAGACGACACCAGAGGAGTTCGAAGTCCTCTGTAAGATGGTTCTGGTTCGGCGACTTGAAACACGGTCGCTGCAGGTGACGGCATTCCGTCAGGATGATGGCATCGATATTGAGGGTGTGATTGACGAGGGAATTGTTCGGGCATTACTGGGCGTCCAAGTCAAGCGATATAACGAGGGAAACACCGTCAGCAACAACTATATCCAGCGGTTTCACGGTGCATTAGCACAGCAGAACCACCAGATTGGTACGTTCATCACGTCGAGTTCGTTTACGACTCCTGCAATCGATGCTGCAGAACAACTCCAGATTTGCTTGGTCGACGGTCAGCAACTCTCCCAGCTCATGGTTGAGCACGAGATTGGCGTCGAAGAACGCCAAAACTCCTTTGAAATCCAAGATGAGTTCTGGCGAGCCTTCGAGAAACCCGAGCGTGAAGATACCATCCCAACGCGCGAAGTCCCGATTGCCAACAGCTTTGCGTCGCTGCGGAGATTCCTGAAAGCAATCGAAATCACTGACGGCTCGAAGGCAGAAATTCACGAGGAGGTAAACAGACAGACTGGCGACTCGTTCAACTCACGCCACGCTGATCTTTATCCAACTGCCGGATGGTTGCTCGGCTTCGTCCACGAGGACATCCCAAAGGAAGTAAACGGAAGAGAGGTTCGAAGATGGGGATTGACTCGCTCCGGTATCGAATATCTTCGCCTTCACGAACAGGGGAACACCGAGGCCGCTCGTGAACAGCTCATTGCTGCTATCCGGCAAGTTGAGGTCGTTCAGCGGGTCTATGAAGAACTGGACAAGCGAGGCGAGCTGACGAATAGCGAACTCAAAGAATTTCTCAGTCGGGAGACCGAATTTTCTACATCAAGTATCGAGCGCCGTGGGAGTACAGTTGTGGGGTGGCTTACGACACTCCCAGAGGTTGAGGAACGGCCCCATGGGCGGAGCAAAAAGTTCGTTCGCATCTAACTGGTTGCTTCATCTCGATACCCACCCGTATCACGAGTCTACCACACACGAGGTCTGTCGCTCGCATTACTCACACCGCTACCGACCGGTTACGTATGAACACGGCTTACATTGTCGAGTAGGTAAGCGAACACCAGGTATAGCAGAAGCGACGTCTACAGCGGAGTCTATCCGAAGCACGAACCACCTGAGTTTTCACGCCGCGGGTCCCAACCGACAGATAATGGATGCCGAACTCAAATCTCGAATCGAAGAGACTGCGGAGATAAACGCCCTGTATAACGCCGTCAAACACGAAAGCGAGGCACAGGTGGGGGCCATCATGGGGCCGCTGATGGGTGAAAACCCCGAGTTCCGCGAACACGGCGACGAAGTCGCCGGAGTCGTTGCCCCAGTTGTCGGCCGGGTCAACGGGATGGACCACGACGAGCGCCGTGAACGACTTGGCGAACTCGCCCCTGACAAACTCGAAGAACTCGATTCGGATGACGAGGAAGAACAACACGCGCTGTCCGACCTCTCGAATACCGACGAGTACGACGAGGTACGGATGCGTGTCGCGCCCAACCCAAACGGCCCGTGGCATATCGGGCACGCACGGATGGCCGCCGTTATCGGCACCTACAAAGAGCGCTACGACGGCTCGTTTATCTGCCGCTTTGATGATACTGACCCGGAGACGAAACGCCCGGATATGGACGCCTACGATGCTATTCTCGACGCAATCTCCTACCTTGGTTTCGAACCCGATGAGGTCATCCGTGCGAGCGACCGCCTTGATACCTACTACGAGTATGCCCGCAAGCTCATCGACGCCGGTGGGGCCTACACCTGTTCACTGCCGGGCGAGGAGTTTTCGGAACTCAAAAACGCGGGCGAACCAAGTCCAAGCCGCTCAAAATCCATCGAGACGGTCCACGAGGAGTTTGACAAGATGGTCGACGGCGAGTACAGCGCGGGTGAGATGGTGCTGCGTGTGAAAACCGACATCGAACACAAAAACCCGGCTCTCCGTGACTGGGTTGCCTTCCGGATGATAGACACGCCCCATCCACGCGAGGAAGCGGCGGACTACAGATGCTGGCCGTTGCTCGATTTCCAGAGCGGTATCGACGACCACCTGACTGGCGTCACCCATATCATCCGCGGCATCGACCTCCAAGACTCGGCCAAGCGCCAGCAGTTTGTCTACGATTATTTCGACTGGGAATATCCTGAAGTGATGCATTGGGGCCACGTCCAGGTTGACGAGTACGACGTTTCGATGTCCACCTCGACGATTGCGGAGAAAATCGAAGCTGGCGACCTTGACGGGTGGGATGACCCCCGCGCCCCGACCGTAGCCAGCCTGAAACGCCGGGGTATCCGCGGCGATGCACTGGTGGATGCGATGGTCGAACTCGGTACCTCGACCTCAAACGTTGAATTGGCGATGTCAGCGGTGTACGCCCAGAATCGCGAGCGAATCGACGACGATGCCGACCGAGCCTTCTTCGTCCGTGATGACCCTGAACACGGTGGCGGTGCTGTCGAGTGTTCGCTTGAACCCGGCCCGGATGCTGGGACCCCACCGGTCCATCCAGAACACGAGTCGCGTGGCACCCGAGAAATTCCGATCGGAACGGGCGTTATGGTCGAGGCTGCTGACCTGCCAGCCGAGGGTGAACGCGTCTGGCTCAAAGGCTATGGCTGTGTCGAGTACGCTGGTGATACCCTCCGCTTTACCAGCGACGATCTAGCGGTCACTCGAAACGACGGTGTCGATATCGTCCACTGGGTCCCAGCGGGGGATAATCAGCCAGTTCGAATGCGAACGATGGACGGCGACATCGCTGGCTATGCCGAACCGGGCATTCGTACGTCTGAGGCCGATGACGTTCTACAGTTCGAGCGTATTGGATTCGTCCGAGTTGACCGCCATGCGGATGACGAGACGGTCACCTACTTCGCCCACAGCTAACTGTTGAAAAAAGCAGTAGTAGCGGCCAGAACACCGCTCTATTGATATGCCAGGATTCAGTGTTTTTTTGGCGTTACGTGGTAGGTCACCGTTCCGAACCCGGGAACGGTCAGCGTTCGTTCCTGTCCGCGGAGTCGGCTTGCGAGTGTTCGGAGGCCATAGCCGGTGGCGAGTAGCGCACCAGCCGTGAGGCTGATGAGCGCGAACGTCTGTATCGGTGCAATGACGACTGCAATAAACATCGCCGTAACGACGAGTGCACCGACCATCCCGACGACCGTTGGCTCCTCGGGCGTTGCGTAGATATGCTGGTCGAGTGGTTGTTGTCCTCTCATGGGTCGTTATTCGATTCTTTGTCCTCTATCTATTTTAATGTTCAGAAAACAGACACCAAATGAGGGGTGTTAGCACACCAAACAATCTAAAAAAGCTTATCACTCTCTCTAATGCATTGTAAGCGCTACCATGTCAACAATTCTCAAATAATAAGATATCTTATATATCATCATCTTTCATGCGGTCGAGGCGGATACCCAGACCCTTGAGGTCGGGGTTGTTGACGCGGTCAGATACGGTTGTTGTGACCTCCACGCAGACCGAGACTGCAAAAAATATGGAGCGATTGAAACAGGCGTTACTGGAAGGTTCGTCCGACCTGCGTATCGTTAGCGGGCGATGGGTCGGCGCTGTCGAACTGGTCTTCGATTTCCTCGTACCGCTGTCTCACGTCTGCATCGACGCTGGGGGAGACCTCTTCGAGTGCTTGCTCGAAGTGTTCAGCGGTCACGCGGACGTTTCCGACGCTATCATCGACGTCTTCGGGCGTGACGCTGTTGATGAACTCGCGGGTCGCCATCATCGAGGCTTCACGGCAAAGCGCTTCGATGTCGGCACCCACGTAGCCCTCGGTGTTCCGTGCCAAGTAGTCGAGGTCGACACCCTCTGCAAGCGGTTTGTTCCGCGTGTGGACCTCGAAGATTTTCCGCCGGGCATCCTCATCGGGCACGGGGACATGGACGTGGCGGTCCAGTCGGCCCGGGCGAAGGAGTGCCTTGTCGATGAGGTCAGGACGGTTCGTCGTTGCGATGACAACGACATCCTCTAGCTCTTCCAACCCATCAAGTTCGGTCAGCAGCTGTGAGACCATCCGCTCACCAACGCCGGAGTCACCGGTTCGCTGGCCGCGCTCGGTCGCGATGGAATCGATTTCGTCGAAGAACACCACGGTTGGTGCGTTCGAGCGTGCCTTCTCGAACACCTCACGGATACCCTTCTCGCTCTCACCGACGAATTTGTTGAGCAGCTCAGGCCCCTTGATGGAGATGAAGTTGCTCTGTGATTCGTTGGCGATTGCCTTTGCCAGCAGCGTTTTCCCGGTGCCGGGTGGTCCGTACATCAGGACACCTTTTGCGGCCTGCATATCCATCTGTTTGAACACTTCAGGATACTCAAGCGGCCACTGGATGGTCTCACGCAGGCGTTCTTTGGTGTCTTCGAGTCCACCAACGTCTTCCCAAGTAATCTCGGGCACTTCAACGAACACTTCACGGAGCGCAGATGGTTCGATGCCTTTCAGCGCCTCTTTGAAGTCGTTTTCAGTCACCTGCAGCCGTTCGAGTGTTTCCGCATCAATCTCGTCCTCATCGAGGTTGAGCTCGGGACGGATGCGCCGAAGCGCATTCATCGCGCCCTCTTTGGCGAGTTGCTCGATATCTGCCCCGACGAATCCGTGGGTATTTTCGGCATACTGGTCGAGGTCGATACCGTCAGCGAGAGGCATTCCGCGGGTGTGGACCTGCAGAATCTCCTTTCGTCCGTCCTTGTCCGGGACGCCAACCTCGATTTCTCGGTCGAAGCGACCACCGCGGCGCAGTGCCGGGTCGATGGAATCGACACGGTTGGTCGCACCGATGACGATGACCTGTCCGCGCTCTTCGAGCCCGTCCATCAACGAGAGCAGTTGGGCAACGACACGCCGCTCGACATCGCCCGAGGTTTCCCCGCGTTTTGGGGCAATCGAGTCGATTTCGTCGATAAACACCACTGCAGGGGCGTTCTCCGTCGCTTCGTCGAATATTTCACGGAGTTGTTCTTCGCTCTCACCGTAGTATTTCGACATAATCTCCGGGCCGGAGATGTCGGTGAAGTAGGCGTCAATTTCGTTGGCGACAGCCCGAGCCATCAACGTTTTCCCGGTGCCGGGTGGGCCGTGCAACAGGACGCCTTTGGGTGGCTCAATCCCGAGCTGTTGGAACAGCTCTGGGTGGCGCATCGGCAGCTCAATCATCTCACGAACTTGCTCAAGTTCGTTGTCGAGGCCACCGATATCCTCATAGGTAATGTCGGGTGCGTCGTGGTCTGTCGTGCTGTCAGTGAGCTGTTCGGCTGGGCGCTCACTGATTTCAATCTCGCTTGTATCGGTGACGACAACCGTCCCCGAGGGGTCGGTACTTGCGATTTTCAGCGGGATTTTCTGTCCGGACATCGACGAGAGCGGGCCAAGACCGAACGAGATTGGGACGGTTTGTCCCTCGGTAACGGCCTGTCCGCTCAGATTCTGGCGAATCATCGGGGCGACGTTCCCGCGAACCCGGAGGTTCTGTGGAAGCGCGACCGTTAGCTTCGCTGCCGGCTTGACGTCGGCTTTTTCCACGGTGACGGCATCATCGATACCAGTCCCGGTCTCTTTGCGAAGCTGGCCGTCAATGCGGATGATACCATGTCCTTGGTCCTCCGGATAACCCGGCCAGACACGGGCGACCGTCTTTCCGCCCTCGCCCTCAACAACGATGTAATCGCCGTTTTCAAGCTCCATCTCTGCCATCGCTTGTCGGTCGATGGCTGCGAGTCCGCGGCCCGCATCCTTCTGTTTCAGCGGTTTGACAGTTAATCTCATTTGCTCACCTCGATAGTGAGAACACCGTTGCTCATAAACACTTCCGCGTCTGCAGGCACGGGAAAGTCATACTGCTCACCGTCGACGATAACCATCGCGGTCCCATCGACGACATCGACTGCTGACTCCTCACGTGGGCCGAAGTCTGCGACCAGCTCGGTGTGCGTACCGTACTCGAACTGGCGCAGTTCAACACCCTGCTCGTTCAATGATTGTTTCAGACTCATACTAACACTAAGTAATCCTTGCAAGTATTTAAACCTTTGCCAAATGTATATAAGCAATCGGCGTATTTTCACGTATCGGTAGAATTGCGGTTCACACCAGCTTCTTTCACACAGCGGACCGATAGCCATGGTACTGATATGGAGACACTCACGCATGATGGCCGAGAGATAGCGTACCGGCACACACATCCTGACGCCGATGGTCCAACAGCGTTGTATGTCCATGGCAGCGGGGGCACTCATCAGTTATGGGTTGCTCAGTACGCGCCTTCTGGACCGACGCACCCGGCCGTTGCGATTGATTTGAGCGGTCATGGCCAGTCGACTGATATTGACACGCCGGCAGGGCCTGAGACGATGGCGGCCTATGCGGCCGATGTTGCGGCCGTCGCTAACGAAACGGATGCACATGTACTCGTTGGTAACTCCCTCGGCGGGGCGGTCGTGTTGACCGCTGTTCTTGATGAGCTATATTCGCCCGATGCGCTGGTGCTTGCTGGAACTGGTGCGAAACTTGGAGTCCACGAATCGATTCGCACGCTCCTTCGCGAGGATTTTGCTGCTGTGGTTGAACTCCTACACGACGACTCACTTTTGTTTTCCTCAGCCGACGAGGCCACCATCAACGCCTCTCGACAGGCTCTCAGAGAGACGGGACAGGCGGTCACTCAACGTGATTTCCTCACCTGCCACACGTTCGATGTTCGCGACCGCCTTGCCGAAATCACTGTTCCCACACTCGCACTTGTCGGGGCAGATGATGGGTTGACGCCGCCACGCTATCATGAGTACCTTGCCGATGAACTCCCAAACGGCGAACTCGCAGTTATCGAGGATGCGGGCCATCTAGCAATGGCTGAGCGGCCACAGGCGTTCAACACTGCAGTCAAGACGTTTCTGGTTGAACAGTGTGGATAGCTTTGGCCCTTGGCAACTCGCAGTTTCGACGCCTACACAACGTTCGAGACTGTACGGCCCCGTATGGAAGTTGACGTTGAGCCTGTCGACGAGATTGACGACCTTGAGGTAACGGTTCCTGAGGGTATCAACGCACCGGAATACGTCCTTTACGGCGGGAAAGGGGGTGTGGGAAAGACGACGATGGCTGCAGCAACCGGACTGGCAAGCGCCCGCGATGGCACTGCCACGCTCGTCGTGTCAACCGACCCCGCACACTCGTTGTCGGACACCTTCGAGACTGCTATTCCCCCAGAGCCAACACGGATTCGTGAGGACATTCCGCTGTTTGCTGCTGAGATTGACCCGGAAGCAGCCATGGGTGACGGGCTGTTTGCTGGAGCACAGGAGGAGAGAGGGGATGACGAAACTCACACAGCGTCCCAACAGGAGCCGTTCGATGGTGACGCCGTCGATGGCATGGGAGGTGCCGAAAATCTATTCGGGGGCGATGGGGAGGAGATGCCGTTTGCGGATATGCTCGGTGGAGATGGCCTTGGTTCGATGGCGGGGTCGATGCCCGGCGCTGACGAAGCCGCAGCCATTCAACTCCTGCTTGAACTGTTTGATGACCCTCGCTTCGACCGTGTTGTCGTCGATACCGCCCCAACTGGACACACGCTCAGATTGCTTGAACTCCCGGAAGTCCTCGATTCGATGGTCGGCAAGATGCTCACGATGCGTGAACGAATTGGCAATCTCATCGCTGGCCTCCGCGGGGAGGACACTGATGGTGAGGTGGCCCAACTCCGGGAGTTTGCCGAGCGTATTGAGCGACTGCGTGAGGTCTTGCGTGACCCAGCACAGACTGATTTCCGTGTCGTGATGGTTCCTGAAGAACTGAGCGTGCTTGAATCGGAACGACTCATCGCGCAACTTACCGAGTCCCGAATTCCCGTCAGCACTATCGTTGTCAACCGGGTGATGCAGGACCCGGCCGAGCTCATCGACGTTGAGGAAGGCGAGTTCGTCGCGCCGAGTCACACTGATTGTCCGTTCTGCGAACACCGATGGTCCGTCCAACAACGCGCGCTTGCGCGCTCACAGGATATCTTTCGAGGGCACGATGTCAAACGCGTGCCCCTCTTTGCCGAAGAAGTCCGTGGTGAACGACTGTTGAGCGTTGTCGCTGCCTGTTTAGGCGAGTAAACCACTTCGGATAAGTGTAACTTATTTAGACCTTAGGGGAGGGTTTAAATACTGCGCACCGTCCCGTTATAAGTGACGACGTATGACTATGAATCTCAACCGACGGACAGTACTCAAAGCGACGGGGGCCGCAGGCGTTGCAACGCTCGCAGCGGGCTGTCTCGGGGATGGCGATGACGATACCGATGCAAGGGTTGGCGTACTCCAGCCTGCAACTGGTGACCTTGGCGACTTGGGAGGGCCGATTCAGGACGCTGGGGCGCTCCCAGGCATTCAACTTGAAGACGCAGATGTTGCGTACGAAATCGACATTCGCCGGGAGGATACGGAGACGGAACCCGATGTCGGTATCGAGCGAGCGCAGGCGCTTGTCGATGCTGGCTATCCCTCAATTACTGGAGCCGCATCGTCAGGCGTGACAATCGCTGTTGCGGACGATATCTTCTTCCCGGAGGAAGTTGTCGGTATCTCGCCAGCAAGTACCTCTCCGGCCATTACCGAGATGGATGGCGACTACTTGCTTCGAACGTGTCCAAGCGATGCTGGCCAGACGCAAGTCCTCGCCGACATCGCGTACAACGAGGAAGGACTCACCACCGCATCGACGTTCTACCTGAACAACGATTACGGAGAAGGGGTGAACGATGGATTCGTCGAGAACTTTGAGGAAATCGGCGGAGAGATCTACGAGGAGGTTGCATTCGAGGCCGAACAGCCGTCGTACGACTCCGAACTGCAGGTCGCCCTCGGTGATGACCCAGATGTGATGGTGATTGTTGGGTACCCGGACAGCGGCGAACAAATCCTTCGCGATTACTACGAGGACTTTGATAATGGGACGACAATCCTCGTGACGGACGGACTGCAGAGCAACGCCCTTCCGGGTGACGTCGATAATCCGCTAGAGAACGTTATTGGGACCGCTCCACGTGGTGCAGGTCCGGGTCGAGATACGTTTGATAACCTCTTTGAAGACGAGTTTGGAAGTAGCCCTGGTGTCTTCACTGCGCAGGCATACGACGCAACGGCCGTTCACATCCTGGCACAACTCCGTGCAGATGAACTCACTGGACCCGCTGTCAGCGAGCAGATTCGAGAGGTCGCAAACCCCGGTGGGGAAGTTATCGAGCCAGACTCACTGGCTGACGGCCTTGAATTGGCTGCAAACGGCGAGGAAATCGAATATCGGGGTGCATCGAGCGACGTTGTCTTCGACGACAACGGGGACCTCGATGCAATCGAGTACGAAGTGTTCAGCTTCGATATGGACGGATATACCGTCTTCGACGAGTACGAACTGTAACTAACTCCTCTGTCTCTTTTTGCGGCCCTATCAGCGTTATCCGCCGAGGAAATCCTGTCTCACTTGCTCGTTAGCCAACAGTACGTCTCCTTCGTCCTCGTATCGATTTTGTCCTTGGACGAGTACGTACCCTCTATCACACCGCCGGAGCGCTTCTTTCGCGTTTTGTTCGACCATCAACACCGCGGTTCCATCTTCGTTGATAACGTCGATACGGTCGAACATCTCGTCGACGAGGTCCGGTGCCAGTCCAGCGCTTGGCTCATCGAGCATTAACAGGTCGGGTTCGAGCATGAGCGCCCGTCCCATTGCGAGCATCTGTTGTTGCCCCCCGCTCATTGTGCCTGCCTTCTGTTGTTTACGCTCTTCGAGGATTGGGAACCGTTCAAAAATCCGGTCAAGTCGCTCCTGTGGCACGTCATCGAGAATATACGCTCCCATCTCGAGATTCTCCATGACTGTCATCGATGGAAAGACGTTGTCGTTCTGTGGGACATAGCCGATGCCCGTTCGAATGATTCCTTCCGGGCGACGCCCGGTGATGTCACTCCCGTCGAACGTGATTGTCCCACCCATGTACGTCGTCAGCCCGAAAATCGATTTCATCACCGTCGATTTTCCTGCACCGTTCGGGCCGACGATAGTCACGTACTCCCCATCGGCAACGGTCATATCCACATCTTCCAGAATTTGGAGGTCACCATATCCCGCATCCAGGGATGAGACGTTGAGCAGGCTCATCAGGCTTCACCTCCGAGATACGCGTCAATAACCTCTTCGTCGGACTGGATTGCTTCCGGGTCACCTTCGGTCAGAACCCTTCCTTGGTGCATGACGATAACGTGTTCACAGTGGTTCATAATCACGTCCATATCGTGCTCGACGAGCAGAAACGTATATCCCTCGTCTTGCAGGTCGTGAATCCGTTCGAGCAACTTCTTTTCGAGCGACGGGTTGACCCCCGCCATCGGCTCATCGAGCAAGAGCATGTCGGGGTCGGTCAGCAACGCACGAGCCAGTTCGAGGAGTTTTCGCTGGCCACCGGATAACGACCCAGCATACTCCTCGGCGAGGTGGTCAATCTCGAAGAACTCAAGCGTTTCCCAGGCCCGGTCACGCACTTCCTTTTCTTGCTCGATGACCGTTCTTCTGGCACCTGGCATGACCGACCGCCAAAGCGACTCACCGAGCTGATTTTTGGGCCCGAGCATCATGTTTTCGAGCACGGTCATCTCCGGGAGTTCCCGAGCAATCTGGAAGGTCCGGACCAGTCCTTTGCTTGCAATCCGCTCCGGGCTTTTTCCCGTAATATTTTGCCCGTTAAACAGGACGGTGCCCGCGTTTGGTTTGTGTGTCCCCGTAATGAGATTGAATGTCGTGGATTTCCCAGCACCGTTCGGACCGATGAGTCCGGTAATACTCCCACGCTCAACCTCGAAGCTTGCACCATCGACAGCAACGATTCCCCCGAATCGCTTCTCGAGGTCCGATACTTGCAGGATGGTCTCTTGTTCTTGTGAGTTACTCATCTGTCTCACCTCGTTTCGGGCGTGAAAGGTCCGTTGCAGCGGCAATCTCCTTTCGGTGGCCCATGAGTCCTTCCGGTCGTTTTATCATCAGCACAATCAGCACGGTCCCCAACAGTATCCAGCGGAGTTCGTCGAGACTCCCTATCAGGTAGCCAACGAGCGGCATTGGGTCGAGGGCGACGAGCTCAACGAACGCATCGTAGATTGTTCCCGGCGACCGGTAATTCAGGTTGGCTCTGGCGATAGTTCGGATGAATCGTGGTCCCTCCCAGAGGAAGGCAGCAAACACAAACGCACCGACGACGCTGCCGGTATTCGAGCCCGAACCGCCGATAATCAGCGCTACGAAAATGTAGAAGGTAATGACCGGCATCAGTCCATCCGGCTGTACAAGCGACCGGCTCCCGAGCCAGAGGATGCCACCGAGGCCCATCAGCGCTGAGCCGACCATGAAGACCTTGATTTTCGTTATCTGTGTCCGCTTGCCAAGCGACCGTGCCGCAACCTCGTCTTCGCGGATTGCTTTGAGCACACGGCCAAACGGTGAGCGGGCAATACGGTGAAGCAGCGCATAAAACAGCAGAATAAAGACGATTAGAATGAGTGCGTAGACAAACCGGTCAACGACGGAGTTACTGACGCCAATTACCCCAACTGTCTCATACAGGACATTTTGGTTGGGGTCCAACCCGATTAGTTCGAAAAGCCACGTAACCACGCCATCGACAGGGGGGTATCGGATACCGCTTCCACCGCCGGTTCCGTAGACGGTATCTCCAACCTCAATCTGGCGGAGGGTCCCTGACGTTATCGAGAGTCGAACGATCTCCGAAAAGCCGAGTGTGATAATCGCAAAGTAATCCGCACGGACACGGAGGGCCGGCAGGGCGATAATTGCGCCTGCGAGTGCTGCGGCAATCGTGCCGCCAATGACGCCAACAATCATTGGGAGGCCAAGACCAGCAGGTGAGGCGTCCGGCGCGGCGGTCAACACCGCAAAGGTATAGACACCAATCGCCATGAAGCCGACAACGCCGATATTGAACATTCCCGTATACCCCCAATGAAGGTTAAGCGCAAGCGCAAGGAGGGCAAAGACGGCAGCGTAGAACGTTACCGTTGCCAGGAACCCGGCGACCTCGTTCGTCGAGACTCCGGTTACGATGCCCAGCACCGCAAAGCCGACGTAGGTAACCGCGACCAACTTTGCGATGAACTTCAGGTCTGATTGCCAGCGGATGCTCTCGTCGGTGTCTGTTGTCTCTTCGCTCATGCTGTCTCCACCCCCCCAAGCAGTCCATCAGGTTTGAATATCAACACCAGAATCATGAGCGTGAATGCGGTGACCTCGTTGAGGTCGGATGGGAGCCATATCAACGAGACGTTCAGCGTCAGCCCGATTATCAATGCGCCGGCCAGCGCCCCGTAGATGGAACCGATTCCGCCGAGAATCACGGCCGCGAAAATTAACAGCAGGAGGAACCACCCAACGTTGATAGATATCTGTGACTGGTCGAGCACGATGAGATAGCCGGCCACGCCGGCAAGTCCTGCACCGATTACCCAGGTTGCTGTAATTACTCGCTCCGTTTCGATGCCAGTGATAAGTGCGAGGTCTCGGTTGTCCGCCATCGCTCGCATCGATTTCCCGAGTTTGGTATACTGCAACAGAAGATGGACGCCAATAATTAATACGAGTGCAGAGATGACCAGTGTCGCTTCGTGGAGATTGATTGGCCCGATATTCCACTCTACACCCAACAGGTCAAGCAGCGCACCAACAACAGCAAGTTCGTGAACTTCGAGCGGCCCGACGAAGGGGGCAGAGGCAACAATTCCTCGCGAATCCACGGTATAAATCAGCGCAATAATGTACCGCAGCACCAACGCCACACCAATACTGGCAATGAGGAGCGCAATTCCACCGGCCCGACGCATTCGCTTGTAGACGAGGCGATCGACTGCGAGCGCGATACCAATCGTAATCAACGCCGCGGATATCAAGCCAAGAATCAGTGCAAGCGGCGAACCGACGATACTCATCCCGAGTGCCCCGGCCTGTGCACCACCGTCGGCATCCAAGAGGAGTCGGCTTCCAAACCCGGCAGCGCCGATTCCCCCGATGATGTAGGCGACTGTCCATCCGCCAAACGCGCCGACGGTCAAGAGGTCGCCATGCGAGAAATTAGCAAACCGGAGGATGCTGTAGGTCATGGATAACCCGATAGCAGCCAACCCGATATACAACGAGTCGACAAAGCCGTTCCAGATGAGCGTCCAGAGCGTTCCCGGTGCAAGCGTTCCCATGACTAGGCGCCGAATCAAATCAAGTGCCAGTAGGGCAATTCCACCGAGGAGGAGATATCCAAACAAGTCCTGTGCAGAGACGGTTGAAAGTCGTTGCTTACTAAACATGGCTATGCAAGTATGGTATGATTACTCGTTCATTTTAGCCATATCCGTGGGGGGAATATAGTTTCTGTGGCGTTAGTCGGCCAAAATTCACAAGAAACGTGCCGGGTGAACCGGAGCATATATCTTTTTATAATTCTCCAAATACATGTTGGTAGGACGCTCCTCTTTCGCTTCTGACGGAACGTCCTGACTCCACCCGTCCGTCTGGCTGCTGGATAAGTAGTGGCGGGACTCGCGTCAAACCCTGTCATCCGTGGCCGAGTAGCTCTGTCGGGCGACGCCGTTCAAATGAATAGTCAATCCTTTTTGTAGATGGTTACAACAGAGTACCAATGGATTATTATCTCGGGGTGGATCTCGGCGGAACCAATCTTCGTGCGGCGGTTGCGACTTCTCGTTGTGAATCTCTGGATATTCACGGCAAGGCGAAGATATCGACACCGCAAAATGCATCTGGATCCGAGATTACCGCTGCATTGCTTCAAACCGTCGAACGGGCATGTGCTGAGGCCGGTTGTGAGAGTTCCGATATTGCCGCTGCTGGAATCGGCTCTGTTGGCCCTCTTAATCCAGAAGCAGGGGTGATTGAAGGGCCAGCCAATATCACTGGAACCGAAAACCCTGTCAAACTCGTTGAACCGCTTCGCAAGCGGCTACAGACTGATGTAATCTCATTCAATAATGATGCTGTTTGTGGCGTCATCGGTGAGCGATACTTCGCTGATCCTGTTCCCGAGAATCTGGTGTATCTGACGATTTCAACGGGCATCGGTGCCGGGGTAATCGTCGATGGTGAGGTTCTTTCCGGAGCCGATGGCAATGTCGGCGAAGTCGGCCACATGACACTCGACCCGGCCGAACGGATGCGCTGTGGCTGTGGGCTTGGTGGACACTGGGAGGCATACGCCGGCGGTGCAAACATTCCACGCTACGCGAAAGAACTCGCTCAAAGCGAATCAGTACAAACGGATCTACCGATCGAAAGCGAACACCTGACTGCGAAGGATATCTTCGAACAGCTTGGAAACGATCCGCTGGCAAACCGCGTCGTCGAGCGAATCGGGCACTGGAATACGCTTGGTGTTGCCAACGTTATCCAGACGTTCGCCCCGTCTGAGATTGCGGTCGGCGGTGCCATTGCATGTAACAATGCAGAGGCAATTCTCAATCCGATTCGACAAAACATCGATACCCACGTTATGATAGATATTCCGGAAATTCGGCTCTCTGCGGGTGGGGAGGATATCGTCCTCTGTGGTGCAGTTCTTTCGGCAGTAACAGCACTTTCGGAAGCACAGTGAATATTGTCCTCTTGCAGTACATATTTGATATCCCCTGCTAACTACTTGGTATAATGAGTGAGGGGAATCGAGAGAGAACACAAGTGTCCCTGAAAGAGGGGGAGGTGGGAAAACGCCAGGACGTTCAGTTGATGTACGAGTTCTACACCGACTTGCGTGACGAGGTCAACCAGAGTATCGAGTTCCAGAACAAGATCGTCATCGGTGGGGGCGTATTGATAGGCGTTGCCTACGGTCTCCAGTTCAGCGGCATTCTAGAGGAACTGACCATGGAAAATCCCACATTACGGCTAATTATCGCCGCACTTCCGACGGTGACTCTGTTTACCATCGCGCTCTGGATTGTGGAACAAAGCCGAATGATGCGTGCCGGTCACTACCTGCACTTTCTCGAAAACAAAATCAACGCTGAACTGGATGGTGTGTATCTTACCTGGGAAAACTGGTTGCGGGATGGAAATACGTCCGTCTACCACGACGCTCACTACGTCGGACAGATGATTGGCTATGCTGTCTTTCTTTACGGCCTCGCCGTGCTTGGCCTGTGGCTTTACGCTGCCGAATTTCTCGGTGTCTCAATTGAGTCTATGCAGACACTATCATTCGAATTTAACTCACTCGCTTTCATTTACTTTCTTCTCACTCTCGGTCTTTTGCTATATTTGGCCCGATACACCTATCTCATCATCTTCCACGACGTGGACGAGGAATCCTCATTCGAACGGTTCAAAGAGTGGGAAGCGAGCTATGCCCAAGACTGCGCTTTTGGATTCACCTACCAGAACGAAATAGTGCACATGTGTGAGCGCTCGCCGGAGGAATCCAAATCAGACTCCTGACCCCCTTCTGAAGGACGAGAATACGTTGGGTAAGAATCGTGCACACTGTGGCGAAGTAACCACTCGCAGAACATGGGCCCGGGCGTCCTCGTGAATGAAGTCTCGTCGAAGTCCGTTCGACGGGGTCTTCACGAACGAAGTGAGTGACGGCTTGGAAGGGTTTACTCTTCGGGCGGATTTGAACCGAAGTCACTTCGCTCGTTGAGCTCGCTCGTGACAGGGTTCAAACCGCTGGCTCATGCATTGCTCGTCACGTTAGTTCCTCGCAGAACATGGGCCTGGGCGGATTTGAACCTCGGAAAGACGGTCGCTCACTTCCTTCGCGCTGCGACTTTCCTGATTCAAATCCACCGTTCGCCACGCAGACGGCGCTGGCAACTCACTTCGTTCGTTGCAGTCACCGTCAGAAGTGGGCCTGGGCGGATTTGAACCACCGCATACCCGGTTATGAGCCGGGGGCTCTAACCAGACTGAGCTACAGGCCCGCTGTCTACGTCTCTTTCAGCATCCGACTAAACTCTGTCGACAGCGAACCGCAAAAGCCGACAGCAGCGTCTACAGGAACGACTCGATGGCGTCAGCAACTTCTTCCGGCGTATCGCCGACCGGAACGCCTGCATCTTCGAGCGCGTTGATTTTGCTCTCTGCGGTTCCGGTACCGGACCCAGAGACGATTGCGCCTGCGTGACCCATCCGTTTTCCTGGTGGTGCGGTTCGACCCGCGATGAAGCCGGCAACTGGTGTATCGACGTGTTCGTCGATGTAGGCTGCAGCCTGCTCTTCGTCCTCGCCACCGATTTCTCCGCACATCACGATGGCATCGGTTTCAGGGTCGTTCTCGAACAGCTCGAGTGCGTCAATGAATCCGGTTCCAATAATTGGGTCGCCACCGATACCGATTGCGGTGGACTGACCGAGTCCGCGCTCGGTGAGGTTGTCCACAACCTGGTAGGTCAAGGTTCCAGAGCGGGAAACAAGGCCGACGTTTCCTTCGCTGAAGATGTTCCCGGGGAGAATTCCGAGTTTGGCTTCGCCCGGCGTAATGAGTCCGGGGCAGTTTGGACCGACGAGATAGGTGTCGGTCTCCTGCAGCGTTCGGTAGACGCGGCTGACATCCTGCGTTGGGATACCTTCCGTAATCGCAACGACAAGGTCGAGGTCAGCATCGAGTGCCTCAAAGAGTGCGTCACCGGCGAATGCTGGTGGCACGAAGACGACGGATGCGTTTGCGTCTTCGGCTTCAACTGCTTGCTCGACGGTATCGTAGACAGGGACGCCGTCGACTTCCTGTCCGCCTCTGCCTGGCACCGCACCAGCCACGACGTTGGTTCCGTAGTTGAGCATCTGGCCGGTGTGGAACTTTCCTTCGCCGCCAGTGATTCCTTGGACGACAACGCGGGTGTCCTCATCAACAAGAACGCTCATTGTTCCACCTCCTCGGCGGCCTTGACAGCCGCTTGAACGGCTTCTTCAAGTGTCGCTTCAACCTGTACGAGCTCCGTATTGAGAATCTCCATTCCTTCTTCTGCGTTCGTTCCAGCGAGTCTGACGATGACATCCTTTGGAATGTCGTCAAACTGCTCGAGTGCTTCGTTGATTCCTTTTGCGACTTCGTCACCGCGGGTGATGCCTCCAAAGATGTTGAACACAACGGCATCGACGTTCTCGTCGGAAAAGACCATATCAAGCGCGTTTGCGACGCGCTCTGCTTTTGCTCCGCCACCGATATCGAGGAAGTTTGCGGGCTTGCCGCCGTAGTAATCGACGAGGTCAAGGGTCGTCATGACGAGTCCGGCACCGTTCCCGATAATGCCGACGTTCCCGTCCAATCGGACGTAATCGAAGCCATACTCGTTGGCTTTGGCTTCGAGGTCGTCGGTTGCAGCCTCGTCTTCCATCTCCGCGAGTTCTGGTTGACGGAACAGGGCGTCACCGTCTACATTGAAGACGGCGTCTGCGGCAACCACATCACCACCACTGGTTACCATCAGCGGGTTAATCTCGATATCAGCTCCATCGCGCTCTTCCCAGAGGTCATAGAGCGTCATGAGAATGGAGGCAACATCACCAGCCACCTCTTTGTCGAGACCAGCGTTGTAGACGGCCTTCCGCGCCTGGAACGGATGCATGCCGTAGGCGGGGTCGATGTGTTCGCGGGCGATTGCGTCGGGTTCTTCCTCGGCAACCTCCTCGATGTTGACACCGCCGCGCTCTGAGACCATCGCAACTGGGCGGCCAGCACCACGGTCCATCGTGACGCCGACGTACAGTTCGTCGGTGAAATCGACGGCGGCCTCAACGAGGACGCGGTCGACATGGAACCCTTTGAGGTCCATTCCGAGGATTGCATCCGCAGCCTCGCGGGCTTCTTCCTCATCATCGACGAGTTTGATACCGCCTGCCTTGCCACGTCCACCGACGTGTACCTGTGCCTTGATTGCGACCGGATAACCGATCTCATTGGCCGCCTCAACTGCTTCATCAACGTCCCACGCGAGTTTCGAATCCGGGGTTGGAATGCCGGTTTCCGCGAAGACGCCTTTGGCTTGGTATTCGTGAAGTCGCATACTACTCTTGTTGTCCTTTTCGCGTCCACGGGATAGAATTACCGAAAACGATTGATGCGTTCATCATTGCTGACATACATTGCCCGCCGCTAGCCAAGTATTGTCGCTGTAAGAACACGTCATTGTCACTATTATCGTACAAACAATATAACGGATTATTTTGATAAAAAATACTAACAGTTAGTAATGGTTATATAATGCCCCTTTGAATAACGGGTTGATGACCGCTAATCGTACAACAGCAATTACATTGTGTAGTGTCGCAGCTATTCCCCTCGGTCTCTGGTCGTTGCTTATCGGGGGACTTTTCACCCTGCTTGGTGGTGTTGCCGGAATAGGGGCGACAGTTCTCGGATTAGTCTCGATGGGCGTTGGTGTTGCTCTCCTCGCTGCTTCGTACGGTATCTTTGCTATGGAAGAGTGGGGATTGAAGTTCGGCCTCATCGGCTTTGGTGTTGATGCACTCCGACGGGTCGTCACCCTCGCAACTGATG
>PUNZ01000169.1 GCA_003551945.1 Halovenus sp. | reverse complement strand
TTCACTGTCTCTTCAGCAGTCTCCTCAACAGCCTCTTCGACCGTTTCCTTCACTGTCTCTTCAGCCGCCTCCTCAACGGTTGCTTTCATTGTCTCTTCAGCCGCCTCCTCAACGGTTGCTTTCACTGTCTCTTCAGCCGCCTCCTCTGCTGCCTCCTCGACTGTTGCTTTCACTGTCTCTTCAGCCGCCTGCTCGACCGTTGCCTTCACTGTTCCTTCGACCTGCTTTGAGACTGCATCCTCAACGCTTCGTTCTACCTCTTTTCCAACTGTCTCTCCAACCGTCTTCTCGACCTGTTCCCCAACGCTTTGCTCAACTTGCTCGCCGACCGTTTTCTCAACCGTCTCACCAACCGTCTTCTCGACGGTTTCGCCGACGCTTCGTTCCACTTCCTTCCCAACCTGCTTTTCAACAGCATCCTCGACAGTCGCTTCAACGCGTGTCATCCATTCCGGGTCAAACCGGGCCATCTTCCAGACAACGTGTAACGCATACGCGAGCAAGACACCGATTCCAAAGGCAATACCAACCATCCCGCCGAGTTGAATCATCAACACCAGCGCGATGAGAATCAAAATACCATAACTCAGGTCAATGACTGCATCGACGCGAACAGGATCCATACCATTGCTTTGACCGCCAAGTGTTAAGTCGTTCTGGACGAGGACGCCCGCTGCAACGAAATTGTGGTGCGCCGGGGAGACTATCTTTTTTCAAGGCGAGAATCCCTCCTTTAGGGCGGGCGTGAAGCCGACAACTTCTACACGAACCACCGTCGGTTGCAGGCCGAATACCCAACGACGGCAAACCCTTATTAGAATTGGGTGTATAGAAATTAGTACGGCCAAATGAAGTACAACCTCGAAACCGGGTCGCACACGGTCTACGCGCTCCAATATCACTTCGTGACCGTCACGAAGTACCGCGCAGACCTCCTCACCGACGAGATAGCCGAACGCATCGGTGAGATTGCCAGCGACATCTCCGAGGACTTCGGCGTGAACATCCAGAACGTCAACGGCGGTTCCGACCACGTTCACATCTTGTTCACGGCGAAGCCAACGACCGACCTCACTAAGTTCATCAACTCACTCAAGGGCGTTACGTCCCGCAAAATCCGTGACGAGAATCCCGAGGTTCGCCAAGCACTTGACAAAGCGTTCTGGCAACCGGGGTACTTCCTCGCCACCACCGGCCAAGTGAGCATCGACGTACTCATGAAGTACGTCGAGGAGCAGTAGCGTGTCTCCGACCGTCACGAAGACGTTGCAGGCGACGTTCGCGCCACCCACCGCGCACAAGCAGTCGAAACTCAACGACCTGCTCGAAACCTACCGTGACGGTCTGCAAGAGGCGTTCGACGCCGGGGCGAGGACCATGTCGGCGGTGAGTGACATCGTGACGCCCTACGACCTGCCGTATCAAGCCAAAGCTGCTCTGTGCAACTACGTCCCGAAACTCCGCAAGACGTACAACGCCAAGGATTTGGACGACGAACACCCGATACGGCTCACCAACCAAGCTGCGAAGTTCGACCACTCTGAAGACCGCGACTACGAGTTCACGTGGTGGGTTCCCCGTCCCGGTAGGGGAACGAACTTCTGGATACCGCTCCGAATCAACCCCGAACAGGAAGACCTCTGGCACGCCCTCGTATCGGAGGACGCGAAGGCGGGCGAGATACGGCTTCAGCAGCATCGGAAGAACTGGGTACTACACGTCACCGTCGAGTACCCGGTCGAAGAACCAGCGACGGACTGTGACGCCACGCACATCGGTTTAGACATCGGAGAAACTGCCCTCATCACGGGCTGTGCCCTCAAGGACGGTTCTCCGACTGACCCGTTCGTGTGTAGCGGAAGCAGAGCGAAGCATCTCCGCAAAGAGATGCACACAACCCTGAAACGACTCCAAGAGCGTGACGCATCTGAGTGGCGGATTGAAGACCGCTTCTCGCACTACCAGAACGCGCTCACCGACATCGTGGAGAAAGCGTCTCGGCAGGCCGTCGAGTACGCCACACAGTTTGAGAATCCGGTGTTGGTGATGGAGGACTTGACGTACATCCGTGAGCGTCTCGACTACGGGAAGTACATGAACCGTCGGCTTCACTCGTGGGCGTTCGCCCGACTGCAAGGGCGCATCGAGGACAAGGCGACGGAAGCAGGCATCCCGGTCGAGTACGTGAATCCGGCGTACACCTCGCAGACGTGCCACTCGTGCCACCGTATCGGTCGGCGGGATTCACAAGCCGAGTTCCGGTGTCCGAACGATGACTGCGACGTTTCGACGTTTCAGGCCGACATCAACGCTTCCGCGAATATCGCACGACGGATTGACCCGTGGGGAGAGAGCGTCCCGCTTGACAAGGCGGAACGCGATGACTCGCCCCGGGATGGGAGCGGTTGTGACACCGCCACGACTCACCCTGAGACGAGCGAGACACCCTCGCAGATGACGCTCACGGCCTACGAAGAGTCGAAACCCTCTACCAGCGATGACTGACTGGTATTCCCCATGTAGGGGAAGCCTTGCCGTTTACGGCGAGGAGGATATCACCAGGTCGTTAGATTTGTCACGTTATTTATTGTGGTCGACACTGAATACTCAGACGGATACCAATGAAACCAGAAACGCTCCGCTCGGAACTCGAAGCAAATGGCGAACTGATGGTGAAAGTAGAAGAGTTCGATATGCCGCTTGAACTGCACCTTCATGACACCGAGGTCGGTGAAGAAGAAGTTAGCCTAGAACTCGCAGACGGCACGCTTACGTTCGATCTCGACGCTGTAACCGGCTACTGGCAGCATTATCACTCGCTGGCAGACTACGGTCTAGAGTAGTCAGAACATCCGGTGACTGTCACTGATGTCCCGGGTAGTCTCGCTCGAATCGTGCTTCTATTTCATCCGTTGCTAACTCGATAACCACGGGTCTGCCATGTGGGCAGGCATACGGGTTGGTGCACGAATCGAGTGTGCGCAGCAGTTCTTGGACGGACCCCTCCGTCAACGAGGTATTACCGGTCACCGATGGATAACACGCGAGGTCACCAAGCAACGCGTCGACGGTTGCCTCGACAGTCTCTGCTGCCTGTGTCTCACCCGTGACAAGTTCTGAAAGGAGGTCCCGGACGAGTTCGGGCCCAGCAGTGTTTGCAATCAGCGATGGCACCGTACTAACTCTGACTGTCCGGTCGTCAACCTGTGCAGCCTGAAAGCCCAACCGCGAGAGTGCCTCCTGCTGCGCCGTGAAGAGTTCGGCTTCCCGGGCCGTGAGTTCGAGGTCAACAGGTTCAGCAAGCGCCTGTGTTGTCGTCTCACCAGCAAATGACTCACGCAGGCGCTCGTAATTGATTCGCTCGTCAGCCGCATGCTGGTCAATCAACACCAGCCCATCCGCCGTCTCCGCAACGATGTAGGTGTCCTGAAACTGACCGAGAATTCGCATCGACGGGAGCGACTCAAACTCCGCCGTTGATTCACGGTCCTCGCCATCGAGTGTGGCCTGTGTGCCAGACTGTCTGAACTTACGTTCGGGGTCAGGAGTTGGATTCGCTGACGAATCCGAGCGAGCGTCCCCCGGTTGTTCAGTTGACGCGTCCACGTTCGCCGATGGCTCCGCAGCCTCCAAAGAGGATGAGTGCTCCTCCGACCCCGTTCGCGTTGTCTTCACTAGGTCGTCATGCTGTGGTGGTGACTGCTGGACGGGACTTTCTTTTGTGACTGTTTCACTGGGGTCTGGGTTCGGTTGCGACCGGATTTCCCCTGGTCCGATTGACCGCTCCGAGGGGAACCCACCCGAAGCGGCCGACGGTTCGCCGTCTGTCGCCGCGTCAGGCGTTTCCTCAATAACCGGAGTCTCATCAACGGACTGCTCCGGGGCGATTTCGGTCTGCTCGGGGGCAGATCGACCACGTGGGGCGGCTGTGCGGAGTAATCCCGATTCAATGAGGGCATCCGAGACGGCAGTCTCAACCTGTTCGTGGACGCCGTCGCTATCTGCAAATCTGACCTCAAGCTTGCGCGGGTGGACATTGACGTCCACAGTTGCAGGGTCAAGCTCAAGAAACAAGACCGTGAATGGATACCGGTCAGAGCCAAGTTGGCCACCATACGCATCAACAACGGCATCCCTGACAGTCGCAGCCGTCACATATCGGTTGTTGACAAACGTCGAAAGATAGTCCCGACTTGCTCGGTTTGTTTCCGGATGACTGACCAGACCGGAGAGACGAGCCAGTGGTCCATCTGGTAGCTCCTCTCCCGAGACATCGACCGATATCATCGACTCGGCCACTTCCCGGCCGTAGACCGAGAGGATGGTTTCCTGTAAGTTTCCGGTTCCGTTGGTAGCGAACGTTTCGCGGTCGTTGTGCGTCAGTGAGACAGCGATCTCAGGGCTGGCAAGTGCATAATTTGTCACAACAGTGTTCACGTGAGCAAACTCAGTTGTTTCCTGTTTGAGATACTTTCGCCGGGCAGGGACGTTGTAGAACAGGTCACGCACTTCGATTGTTGTGCCTTCGGGACAGCCAGCGGGGGACACATCGGTTACCTCACCACCTTCGACAGTGAGTGTGGTTCCCTGCTCAGCGCCACGGGGCCGACTGGTGATAGTGAGTCGTGAGACTGCACCGATTGCGTAAAGCGCTTCACCGCGAAAGCCGAGCGTACCCACACCAGTCTCCAAATCGTTGATATCGCGAATCTTGCTTGTGGTGTGTTTTTCAACGGCGCGACGGAGCGAGGCCTCGTCCATGCCGTGTCCGTCGTCGCTGACGGTAATGCCGGCAGTGCCACCATCCTCGACCGTCACGGAGATTCGAGTGGCGTCCGCATCAAGACTGTTTTCCACGAGCTCTTTGACCGCCGAGGCCGGGCGTTCCACAACCTCACCCGCCGCAATACGCTCGACGGTCTGTGAGTCCAGTTTGCGAATCTCGCCCGGCGCTGGTGTCGTCATTGTCACATCCTTCCGTCCCGAGTGACTTGTTGATTATGCTACGACGAGCCCATATCGAACCACACAGACCGCAACCGGTGGCTTATGTAGAGCGAGGTCACACACTCACCTATGACTCACTCCGACGGCGACAAAGTCACAGTCGAGTACGTTGGCCGACTGGAGGACGGAACCGTCTTCGATACTTCGGATGCCGAGTACGCTGAAGAGATTGGCCTGACAGAGGAAAATCCAGACCGGATATTCGAACCACTCACCATCGAACTCGGAGAGGGAAACGTCATTCCCGGACTCGAAGATGGATTGCGAGAGATGGCTGTTGGCGACCAAACGATGATAGAGGTCCCGCCGGAACAGGCTTACGGCGAATATAACGAGGACAAAGTGGGCGAGTATGACCGTGATGCCTTCGAAAATATGCTCGGCGACCGCGAACTTACAGTGGGATTCGAGGTGAAAACCGAAACAGGGCTGTTCGGGCGCGTGAGCGAGTACGACGACGAGACCGTTACCGTCGATTACAACCACGAACTTGCTGGCGAACTCCTTCGCTTCGAGATTGAAGTTGTCGATGTCGAAGCCGAGAACTGACGACTTTAAATTTATTCCCACAAAGGTAATTACTAAGCATTAGGTTACCTTCGTGGGCAATAAATTAGTACCTTCAAAGGCATTATTGATAGTATCTGCTTGTGGATGAGAGCATTCACAAAGGGAGATAGCGTCTAAGAGTAAGACGGAGATAGCGAAGCGCGTTAACAATCTCAGTCGATAACCAACAGAAGATCGCCCATATCCACGCTTTCGCCTTCGCCGACAGCAACCTGCGTGACGGTCCCGCCGGATTCAGCGACAATGTCATTTTCCATCTTCATCGCTTCGAGCACACAGAGCACGTCGCCGGCCT
>PUNZ01000058.1 GCA_003551945.1 Halovenus sp. | reverse complement strand
GGATGGTTTCATAGCGTTCTCGGAGGTTAAACAGATAGCTTGTCACTGTCGCGAGGTCCATAAGGAGCGCAGCGATTTCCTCGTCGAACTCGTCGGTCTCTGTTGCATAGACCGTGAGCGCCCCATGGAAGATATCTCCGTCCTCCAGCGGAATGGAAAGCGCGGAACGTAGGTTATGCGCTAGTGCACCGGCGCGCCATGATTCGTGTTGAAGCCGGTCAGGAATGCTGGGGACAGAAACCACTTTTTTGTCTCGCATGCAACGCGCGCTGGGAGTCGGTGCATCTAGGTCTCGTGGGTGTTCTTCGAGAAACTCGACGGAGAGACCCGCCTGTGCGATGGGCGCGAGTTCGGTACCGTCGGGTTTTCCGACCCACGCACCAGCAAATCCGTCGATGGTGACGAGCGTCTCACAGATGGTTCGGTACGTCTCCTCGCGGGAGTTCGTTTCGGTAATCGCCGAAAACAGTGAGCAGATCGTCCCATGTAGCTCTGTGAGTCGTTCGAGTCGTTCAGCACGGTGTTGCAGGCGCTCACTTTGATGGGTTCGTTGCGCCATCTCTTCGACCCGGTCCAGGGTGACGCCTGCCATTGCCGAAAGCAGGTCACCGAACTCAGTTGTCTGCACATCTGTTGTCGTCTCACGGCAGAGACAGAGCCCGTGCCCGCCGAGTGGAAACGCAGCGACGGTTTCAGATGGTGACTCGGCTTCCGGACACGGTGTTGGGAGGCTGCTGGCGTCGACAGTCGTCCGCTCGCTCGCGACAAAAACGTCCCATAGCGGATGTTCGCCCGGGCCGATTGTGTGACCATCTTCAGAGGTCGGTGAGGGAACGAGCGCCTCTTGGTCGCTGTCGTAGCGGTAGGTCAGCGCCCAGTCAGTTTCGAAGAGGTCACGCGCGGATGTCCGAACCGTTTCATATATCTGCGCTTTCGATTGGGTAGTGAGGAGTTCCTGTGCGGCTTCATTGAGTTGCTCTCGCTTTTGCTCTCGCTGCTTCTGGTCGGTGATATCCACGAGGTAGCCGATATAGTGCGTAATTTCCCCCTCATCACGGACAAGCGTGGTGTAATCAAGGACCCAGCGGACCCTCCCGTCGCTGGTGAGGAGCCGATAGGGTTCATGCTTGAACCGTGTTGTTTCGGAGTCGCTCGCCTGTGCGACTTCTTTGCCCACTCGCTCTCGGTCCGCAGGATGAATGAGGTCATTATACTCAATCGTGTCTGTCTGGAGTTCATTGGGTGTGTATCCCAGCAACTTCACGACGTTCGAGGAGACGTACTCAACTGGCCACCCGGGTTCGTTACGCCAGCGAAAGACAACGGCTGGCCCGTCGGCGAACATATCTCGCTCCTCTCGGAGGAGTTGCTCAGCGGCTTTGCGGTCGTTGACTTGTCTGGTGATACCTGCAGCGCGTATTGCTCGTCCCTTGCTGTCGCGTTCGATTACCTCGCCAGTATCCTCTTGCCACACCCATTCGGCGTCGCGTGTTGACACTCGGTACTCCGCACGCCAGGTATCCTGACCGTCGGGTTTGAACCGGCTTTCGATAATTGATTCGACAGTAGACAAATCATCCGGATGGACCGAGGTTAACCAGTCCTCGGGGTTGACGATTCCGTCCGTGTGCTCGACATCGACTGTTGCAATCCAGTAGTCGTTTCCCCAGAGCCGGTTGGCTTTGATATCCCATTCCCAGCATGCGAGTTCGGCCCGCTGGAGGATACGCTGGAGCTGTTTTGGGGTCATGTCGATGGGGAGGTCCTCCGAGTGCTCTTCCTGATTTGTGGTAACTGGTTCAGGGTCGGCATCAGAGCTGTTCGCAGCCGCTGTGGCTTGTATCACACCATGAAAGGGATACCTGTTGCAATCTTCATTATCCTGGTCTGTGCCATCACTGACTGTGGGTTGTGACCCGTCGCTGGCCGGAGCGGAGTCCAGACCACTCTTGGGTTCACCGCGAATACGGAGCGGTTGCTGGTGTCCCTCAGATTGGTCGATGGTGAGACGGCAGTCGAAAGCGCGAGGAGTCTGAAGCGCCGACGCGAGGTCGGTGTAGTCCTCGGGACTCATGCGTTCGGACAGGGTATCGAGTGAGAGCGACTGGGTATCGACGCGGAGGATTGCTTGGCTTTCCTCATCAAGGTGAACCAACCGGCTCTCGGGGTCGTATTCCCAACTCCCAAGCGAGAACAGCTGGCGTGCGTGGTGACCCAGCAACGCATCGTTATTGCGAGGCTGGCCCGCTTGATAATTCATATAGCCATATTCTACTCCAACATTAATTATAATAGCACCGGTCTTTATCTGTAAGTGAAACAACGGTAGAATTGCGTATCCGGCCCGTTGTCCAGCCGGTTCGCTTTCCCCAGCGAAGGCCAGTTGCCAACAAGCTCTGACAGCACAACAAGACGCCGTGGGAGAGATGGCAGATGTCTGGAACATGGTTTGTCTGTTCCGTCCGATTGCGACCCCGTTGACCTCACTGAACAGGCTGTTGCCTACAACCCATCCAGAGAAGCTTGCGGTTTTTTGTCACACATATACCTCTTTGATTTGCACACGACAGACGTTCATTCCGAGAGATTGCTGGCACTGACGATAGTGGCCTTTCGAAGGGCGACGACGAAACCCTTGTATGCGGTGGGTGGATAGGGCGCAACGATGACTGACGAGTCGCCCGGTGACGCCAACACACCCACAGCGGAGACGCCGGGCGACTCACACGTAGACGATGCTGACACCTTGCTTGACCCCGAAGCCGCGGGAAAGCAGGCTCAGGCAACGAAAGAGGGCTCCGTAACGGTCGTTGGCACGGCACACGTCTCACACGAAAGCGTTGAGGAGGTCAAAGAGACCATCGAGCGCGAGCGGCCCGACGTTGTTGCGGTTGAACTTGACGAAAGTCGGTACAAGCGGATGCAGGGTGAGACGCCCGACGACATCGACCCCGGCGATGTTATCTCCGGCAAGACGGTCTATCAGTTCCTCGCCTACTGGTTGCTTTCGTACGTGCAGGCCCGACTGGGCGATGAGTTCGATATCGAACCGGGTGCAGATATGCGGGCCGCTATCGAGTCGGCAAAACAACACGGCAGCGGCGTTGCACTCGTTGACCGCGATATCCAACTGACCGTCCAGCGCCTCTGGGGTCGGATGCGCTTGCGTGAGAAGCTCCAAATTGTTGCCGCGTTACTGGTTGAGATGGCTGGCCCGTGGACAGCAGCCATGACGATTGGCTTCTCAGTTGGGTTTATCGGCGCAATCATCACCAGCGCGCTTGCTGGTCCGATATTTGTCCCGGCAGGGTTCAGCACGGCCATCGGGCTTCCGGTGCTCGGCGGCCTCGTTGGCACCCTCTTATCCCTGCTTGATGGCCTTCTCATCGCAACGGCGTTTGCACTCGTGATTGGGGTCCCTCTCGGTGCGTTGCTCGCACTGTCGACTCGTGGCATGGAAGAGCACGAAATCGATATGGACCGACTCACTGACGCTGATGTCGTCACCGCGATGATAGAGGAGTTCCGCCGGTTCTCTCCGGGTGGGGCCGAAGCCCTGATTGACGAACGAGACGCCTTTATTGCCCACCGACTGGTTGCCCTGCGCGATGCAGGCTATGACGTGGTGGCAGTTGTCGGCGCTGGCCACCGTGCCGGTATCGAACATTACCTTGCTCACCCAGATGAACTCCCACCACCGGAGTCACTCGTGGGGACGAGTTCCGGCGGTCGTTTCTCGTCGATTCTGTACAAGGGAATCGGCTACCTGTTTACCGTCGGGTTTCTCGTCTTTTTCATCCTGCTCGCGCTCGCCGGCGTGCAGGGAGAGTTCCTGATTACGCTCTTTGTTGCATGGTTCCTCGTAAACGGCATTATCGCTGCCGCGCTGGCGCGTCTCGCGGGTGCACACTGGACGAGCGCAGGCGTCGGTGGTGCGGTTGCGTGGTTGACAAGCGTCAACCCCTTGCTTGCGCCGGGTTGGTTCGCTGGCTACGTTGAGTTGCGCTATACTCGCGTCAACGTCTCGGACATCGGGAAGCTCAACGAGATGCTGAAAGACCAGGAGACGCCCTTGCTCCAGCTTGTCAAGCAGATGCGCGATGACGTTCCGCTCTTTCGGCTCATCCTGATTGTCGGGATGACGAACGTCGGGAGCTTTATCGCAACCATTCTCTTTGCAACCGTTCTGTTACCGTATTTCGCCACTGATATCGGCGGTATCGGCGGGATGGGCGAAGAGTTGTTGAACGGTGCACGCGAGGGTGCGCGACTGGTTACTGACCTGCTCCCACTTCTGTTAGAGGGATACCGATGAGCTATCAGTACTGGACCATTCGGGGCATTCAGTTTGACCAAACCGAGCTGCGCGACCTCGCGCTTGCGTGGGTTGCGCTGGGGCTGGCCTTTACGCTGTTTCTGGCACCGATGGAGCAGATTCAGGCTGCACCGCTGTTTGTTGATTACTTGCTTGAACTGTTCGTCATGAGCATGCTCACGGTCGGGACCGGCTTTTTGCTTCACGAACTCGCACACAAAGTCGTTGCCATCAAATTCGGACAGGTTGCCGCCTTTCGTGCAGATTACGGCCTGCTCGGTATCGCCATCGCGTCGGGATTAGCTGGGTTTATTTTTGCCGCACCCGGTGCAGTCTACCATCGCGGTCGTATCACCCTCCGACAGAATGGTATCATTGCCGTTGCGGGACCAGTCACGAATCTGGTTCTCGCTGCGTTCTTTTTCCTCCCGTTTTTGTTCCTCTCGGGCTTTCTCGGCGAGATTGCGCGAATGGGTGTTCTGATTAACCTCTTTCTCGCCGCGTTCAACATGATTCCGTTCGGGCCCCTTGATGGACGAACGGTCCTTGATTGGAGCAAACCGGCCTTTGGTGCGACCTTCGCAACCGCGGTACTGTTGCTGGTTGGCTTCCTGCTGACCTTTGGCTTCTGAGGAGACGGAAAGAGCGATGGGCTTTTGCCCGTGCCAGTCGCTTTCCCGGACAATGACCGAGGAGACCGACCCTGACGATGAGGAGGGGCTGACCTACGCGGAGACCGGGGTCGACATCGAAGCAAGCGAACAGGCGACGGCCGCTCTCATCGGCGCGGTCGGCGAGTTCGAAGGCGACTACGCGGGACTGGTTGATATTGGTGACCAGTATCTCGCGCTGGCAACGGATGGTGTCGGGACGAAGTTACTCGTTGCCGAGGCCATCGACGACTATTCGACTATCGGGATTGACTGTCTGGCGATGAACGTCAACGACCTCGTTGCACAGGGTGTCGAACCCGTTGCGTTTGTCGATTATCTGGCCGTCGAGGTGCCAGATGACGAGACGGCCGAAGAAATTGGCGAAGGGTTGCGCCGCGGTGCAGAGGAAGCCGCGGTTGCCCTTGTCGGCGGCGAGACTGCGGTGATGCCTGACGTCATTCGTGGGCTTGACATCGCTGGCGCGTGTGCCGGACTTGCCCCGAAGGACGCGCTCTTTCCAGGCGAGGCACAGCCCGGAGACCTGCTGGTTGGCTGGCCATCCAGCGGGGTTCATTCGAATGGTCTCACACTTGCCCGCGAAGCAGCCACCCAGTCTCACGAGTACACCGACCCGTTTCCACCGAACCCCGACCGAACAATCGCCGAGGAGCTACTGGAACCAACGCGACTGTATACCGCGCTTTTGCCCGCACTCCGAACGCATCAGACACATGCGGCAGCACACGTCACTGGCGGGGGTTGGACGAACCTCCTGCGGATGGGTGATGCTCGCTATGAAGTGACCGAGCCGTTCGAACCGCAACCTGTTTTCGAGTTCATTCAGGCTGAAGGGAACGTCTCCGACGAGGAGATGCATCGGACGTTCAACATGGGGACTGGATTCGTTGCCGCACTTCCCGAAACGGAAGCGGAGGCAGTTGTTGCAGAGACCGAGGATGGGCG
>PUNZ01000153.1 GCA_003551945.1 Halovenus sp. | reverse complement strand
TTATTATGTTCAACCATCCGCCACTGCTTGAACTGATTGCTGAGGCGACTGGGAGTTCTGAACAGTTAGAGGATGGCGTTGTTCACCCCGTTGTGTTTGGCGGCTGGGTGGGGATGCTCGTTACGCTCCTCAATATGCTTCCAGTCGGTCAGCTTGATGGTGGGCATATCCTCAGAGCGATGGTCGGCGAAAGACAGCGCAAAATTGCGATGCTGGTTCCATTTGCCCTCTTTGGTCTTGCTGCCTATCTGTTCTTTGGCGTTGACAGCGCGGACTCGGTCGGTATCTGGGCAGTGTGGGGGATTTTTGCGCTGGGACTCGCGTATGCGGGACCGGTAAAACCGGTGAATGACCAAGCGCTCGATAATCCACGGATGCTGGTTGGAATCATCACGTTCGTGCTCGCTGCACTCTGTTTCACACCGATTCCGATCGAGATTATCGAACCCTGAGACCCTTCAGTGGGTGTATCCGCTATCGGGAAGGTCCTCTCCGTCGAGCGTTACTCGTTGTTCCGTCACGGTTCCAATCGGTGTCAGTGAGACTGCAAGTGCATTTTGTGCCTCTTCAACCGCCTCTGGTGGCATGGTACAGACCAACTCAAAATCCTCGCCGAAAAAGATACCATACTTTCGACGCTGTTGAGTGTCAAATCCGAGTGTCTCAAACGCTTCTGTAAACGGGAGCGGCGAGTCAATGGCAAACCCACAGTCACTTGCTTCCGCGAGTTGGTGAAGCGAGCGAGCCAGCCCATCACTGCTATCCATCATCGCTGTTGCATAATCTGCAAGCGCTTTTCCTGCTGTGAGACGAGGCGAAAACTGAAACAGGTTGTTTCCTCTCTCTGTCTCTCCTCGTGCAAAGAACTCGCAGGCGGCCCCAGTACGCCCAAGTGCACCTGTCACACAAACGGTGTCACCCGGAGTTGCTCCGCTTCGAAGTACTGGTTTGGTGGTTCGCCCGATTGCCGTTGAGACGACCGTAAACTCCTCGTGATTGTCGAGATCACCGCCGACATATGCTGTCCCACCGCTCTCACACACTGCCTGTGCCCCGTCGACAAACGATGCAACCTCTTCCCACGAAAATGTGGGGGCAGCATAGACCGCAACCGCAGCGACTCCGTCGGCACCCATTGCGGCGACATCAGAGAGTGATGCACCGACGGCCCGCCAGCCTGCGGTATAGCGGGTTGTGCCGTCCGGAAAGTCCGTTGATTCGTGCAGCATATCCGTCGTTATGACCAGGTCATCAACGACAGCGGCATCATCACCTGCGTCGGGTAGATACGTCGAAAGTTGGCTGAGGACTGCCCGTTCGTCCATACCCCTTCTTTTCGTTCCGGCCGTAAATTCATAGCTATCAGTCCTGGATTTCGCTTGAAGGATGGGTCCCACATACTGGTTAGTTATTTGCCAACACCGCCCATCAACTGCCAGTAGCTGGTGACTACAATCAATCTACGAAGTTAAATACCATCATCGCTATGTCTTCGATAGACATGGTAGACCCTACCTCAGATCTCAACGAAAATATTTCTCCGGAGGATGCGCCCGTGTGTGAAACGTGTCACGAAGTGCTCACTAATTCACCGAACCATCGGGTGATTACGTGGATAGAAGACGACGCGGTACAGACTGCACACTTTTGTGACGAAGACTGTCGGATGGACTGGTCAGGCGGTTCATAGCGGCTTTTATTTAAAAGACCATATGTAGCCGGGACAAGCGGTAAGCGGTTTGGTGCTGTCAGACCGGGTATGGCACTGAAACTGCCCAGTGAAGCCGACAAATGGATTGCGGAGTATCAGAAGAAACTGAACGAGTCAGATGCCTACTCCGAAGCAGGCGAAGGGTGGGGGATTGGCTTTAATGGGGATTTCATTTTCGAAATTCGACCGGACGGGACGTACGATGGAGAATCAATATATCTCTTTGTCGGCGTCAAAGATGGCGAATGTCACGATGCTTACGTCACCGATGACCCGGATGGCGAAGACTGGGGGTTTGCGTTCCGCGGTGATTATGAGAGTTGGAAACAGCTTATCGACGGGGAGGTCGACCCAGTTGAGGGGATGATGGATGGAACGTTTGACCTTGATGGTGATATGCAAAAAGTGATGCAATACAGCCAGGCAGCCGTCGTCATGACGGAGAACGCAGCCAAGATTGAGACTGAGTTTGAATACTAACGCATTGGTTGATTTGTGAGCGGATTCCACTTTCACCGCACTCTCCGAACGCCTTTACCGAATGGCGCCGTAGCGCTGTGCAATGACACGGTTACTGCATACGGGTGATACACATCTGGGGTATCAACAGTATCACCTCCCCGAACGACGGGATGACTTTCTGGCTGCGTTTCAACAGGTTGCTGACGATGCTGTCGAATTAGGGGTTGACGCAGTTGTCCACGCTGGAGACCTCTTTCACGACCGGCAGCCAACGCTTGCGGATATTATGGGGGCTATTTCGGTTCTCCGAACCCTTGATGAGGCCGATATTCCAGTTCTCGCTATCGTTGGCAATCATGAATCAAAACGGGGGGGTCAATGGCTTGACCTCTTCGAAGAGATGGGGCTGGCTACACGACTTGGCTCGGAACCGATTGTACTCGATGAGGTTGGCATCTATGGACTTGATTTCGTTCCGCGGTCACAACGTGAGGATTATTCATACGACTTTGAGGAAGCCGACGTCAAGACCAGGTTGCTGGTCTCTCATGGGCTCTTTGAACCGTTCGAACATGGGGACTGGGATGCCAGAGAGATTCTTGCCCAATCACCAGTACGGTTTGATGCACTGTTGCTTGGCGATGACCATACGCCGAAAAAAAAGCGACTCTCTGAGCCACATGATGCCTGGCTCACCTACTGTGGGTCGACTGAGCGCGCGAGCGCAAGCGAACGAGACCCTCGGGGGTATAATCTTATCACCACGGACGAGGGGACAGTTGATATCCGACGTCGCGGACTTGAGACGCGGCCGTTCGAATTTATTGATATCGAACTTGGACCAGCGGAGGGAACTGAACGCGTTCTCGAACGCATCGCAGAACACGCTATCGAAGACTCGGTGGTTATCATTTCGCTCGATGGAGAGGGTGATTCAGTCATGGCGGCCGACATTGAATCATTTGCAGACGAACGCGGCGCGCTTGTTACACGTGTAAACGATAGACGCGAACTTTCTGACGAACAGGAGGTCTCGGTCTCCTTTGCTGACCCTGACCAGGCGGTCCAAGAGCGGATTCAGGACCTTGGGCTGAGCGAAGCAGCGCATGAACTTGATGAAACTATCCGTGCAAGTAAAGTCGCAGATGCAAACGTTGCCGATGTTACCGAACGTCGTGTTGCTGAACTCGTCCAAGCTGGTGAGTTGACAACGAATGACCGCACTACAGAGGCGGAGTGTAGTGATACTGCAACTGTGGCTGACGGTAGTGCAGCCGATACAACTGAAGCACAAACAGATGGTCAGCGTTCGATGGGTGAGTATCAATGAAATTTGAGCGGATTCGGTTACAGAATTTCAAATGCTACGGCGAAACAGACTTGAACCTCTCAACTGGCGTCACCGTTATTCACGGGTTGAATGGCAGCGGTAAGTCATCACTGTTAGAGGCCAGCTTTTTTGCACTCTATGGCTCAAAAGCGCTTGAAAAAACGCTTGATGAGGTTGTGACCATTGGAGCCGATGAAATGGCTGTTGAACTCTGGTTCACCCACGACGGAAAAGACTACCATATTCACCGGGAGGTGGTTGTTCGCGACGGAAACGCTCGGACCAAATCGTGCGTCATGGAAGGGCCGGGCGGGATGACTGAGGGAGCCACTGCAGTGAGAGAACGGGTGACGACCCTCCTCAGAATGGATGCAGATGCGTTTGTCAACTGTGCATACGTGCGACAGGGTGAGGTAAACAAGCTTATCAACGCCTCGCCCAGCCAGCGACAGGATATGCTAGATGATTTGCTCCAGTTGGGGGTGCTCGAATCATACCGAGAGCGTGCAAGCGATGCACGGGTTGGCGTTGGCCGTGTACGTGACGACCAACAAGGTGCGCTTTCAGAGCTTGAAGCACAAATTGCTGAGAAGGAAGCCCAGAATCTTTACGAGCAACGGAACGCTACCCAAGAATCGCTTGATAACCTCTATGAAGAGCTTGAGCGATACGAGACTAACAAAGCGCGCGCCGAACGGACCCAAGAACAGGCCCAAGAGATTCTCAACGAGTACGAACAAAAGCGAACCGAGCTATCGGAAATCGAGGCAGAGATCGCGGACTTGCGAGAGCGCATTGAAGCGACGGAACGCGAAAGAGAGCAACTGGTAACGCAGTTGAACGAAACCACGGAAACGCTCACCGACGCTCGCAACCGGGAAGCTGAACTGTGGGAACAAACAGCGTTGGAACCAGTCAGCGCAGGTGACCAGTCGGTATCTGAGGAGGTAGCCGCGAAAAAGAATCAGGTTACCGAGCAGATACAGCAGTTGAGAGACAAACAGCAGGAGCTGACTGAACAAATCCGAACACTCAGTGTTGAAAAACAAGAGTACGACAGTACCGAAAAGAGTCATCGTGAACAGGCCGATGCGCTTGAATCAGAGGCGGCTGAAACGCGGGAGCGTGCGGACGAACTTGCCACTGAACTTTCAAAACAAACTGAGGAGGTGGCGGAAAAACGAGAGTCCTCAACGGAGATGGCCGACCAGATTACTACTCTTCGTGAGACTTTCGAGGGAGCGCCAGTTTCATTCGGTGAGGCTGAGACATACCGCACTGAAACAATCGATAAACTCTCGGCCTGTCGAGAGCGTCGGGCTGAGCGTGAGGCTGAACTCGATGCAACCAGAACGCAATTAGAAGAAGCCAAAGCGTTGGAGGCCGCCGGGAAGTGTCCCGAGTGTAAACAGCCCGTTTCGGATTCACCTCATGTCGATGCAATTAGCGAGTACGAACAACAGCTGACCGAGCTTCAATCGGCAGTGCGTGAGCAGACCGAGCGCGAGGAACGGCTTGAGTCACAGCTTGAACAGGCGCGTGAACTCAGCGAAACAGAATCCGAGATTGAGCGTCTCACCCAAGAGCAACAGAACATCTCCCAGTTGCTGAAACAGCGTGAGCAGACGCTTGAAGAGAAACAGTCGCGAGTGAAGGAGCTGCAAACCAAAGCGGCGGAAGCGACTGCGGAAGCCAACACACACAGAGAACAAGCAGCCGAGGCGAGCAAACAGGCAACGGCGTGCCAGCAAGAAATTGCAACGTGTAACAAACAAAAGGCGGAACTCGGTGAACGCATCGACCGTCTTGAACGACTCAACGCTGTCCTTGACCAGCGGAAATCTGCGTTTGAACGGTCTGAGCGAGTACGTGAGCAACGAGATGAGAAGGCCGAACTCAACGATGAGCGACGAGAGCGCCTTGAAGAAAAGCGCACGAGACGTGAAACGTTGCAGTCGGAGTTCGACAGCGACCGGGTTGAGCAGGCAACAGCAAAACACAAAGAGGCAACGGAGTATCTCGAACGAGTGGAGGAGAAATTGGTGGAGCTACACGAACGACGCTCCGACCTCGAAGGAAAGCGCGGTGCACTGGAGAATGCAATTGAGGAACTCAACGCACTCAACGCACGTCGTGAGGAGATAGAAGCGGTGGTCGAGGAGCTTGACTCCCTCTACACGGAGGCCGAACAGCTCCAACAGATGTATGGCGAGTTACGAGCGACACTCCGTCAGCAAAACGTCGAGATTCTTGAGCGGTTATTGAACGAAACGTTCTCGCTTATCTATGAAAATGACACGTACGACCGAATCAAGTTGGATGGGGAATACCAATTGACTGTCTACCAAAAAGATGGCGAACAACTCGACCCAGAGCAGCTTTCGGGTGGTGAGCGGGCCATCTTCAATCTCAGTTTACGCTGTGCGATTTACCGATTGCTTGCAGAAGGCATCGAGGGTACTGCACCACTCCCACCGCTTATTCTTGACGAGCCGACGGTATTTCTCGATGCGGGTCATATCACGCAACTGTTGGAACTTATCAGCACCATGTACGACCTCGGCGTTTCACAGATACTTGTTGTCAGCCATGATGACGAACTCGTCGCCGCTGCGGATGACCTCGTGATGGTTAAAAAGGATAGTACAACCAACCGCTCGCGGATAGAGTCCAGTCCACAGGTCGAGCAACTGCTCGCATCTGACGATTAGCTGAGTATCCGTCTGCAGTCACACTTACTCTGATATTTTGGTTCTTGCATGGGCTCTGAAGTTACAAACAGTTTAACTCGCGAGTAGGCTGGGGAGTGAAGACAGTTGAATACGAACCGGACTAGCCCAGTCGCGTTGGGCGAATTCTGAACGAATGTGGCTGAACCGGTTTAAGAGGTTAGGCCGCCCTCTGAGCGGGCATCCAAGTAGGCAACCGTCGTACCGATGACGAGCGCACCGAAGATGAGCTGAGCAGCAGTCTGGTGAATCATGGATGCCTCAGCGGAGAAGGCAAGCACGGTCGTCGCACCGAACATGATTTGGAACGGCAACAACAGCGCTGCTACTATCAATGGATAGAGAATGAGTTTCCCTTTATTTTGCCGCCAGGCGAGTAGCGCCGCTCCAATAATCATAAAGCCAACAATCATCGCAACCAGCCGGTGGAACCACTCGACGAAACTTGGCCAATTAGCTGGAAATAGCCCCATCCAGCCATCGCACAGTGGCCACCGCGCTTCACAGGCAAGTCCCGCACCAATCTTCCCTGTGTACACGCCGAGGAGGATGAGGAAGAACGTACTTACAGTCGTCAATGCCAGGTAGTGCCGAAACGGGACACGCATACCATTCGTTCAGGTCTGTACATATTTTAACTGTCTCATTCATTCCCATCGGATGGGACACTCTCGTGATGATAAATAATCATTTATCTGGCAAATCGTCCGATGCGTTTTTTGTCTATGCGTAAGTCTGGTATGTTATGGGACTAGACGAGGATGCACTTGACTATCACAGTGAAGACCCGCCAGGTAAATTAGAAATCTCCACGACCAAGCCGACAAACACACAGCGAGATTTGAGTCTTGCTTATTCCCCCGGTGTAGCGGCTCCATGCCGCGAAATTCGGGATGACCCAGATAAGGCCTATTCATATACCGCCAAAGGGAATATGGTTGGCGTTGTTTCCGATGGGTCCGCAACGCTCGGACTCGGTGATATCGGCCCGGCAGCCTGTAAACCTGTCATGGAAGGCAAGGGTGTTTTGTTCAAACGCTTCGCTGATATCGACGTGTTCGATATCGAACTAGACCATGACTCGCCGAAGGAGATGATTCGGAGTATTCGTGCGATGGAGCCTACGTTCGGCGGTATCAATTTAGAGGATATTAAAGCACCCGAGTGCTTCGAAATTGAGGAGACGTTGCGTGAAGAAATGTCGATTCCAGTCTTTCACGATGACCAACACGGAACGGCAATCATCTCCGGTGCGGCGTTGCTCAATGCGGTTGATATCAGCGATAAAGAAATCGATGAGTTAGATATTGTGTTCTCAGGTGCTGGGGCAAGTGCACTTGCAACGGCACGATTTTATGTTTCGCTTGGCGCTGACCCTAGCCGCATTACGATGTGTGATTCAAGCGGTATCATCACCAAAGAGCGAGCAGAAGCAGGCGATGTCAACGAGTTCAAATCGGAGTTCGCACGCGACACTGAAGGAGGCGACCTCGCAGCGGCGCTTGAAGATGCAGATGTCTTTGTTGGCCTCTCCATTGGGGGCATCGTCGACCAGGAAATGGTTCGCTCGATGGCAGATAACCCAATCATTTTCGCAATGGCAAATCCGGACCCAGAAATTGCGTATGAGGATGCCGTTGCTGCACGCGATGATACCGTTATTATGGCAACGGGCCGCTCTGACTACCCAAACCAAGTCAACAACGTGCTTGGATTCCCATTCATTTTCCGCGGCGCACTCGATGCACGTGCGACCGAAATCAACGAGGCGATGAAAGTCGCTGCTGCTGAAGCACTGGCGATGCTGGCACGTGAGGATGTTCCGGATGCGGTGGTGAAAGCATACGGCGATGACCCAATTAAGTTTGGACCAGAGTACATCATCCCAAAACCGCTTGACCCACGGGTTCTGTTCGAAGTTGCGCCAGCAGTTGCACAGGCGGCGATGGACAGCGGCGCAGCGCGCCGCGAACTTGACTTGGAAGAGTACACGGAACAGCTTGAGGCACGGCTTGGCAAATCACGCGAGATGATGCGTGTCGTGTTGAATAAGGCAAAAAGCGAGCCAAAACGCGTTGTCCTCGCGGAAGGTGCGGATGAGAAGATGATTCGGGCGGCCTACCAACTGGTTGACCAGGGCATCGCCCATCCGATTCTCATCGGCGACCGAGATGACATCTGGAAGCGAATGGAACAGCTTGGGTTGAGCTTCGAACCAGAGGTTGTCGACCCTAATGATGATACGCTTGCTCCCTATGCGGACCGCTTGTATGACCTGCGTAAGCGTGCAGGAGTTACCCGACGCGAGGCTGATGAACTGATTCGAGACGGGAACTATCTCGGAAGCGTCATGGTTGAAATGGGCGATGCGGATGCCATGCTGACTGGGTTGATGCACCATTACCCTGAAGCGCTTCGTCCACCACTCCGGATTGTCGGCACAGCAGATGATGCCAACTACGCTGCTGGTGTGTATATGCTGACGTTCAAAAACCGGGTCATCTTCTGTGCAGATACAACAGTGAATGTTGACCCCGATGAGGATGTGTTGGCGGAGATTACCGAGCATACAGCAGAGTTGGCTCGAAGCTTCAATGTTGAGCCACGGGCGGCATTGCTCTCATACTCTGACTTTGGCAGTGTTAATAACGAGGGAACGCAAAAAGTCCGAAAGGCTGCCCAACGACTTCGTGAGGATGCGAACGTCGACTTCCCGGTGGATGGAGAGATGCAAGCAGATACAGCCGTTGTTGAAGAGGTCCTTGAGGGAACCTACGAGTTTGCCGAGTTGGACGGACCAGCGAATATCCTTGTCTTCCCGAACCTTGAGGCCGGAAACATTGGGTACAAACTGCTCCAACGTCTCGGCGGTGCAGAGGCTATCGGGCCGATGCTGGTTGGGATGGACAAACCAGTGCACGTGTTGCAGCGTGGTGACGAGGTCAAAGATATCGTCAATCTCGCCAGCGTGGCTGTCGTTGATGCACAAGAAGAGTAGACACTTACCGGCGTGACTTACCCCGTCCTACTCGCTCACCGCTGACGTGGTTCACTCTGTAGGCGTGGGAATTTTAGTGCCTCATTCTAAATTGACGGAAACAAACAGTTTTGTTACAATCAGTCGGTCCAATCAGGTGTAGTTACGATTCTGCTTCGGTGGACTGAGTTGGTGGGTGGAAATAGAGTGCATCAGCGATACAGACCACACTGACGAGTGCACCACCAGCGAGCGCCATCTCAAACGGCACTGCAAGAACTGCATAGACTGCCAACGACAGTGCAAGCACCAATGGTATGGCAGCCAGGAGCATATCGTACCGAGACAGTTGACCGACTAATTGCTTCCAAAAGGTTCTCTGTGGACGATACTCGGTGTCTCTACTCACTGCCATACTTGTTCACCTCCGTTTCAACATTATTGCTTATTCATTTTAAATCTTTTCCCAGTATTGTAGAGCGAATGGATGCAAAAGTACCATTGCCATTTTTTGAATCCAACTCATAAGTTATGGGGATTATTTCACAGTGGGGATAGCAGTTACAACACTCGCTCACTGTATTAGATGCGACTAACAGTTAAAACGGAAGAAGCGACCGTAATCGGTTGATGAGACCGCCGGAATGTTTTTCGCGTTCGGCTTCAAGAACTGGGTGAAGGGTGTTCAACAGTTCTTGGCGTTTATCGAAGTGCTCGGTCTCAATGCGGGTTAACACGGCTCGAAACGGAACCGTCTTTCCGCTTGGAGTCACGGGGATTTGCTCCTCACCGTATGTCTCCGCAAGTTCAGCCGTTGTAACTGGAAACGACACATCCCACCGCGACAATCGTTCGTCGATGGCTGCTATCCCGAATTCGATACTCTCGGGGTCGTCAGTATCGTTCGTCGGTGGTCTGACTGCCATTATTCGTCATCACTCATCCCACTCCTAAAATACTGTGGATGAAGAAAGCCAAGGTGTTAACCTGACCGCCGTAGTAACGCTATCTGTGTCAGAAAATAAGGAAACCAGCCCTCCGAAGCCGGATGCGCCAGATGATGGAGAGGAGACGCAGATTCGGTTTCCGCTCGGTGAGTTTGGCGAGCAGGCACGGGGTGAAATACGTGCAATCGAACCGGTCTCAAAAAATGACGTACCGAGCTCTTTCCCTCGGGACATTGAGACATTTGAGGCGTTAGAAATTCGTCTGGTACTTTCTGAATCTGGAGATTCCGAAGTGAGAACGTATCTTCCGTGGCCGGCGACCGGACCAAGTGAACAGTTCCTCCAGTTGGCAGAACTAGCGGGAACCAGTCCTGAAGATCCTCAACAACTGATTGGGTCGAGAATCCTGCTGCAGGTGGAGGATAACGAGTATGTTCCATTCCTCCCAGAGGGTCACACGCGAGGAACAGAACGAGCGGTCTACGGTGCGTGGGCAGGGTTGGTTCCGAGTATTAGCATTGCTCTGTTTAGTTTCTTCGGCCTCGGTGCGCTTGTCGAGTCATTTTTCTTTTTTGTCATTTGGGGTGTTGGGACGTTTCTCATCCTTCCAGTTTCTGTCTACTTAGATGCGTGGAGCCTGCGGGGAAAAACAACGTTTACCGGAAATCCACTGTTGTGGGCTGTTATCTGTGCATTTCCACCATTTTACGTGGTAACCGCTCCGTATTATCTCCTCTTTGTCCGGCAGAACGCACTGCCACTCGTGACCCGAGTCCAGCCTACAGACACGGATGCTGAGCCTTCCACAACCTGACCTCCGTGCTGTCCACCGATGACTCTCGGAACGTTCAAGCGATTGAAACACATATACGGCATAGATGCAGACACCGTCTCGACGACAATATCTTGCTGCAGTGAGTTCAGGAGTGGCTGTCTCGCTGGCCGGCTGTGGCGGCGCAGAAGGCCACTTTCTCGTAACCGATGTCCGGGTTATCCATCAGGAAGGCCAGCGTGAGGGCACCTATCCAAATGATATTGTCGTCCGCGTAGAGATGGAAAATGATTTTCCAAATGCACAGGAAACGGACCTTGAAACAATACTCTCGTATGTCCCTGATGGGTCGGACTCTCCCGAGGACACCTGGACGGAGACGATGGAAGAGCTGACGATTCCAACAGGCTCAACCAGGGAGGTCTACGTCCCGTTCGAAAATGTCTATGAACCCGGTCGAAACGTAAGCGACGAGTACGAGGCGGAGGCTGAGTTACTTACCGACGAATCCTAACAACCTATTTAGTTAGGAAACTGGCAACAGGACATACCTACACAGGGAGGTATGCCGATTTAGCTATCTCACTGAGAGCGTTCACGTATGACTGATAGAAGAAGCTCGCTTCTTCCCGGTATTATCGAACGAAGCTATGCTGCTCGATTGGGGGTTGCGCTATCGTTTACGATTATCGTCATGGTTGGCTTTGGGCTCGTTATTAGCATGCAAGCGGCTGCAACGCTCGAAGAGGATGTCGAAATGGAGGTGACAAGTACAACACAGTCCGAAGCTGAGGTACTGGACTCCTGGCTCACTCAGTTGGAGCGGTCGGTTGGCACGACCGCGACATCTGTGGTTGTGACCGATGGAGAGATACCCGCGATTCAAGAACGACTAGATGAACGTTCTGACCGTGGCCACCTCCCCGAGAACGTCGTCGGCATACAGTATATTGACCTCGATACGATGACCGTTGAGGCAAGCTCAGATGACGCAGTTGAGACGGGCCAAGACATTGACATTCCTGAGGCTGATGAACTCGCTCAGCTAGCACAAGGAGAGACCATTATTAGTGAATCTGTATCCGTTGGTGGATACGATGGACCAATTATTGGGGTCATCGCTCCGGTCGAAGGAACTGATGAGCAAGCCGTGATGTATACGGCAGACCTACAGGCACAGACTGACCATAGCGCACTCTCACGCGAGGAAACAGAGATTGCCGTGGTTACCGATGATGGCGAGTATCTTGCTCACCCAAACGCCTCTACACTCGGTGAGCCTTCGCCACTGGCTGAGGTTGGTGACACTGCTGATGGGACGGTTAACAATGATGTCGCTGTGGATGATGACATACTCGCAGTTGCGGGCTTGGAGCAAACAAACTGGCGAGTACTGTCGACAACGGATTCAGCGACAGCGTTTGCGCTGAGTGACCAAATCAACTCAAATCTCATTGGTCTCCTCTTTTTGGCGGTTATCAATCTTGGGTTGGTTGGGGTGACGGTTGGAGCAAACACGATTACGTCGCTCCGTCGGCTATCTGGTCGGGCCGAGGAGATGGCGGATGGTGATTTGGCGGTTCCTCTCGAAAGCTCTCGGACTGATGAGATTGGCTCACTGTACGCTTCGTTTGAGACGATGCGGATATCGCTTCGTGAGCAAATCACCGATGCGGAGACGGCACAAGAAAACGCGGAGAAAGCACGAACGGAAGCCGAACAGGCGCATCGGGAAGCGGTTGCAGAGCGAGCCGAAATCGAACGCGTCAACGAGGAGTTGGAGCGAAAAGCAGACGCCTATCGCTCGGTACTTAGTGCAGCAGCAGCGGGTAATTTCACGGACCGCGTTTCGCCAGACAGTACGAATCAATCAATGCAGAGCATCGGGGAGGAACTCAACACGACGCTTGATTCGTTAGAGGAGACGATTGCACTAACAAAGTCATTCGCAACGGAGGTGGAACAAGCAAGTACGGCTGCTGAATCGGATGCTCGAACCGTCGGACGTGCAAGCGAGTCTGTTCGCACATCAACAGCCGAGATTCGGACAGATGCTACAACCCAGCGGAAACAACTAGAACAGGGGACTGCACAGATGCAAGCATTGTCTGCAACGGCGGAGGAAGTTGCGTCCTCCGCTGCGGAGGTAGCAGAAACGTCGACACGAGCAAGAGAGGCCGGTAAAACAGGTCGTGAAGCGGCACAAAAAGCAATTAGGGAAATGAATGCAATCGAAACGGAGACGAACAAAAGTGTCCATGAAATCACGACGCTAGCGGAGGACCTCCAAGCGATCGGAAACATCGTTGACCTCATCACGGAGATTGTTGACCAGACCAATATGCTTGCGCTGAATGCGAGCATCGAAGCAGCACGGGCAGATGGAAGCGGAGATGGTTTTGCAGTCGTCGCTGACGAGATTAAGAACTTGGCCGAAGAGACTCGAGATGCGGCTGTCGATATCGAAAGTCGTATCGACCGCATTCAAACCCAGGCTGGGGAAACGGTTGAGACGATGGAGTCGACGAGTGAGCGCGTCTCTTCCGGTACCGAAACTGTCGAGGAAGCCATCGAATCGCTCGAACAGATTCTGGAACTGACCGCGGAAGTTGATGGTGGGATGCAAGAAATTGACACCGCAACCGGCGAACAGGCACGAACGGCACAGGAGGTGATGGTGGTCATCGACGAGCTTAACGAGCTGAGCCGAGAGACCGAGACAGAGACTGAACGGGTTGCGGATGCTGCGGCCGAGCAAGCGGACTCAATTGCATCCGTTGCAGACGCGGCGGCGGTTCTCAATGAGCGTGCTGTTGCACTGAGTGAGCTGTTGGACCAGTTTACGGTCTCGGCCGATTCACATGAACTCGGTGAAACGGTTCCAGTCATTGGAGGTGACCAGTAATGTCGATGCTCAGTACGTGGTTTTGGCTCGGTGCATTTGCAATGGGGATTGGGACGATTGCACTTGCGTATGGCTTCCGGTTTGTTCCACGAACAAACTGGCGACGATACTCACTACTGGTTGCAGTTCCGGCGATTGCGGTTGTGGCATACGTATTGATGGCGTTCGACTTCGGTGTCATAGACACGCAAGATGGCGAACCGTTGTTCTCCATGCGGTATCTCGACTGGGTGCTTACCACTCCGTTACACGTCCTCTATCTAGGCTTACTCGCTGGAGTTGCTGGCAGGGCGCTCACCCGCTCACTAGCGTTGATGGCACTCACAATCATCTTTGGCTTTGCGGGTGCGTTTTTCTCGATGCCCCTGAACGCGGTGTTTTTCGCAGCAGGTAGTCTGACATTCGTTGGCGTCATTTACTATGCCTACGCTGACTTTGACCGAGCAGTTCGAACGAAAAGCCCGACAACCGTTGCAGTGTTCTGGAAACTACGAGCATTTTTAGTGGTGTTGTGGTTGGTGTATCCAGCGATTTGGCTCACCTCACCGTTCGGGTTTGGGCTTATGAACGTGGAAACCTCCTCACTAGTGCTCTCGTATCTCGATGTTGTCGCAAAAATCGGGTTCGGGTTTATTGCCCTCTCTGGCCAGTTGAACACCGCTGATGCTGCACTTGGAACGGAGGCCGCTGCTGACTGAACAGGGCGGAGTGAAACGTAACCATGTGGAACCATGCATAAATCATTACTTACTGAGTACCTTTTGAGGGCATATGGATATCACAGTACTGGGTGTCAGGGAGCAGGGGAGAGCAATTGCCCAGACGTGTGCTACAACCGGCTGTTCTGTCCAACTGTGGGCCGAAGACGCAACCAGCGTCATGGATGCTGTGGACCACATTAAACAACAAGCAACGGATAAAGCACAGTCCAACGAGCTCACTATCGAAGGAACAACTGGATTAGAAGCTGCCGTTGCTGGCAGCGACATTGTTATCGAAACTGCCATTGATGATGTGGGGGCATTGCAACGACAGTTCGCAACAATCGAACAGTATGTTGACGACGATGTTGTTGTGTTATCAGCCAATCCTGAGCAATCGATTACAGCAGCAACAGCGGGTATGCGACACCCGGAACGGGCGCTTGGAATACAATTTGTCACGGACGGAAGCGACCCTTTGGTCGAGATCGTCGTCACTGACCAAACTGCAGACTCAGTTATCAATCGTATCGAGCTATTTACCGAGACTATCGGCGCTACTGCCATCTACGTCCGAGATGCACCGGGGTTAGCCTCGACGCGATTGACCCTTGCTATCGAAGCGGAGGCCATGTGGCTCGTTGCTGATGGTGTCACGAGCGTTTCTGCTGTTGATACGCTGTTTACCGAAACATATCGCTACCCTATCGGTCCGCTTGAACGCGCGGATAGGATTGGACTCGCCAAGCGACAAGCAGAGTTACTGCATCTAACCGATGCATTGGGTGAGCGATATGACCCTCCGCCATTGCTTGACGCACTCGTAGAGGCGGGATATACTGGCCAAGCTGCTGGAGAAGGGTTTTATCGCTGGGATGGCGATGCGCCTGTCGGAGAGGCCGTTGAAGGGCCAAACTTTGGACAGCCTGATGAGGCTCGTGAATCAAACTGAGCGTCATCACGTTCATTGAGTATCATCTGACTGGGGAGAACTGACTTGACAAAGGTTAAAACGACCGCCACAAAAGTGGGGTGTATGAGCCAGAGCAAGACGGCAAGAGACCGTCAGTGCATCTCGTGTGGCATTCACATTGCTGGCACAAACGCAGCATCGTTTGCCTGCCCGGAATGCAACCATGATGTCCACCGCTGTGCGAAGTGTCGCAAACAGAGCAACCTCTATCAGTGCCCAGACTGTGGGTTTACAGGACCATAACCATGGGAAAAGTTGCAGCCGAAATCAAAGTGATGCCGAACAGCCCGGAAATCGATTTGGATAAGCTTCAGGAAACACTTGAACAATCGCTTCCAGAAGGAGCTAAAATCAACCGATTTGACCGCGAAGAAGTCGCATTTGGCCTCGTGGCTGTCATTCCAACGGTACTCGTTCCAGACGAATCCGGTGGCACCGAAGCTGTCGAAGAAGCGTTTTCTGCGCTTGACGAAGTCGAAAGCGTTTCCGTTCAAAACGTCGGTCGAATCTAACGACGACCGTATTTTACGGTTAGTTCCCCCTGGTGAGCTACAGGGATACTCTCGGAAACGAGGCAGGTTCCGATTAGGGACCTGGTGGTGCGTATCGTTTGTGCGCACTTGCCTCAAACAGTGCGCGGACCCGTTCAACAACCTGTTCTTCAACGCCAAGTTCTGCAGCTGTTGCACGCACCGAAAGTGGTCCATCGATGTGGAGCACAAGAATAGAATCAAGTGTGTCGTATTCGATGCCCAGTTCAGATTCATCCGTTTGCGCATCCCACAACTCTGCGCTCGGGGTTTTCGCAGCAAGTTCCTCCGGAACACCGACGTGACGAGCTAACTGACGCACTTGTTGTTTGTACAGGTTAGCAATGGGATTGCAATCTACGGCACCGTCGCCGTATTTTGTGAAGTAGCCAACTGCGGCTTCGCTTCTATTTCCGGTCCCAAGAACCAATCCACCCCGTCGATTTGCTTCCATATATGAAAGCACCGCGCGAATGCGGGCCCGTGCGTTCCCTATCACCACCTGCAGCTCTTCCTCATCCTTTTCAGCTACGGAAAGGTGTGGGTCGGCTTCAACGAAGGCATCGACGAGCGGTTCGATATCGATGACATCATACTCGATGCCAAGGAGTTCATCTGCCACCCGTTCCGCATCGCTCATGTTCCGTTCCCGATTCACATTACTTGGAAGCACCAGTCCATAGACGGAATCTGCGTCAAGTGCATCAACAGCAAGATGTGCGACTAACGTACTATCGATGCCACCGGAGAGGGCAATCACGGCGCTGTCGGCAGTCGCCTCCTGCAATTGGTCACTTATAAATGACGTTATTGTGGCCCGCTGTTCTTCCAGTTCAGTTTCCGAGAATGAGAGGTCAAGCGGTTCGTCCGCCTGGGCAATCTCCGTCATATCTAATACACGAGATGCAACGGCTAAATATTCGCGGATTTGTGGTGAAAACTGCCGACTTTTCAGGTTCTATTCACTCGAATCAGTCACCCGATAGCTCGTGTGCGATGTCTTCTGCAAAATAGGAGATAATCAGGTCGGCTCCGGCCCGCTTAATCGAGAGGAGTGACTCGTAGGCGGTCGCGTCGAGGTCTAACCATCCCTTCTCTGCTGCGGCATGAAGCATCGCATACTCACCTGAAACGTTGTATGCGGCTACTGGATGGTCAAACTCAGCATCGATAGCTGCAATGATATCGAGATATGGGAGTGCAGGTTTCACCATCAGTATATCTGCTCCCTGTTCGACATCGAGTGAGACCTCGTACCGTGCTTCTCGTGCGTTTGCCGGGTCCATCTGATAATGTCTGCGGTCGCCAAAGCTTGGGGCACCGTCCGCTGCATCTCGGAACGGGCCATAAAAATCGGATTCGTACTTTGCTGCATAACTCATGATTGGCACGTTCTCGAAGCCGTTGGTATCGAGAGCGTCTCGTATCGCACCGACCATTCCGTCAACCATTCCAGATGGCGCAACCATGTGCGCGCCGGCCTCGGCATGTGAGACGCTAATACGTTTGAGTAATTCGAGTGTTTTATCATTGTCAATAGTTAGCTGTGGCGATGCAGGATGTTCAGTGTTTTCAGCATCATGTTCTCCATCAGAAAGCAATCCACAGTGGCCATGGTCCGTATACTCACAGAGACAGACATCGGTGATGACGTAGGCATCAGTCTCCGCTCGAATCGCTCGAACTGCTTGTTGTACCACACCGTCATCGACCCATGCCCGCGTCCCTTGATTGTCTTTTTCTGTTGGAATCCCGAAGACGAGCACCGCTTCAACGCCTTTTTCTACGATTTCTTCGACGCGAGCCACCGCATCGTTGACCGGGACGCGCTCGTGACCGGGCATCGATGAGATAGGCTGTCGTTCGGTTGCCGTCGCATCTACAAATATCGGCGCGACAAGGTCCGATGCTTGCAACGTCGTTTCGCTGACGAGCGAGCGGATACCGTCTGCACGAAGTCGACGTGGACGGCGTGGCTGGTTCATACCCAGGCTACGAAAGTAAGAGTGAAAGTCGTATCGTTTATCGAAATGCGTGGTTTGGTTTACAGCCGATGTCAGAACGGCATTCCCATCGCTTTCATGAATCGGGAGACCATCCCATAAGCAACAAGTGCGCTTCCACCGATAACGAGTACCAGGCCAGCCGCGATGAGGAGATTCTCAATCGCAACGAGTACGATACCAAGCAGTATAATTGCCATTCCAGCGAGGCCAATTGTCCCCATCAACTTGCGCATTAATGGAAGTTCATTGTGTGCCAGTATAAATCCGTTCTTTGGATGCCTTCAAATGGTGGTGAAATTCAGTATACGACAGAGAACACCGCTTAAACCTCGATAATCCAGTAGCTATCTATCGTACGACTTTGATTTACTGATTCGGAAGATATTTTTTATTAGGGAGCAAATGCGCTGATATGAGTGCCGAGGCAACCGAAAAGCGGATTCTCTCTGTTCTGGAGGAGGATGCACAAGCCTCCTACGCTGAAATTGCAGAACGGGCGGATGTGTCGAAACCAACGGTTCGAAAATATATAAACAAACTTGAAGAAGAGGGGGTTATTATTGGGTATTCTGCTGATATTGACCCAAAGAAACTTTCCAGTCAATCCATCGCAATCGTCGGCGTTGATGTTGAGAGTGAGCGATACGTTGAGGTGACCCAGGCGCTGAAGAAGTTCGATTCTATCGAGTCTCTTTACACCTCAAGCGGGGACCACACGTTGATGGCTGAGGTCAGGGCACCTGATGGTGATATGCTCGGGCGAATCATTAACGAGGAGATTATGGGGCTTGAGGGAGTCAGTGCGGCTCATCCGTCATTCCTGCAAGAACGATTAAAGTAGGTCATTTTGTCTCGACTCTATGAGTATACCGCTGACCTTTAGCGTGATGGGAGAGTATTTCCGCTATGATTGACCGGTTGATTCTGGGTCGTGACCGTCTCATCCGTCAGGTTGCAACCTCACGGCTCGATGAACCCGGCTCGGTCCTTGTCGGAACCGATGATAGTCACTTTGCGAACTCGTTACGCGATGCAGGGGTTCCTGTATCAGTCACTGATATCACGTCGACGGACGAACTCGCTACGTTTGAGCCACCGGATATCGTCATGGTGATAGAACAGTCCAACGAACGCCTTGAAACGGTGACTGACGCAGCTAATCTCGCCTTTCCGGATGCCTATTTACTTTCGTACAACGATTCACCTTCCCCTGATTCAGATATCCCTGTTGCTGCTGATGTTAGTTCATCCGCTCATCAACAAGTGACAGAGCATATTATGAGTCGCTTGGGTGAACAGGGACGCCGATTACGGCAGTTAAGTCGCATACTTCGTCAGATTGATAAGCTTGCTGTCGTCCCGCATGATAACCCGGACCCGGATGCGATTGCAAGCGCTGTCGGCCTGCGGGCCCTCGCAGAGCGGTTTGGCTGTGAGTGTACCGTCTGCTATTACGGTGAGATTAATCATCAGGAAAACCGTGCCTTTGTCAACGTCTTAGCGTTGGACCTCACGGAGTTAGCTCCTGGGGAGCAACTCCCCGAATCTGATGGCATTGCCCTTGTTGATCACTCTCGAGCCGGTATTAACGACCAACTCCCGGAAGAAACTCCAATTGATATCGTAATTGACCATCACCCGCCACGGACCCCAGTTGATGCTCGATATGTCGACTTACGAAGCGATGTTGGTGCAACAAGCACGCTGATTACGGAGTACCTCGAACAGCAAGGACTGCCACTTGATGAAACCGTAGCGAGTGCACTGCTCTTTGGAATACACGTCGACACGGACCGGTTCAAGCGCGAGGTCTCAACTGCTGATTTTGAGGCCGCAGCAACGCTTGTGAAGACGGCAGATATGGACGCACTCTCACGAATTGAGTCGCCGAACATTTCAGGGAGAACACTCGATACGGTTACACGAGCGTATCGAAACCGAACCGTTGTTGGCCCACACGTACTGGCACCAGTCGGATTATTTTCTGATAGGGATGCACTTTCACAGGCAGCAGACCACCTTCTGACACTTGACGGTATCGAGACAACGCTTGTGTATGGAATTATGGATGACGTTATTTATCTTTCTGCCAGGGCGCAGTCCGATGAAGTCGATATCGGTGAAACGTTGCGTCAAGCGTTCGAGCAAGTTGGTAGCGCCGGCGGCCACGCTGATATGGCAGGGGGACAGATACCTATCGGTATTATCGGAGAGGTCGACGATGAGGACGACCTTGCCGTAGAGCAATCGGTCGAAGCAGTCATCACCGACCGCTATCTCGACGTAATTGAGGGTGGACCACGACCGCTAAAACCAAGTTCGTTCGACCGGGATAGTTCGTATCTAATTTCACTCCCTGATGAAAAGCCCGATGACATTTAGGCGAGAGACTTTTGCCGACGCCAGTACTTCTGACCGATAATGGAAGACGAAGATAAGCCGACAGTTCAGACCTATATGACGCGTGATGTGGCAACGGTCTCCCCTGAAGATACGGTCAGCGAAGTCGCAGAGCGAATCGTAAACAGTGATGGACACAGCGGATTTCCAGTTTGTGATGGTCGGTACGTTGAGGGATTTATCTCCGCTCGGGATTTACTCTTGAAAGGTGAAGACGAACCCATTTTTAAAGTAATGAGCACGGACTTGCTCGTTGCGCACCCGGACATGAAACTCACTGATGCTGCTCGGGTAATCCTCCGCTCCGGGATTCGCCGTCTGCCTGTTGTTGACGATGCCGGTAACCTAGTCGGGATTATTTCGAACGCTGATGTCACACGAAGCCAGATTGAACGGGCAACACCAGGAAAGGTAGATAAACTCATTCGGACACTTGAAAACATCCATGACGTCACCGCGCGAGAAGAGCGTCGGGAGATTTCGCTCAAGGAACTGACCCCAACGCAGGGCAAAGTCTATGCGGATGAACTGGAAGGTCGGCGATACGAACTGCAACGAGGACTCGCTGAGCCACTTGTCGTCATCGAAACCCCGACCGACTTTTTGCTGGCAGATGGCCATCATCGGAGCAAAGCTGCGAGTCAGCTTGGCATCGAGAAAATGGACGCATATGTTATTGTCATTGACGAAGACGTAGAACTCGGGATGGCAAAAACAGCCAAGAAAGAAAATCTCTCCGAAATTGCAGATATCAATGCGGTCGATTACGCCCACCACCCACTCATTGAGACAACACAACGACTTCAGGAGTGACAGAACTCCACGGGGGAGCGGAACAAATTCTAGGACTGGCAGTGACCCGATGGGTTTTAACCTTCGGCCGCCTTCATCTGTCAATAATGGCTTTTGAGGACCTTCTCAATGACCCGGTCATTCAGAAATACTTGCACGAGTTGGTCGGTCCCAAGGGGATGCCGGTTGCCGCTGCGCCTCCCGATGGCGAGGTAACCGACGAGGAACTTGCAGAGGAACTTGGACTCGAACTTAATGATGTCCGTCGAGCGCTCTTTATCCTCTACGAAAATGACCTCGCTACCTACCGCCGTCTCCGGGATGAAGACTCTGGCTGGCTCACGTATCTCTGGACGTTCAAATACGACAATATCCCAGAACAACTTGAACGCGAAATGTATCGGCTATTAGATGCACTCGAAGAGCGACAGGAATACGAGCGACAGAACGAATTTTATCTTTCCGAGGAAGCCGGAATCAGATTTGAATTCGGGGAAGCAATGGAGTTTGGTTTCCAGTGTCCTCAAACCGGTGCCGAACTACAGCCGATGGAAAATACTCGACTCGTTGATGCAATGGAAAACCGGATAGAAGAACTTCGCTCCGAACTGAATGTCGAAACTGAGCAGGCCGAATCGTGAGGGGACGCTAATTCATGGTCGTCATTGCAACGAAATGTTATGTCGACGGAGATGCTCGACAGCGCACACTCGACTCCCTTCGCTCGCTGATTGCAAATCAGGTCGGTGACCTTGATGTGACTGTAGATATTACTATCAGAGATGATGACTTTCCAGCTGTATCGGTTGCTGGACCCGATGAAACTGTTGCCGAAAACGTCCTTGCTGAACAGTGGGGAGCAATCGACGCCGAAACTTCAGCAGGTGAGACAGCCGTTGGAACGCTTGATTCGTGGAGCGAGGAGGAACTCGTTCTCGATGCTGGAGAGCCAGTGAGTATTTCGGCGGCGAACCTTGGACTTGGTCCAGGGACCGCGGCGCAGATACGAACACGCTTTGGCCTCGTCCAGCACATGCCGCTCCGGTATGTTCCTGGTGATGAACCAACACTTGCAGAGAGCGAGCAGGATAGGCTCTATGAGTGGACTCGCGGAAACGGTCGGGTCAATGTCAACAGTGCGACCCGCGCGGAGGTTCGAGCAACAGTCAATCGCGCTGGCCATGCCCAAGACATTGTGACTGTCGAACGGCTTGGGCTGCTCGAACAGAGTATCATCTGTAA